>JAJDGD010000004.1 GCA_030265505.1 Ruminococcaceae bacterium OttesenSCG-928-O06 | reverse complement strand
CTTTGAACCAGATCCTCCTATTCATCAACGCGGCGGTGCTGGCCGCAACGCCCCTGCTGTTTGGCACCCTGGGCGAAATTTTAACCGAGAAAAGCGGCAACCTGAACCTGGGCGTAGAGGGCATGATGTTCATGGGGGCGGCCAGCGGCATCTCTGCCGCCTTCCTGTACCAGCAGGCCGCAGGCGCGGCAATGAACCCCTATGTCGCCACGGCGCTTGCCATTCTGATGGGCTTTTTGGCCGGAGCCGTGGGCGGGCTCATCTATGCGGTGGTCACCGTTACGTTCCGCGCCAACCAAAATGTCACCGGCCTCACCCTCACCATCTTCGGCGCCGGGCTGGGCAACTTTATTGGAGAGCTTTTGGGCATCCGCGCCGGGGGCTATGCCTCCGTGGCAGAACCCATCAAACAGGTGTTCACGCCGCTGCGCATCCCTCTGCTGTCCGACATCCCCGTGCTGGGGCGGCTTTTGTTCAATTACGACTTTATGGTGTACTTCGCCCTGGCCATTGCGGCGGTGCTGGCCTGGTTTTTGGGGCGCACGCGCAAGGGGCTGAACCTGCGCAGCGTGGGGGAAAACCCCGCCACCGCCGACGCCGCCGGCATTAACGTAACACTGTACAAATACCTTGCCACCTGCATAGGGGGCGGCATTTGCGGGCTGGGGGGCATGTACATCTCCATGGTGCGCACCTCGGGCACCTGGGTGCACAACTGCGTGGGCGGCCGCGGATGGATTGCCGTGGCGCTGGTCATCTTCGCCGCGTGGAGCCCCGCGCGCGCCATTCTGGGCAGCCTTTTGTTCGGCGGGCTCTCGGTGCTGCGGTACTACCTGCCCATCAGCGGCGTGCCCACCCAGGTGTACGACGCCATCCCCTTTGTGGCCACCGTGCTGGTGCTCATCTTCACCAGCATCCGCCAAAGCAAGGAGCGCAGCCAGCCCAAGGCCTGCGGCACCAACTACTACCGCGAGGAACGCTAGGGTTTATTCCTTTTGGGCAGACGTAAGCCGCGCCGTTTTGCGCGCCGGCCGTGGTAGCATGAGAGGCAAAGTGAAACTCTAACTCCTTGCCTCGCCCCGGCCGGGTGCAGGCACAGAAAGGCGGCATCCCCCATGGAATTTGTCATCAAACGCATCTATGAAGCCCCCGCCCCCGAGGACAACGCCCGCATTTTGGTAGACCGCCTGTGGCCACGCGGGGTGTCCAAACAAAAGGCCGATTTGACCGAGTGGCTGAAGGACATCGCCCCCAGCCCCGCGTTGCGGGAGTGGTTTGCCCATGAATCAGAGCGCTTTGCCATCTTCCGCGAAAAGTATTTGGCAGAACTGGAGGGCGAGCCTGCCAAACAGCAAGCCACCGCCCATCTGCTGCAGCTGGGGCAAGCCGGGCGGGTAACGCTGCTGTATGCGGCCAAAAGCCTGCAGGTGAACCACGCGCTGGTGCTGAAAGAGTATCTGGACAAGCGGGCCAAAGCCATGTAGGCCTGCCGCCCGCAAAGGAGGAGACCTGCCATGGCGCACAAAAAACGCAACGGGCGGCCAGCCTGCGCCGTGCTGCTATTTTGTGTTTTGCTGCTGGGCGGCTGCACCACACTGCCCGCAGGCGGCCGGCCCGCCGGCACCCTGCAAAGCGCCACGTTTGCCATTGCGCCCGTCATTGGGCAAAAGCAGCCACCCCAGGGCACCTGGCCTGCGCCGGCTTCCCGCATCTTGCCGGTGGAAAACATCCTGCAAAACCCGCAGCTGCCCAACGGCTGCGAGGCCACCAGCCTTGCCATTTTGCTGGGTTACCACGGCTTTACCGTGGACAAAATGGAAATGGCCTACCAGTACCTGCCGCGCGAGGCCTTCCGTTATGAGGACGGGGTGTTCACCGGGGCCGACCCCGACAAGGCCTATGCCGGAGACCCCGCCACAAACTACGGGTTTTACTGCTTTGCCTCCCCCGCCACCGCCGGGGCCAACCGCTACCTGGTGGGGCAAAACACCGCCCTGCGCGCATGGAACATCACCGGTGCCGACGAAGACGAACTGATATCCCTGCTGGCGCGGGGCCTGCCCATGGTTGTGTGGAAAACCACCGACCATGCCGCCCCCCGCCGCAGCAGCACCATCTCCTGGCACCTGGCCGCCAGCGGGGAGCAATATGTCCCCTACATGAACCTGCATGTGGTGGTGCTGTGCGGGTACGACGAAGAGTATTTCTATTTTTGCGACCCACATGGCCGCCGCCCCCAGATAGAACGCGCCGAGTTTATGGCCGATTTTGAACGCATGGGCAGCCGCGCCGTGGTGATAGAGTAACCTCCCGCACCGCCCGCTTTGGCGGTGCGAACCATAAAAAAGAAGGGCAGCAACCCTGAGGGTTTACAACGAGAAACAAAAAGCATCTGCCGTTCCGCAACCAATCGCGGATTTGGCAGATGCTTCCTTATTGCTCCCCCCCCACTAAAGCTGCCCTTCTTTTTTATGCCAACCCTATGGCAACGCAATCTCGCCTGCCAGGGCGGTGGCGGCCGCCACCGCCGGCGACGCCAAGTAAATTTGCACCGTGGCGTCGCCCATGCGGCCCATAAAGTTGCGGTTGTTGGTGGCCAGCACCACCTCGCCACCGGCCAAAATGCCCCCGGCCCGCCCGCAGCACAGCCCACAACCCGGCAGGGTAACGGTGGCCCCGGCGCGTATCAAATCCTCCAGCAGGCCCAGCTTTGCCGCCTGGCCGTACACCTCGCGGCTGGCCGGCGTAACAATCAGCCGTATATAGGGGGCAATTTGTTTGCCCCGCAACATATCTGCCGCTATCTGCAAGTCCTCTAAGCGGCCGTTGGTGCAGCTGCCTATAAACACCTGGTCCACCTTGGTGCCGGCCACCGCATGCACCGGCACCACTTTGTCCACCTGAGACGGGCACGCCACCACCGCTTCCAGCGTTGACGCGTCGTACTCCATCACGCGGGCATACTGCGCGCCTTCGTCGGCCCGCAGTTCTTCCAGTGGTACATCCGCCGCGTCGCAAAAGGCAAGTGCCTTTCCGTCCGGCGCAAACACGGCGCACTTGGCCCCGGCCTCCACCGCCATGTTGGCTATCACCATGCGCGAGGCAAGGCTCATCTCCTCAATGGCGCTGCCGCAAAACTCCAGCGCCTGGTACACCGCGCCATCGGCGCCAATGTCTCCCAAAAGGCGCAGTATCAAGTCTTTTGCGCCCACGCCCGGGGCAAACGCGCCCTCTACCCGCACCTGTATGGTGGGGGGCACCCGCACCCACAGGCTGCCGGTACCCAAAACGGCGGCCATCTCGGTATAGCCTATGCCGGTGGCAAACGCGCCCACCGCGCCATAGGTGGTGGTGTGGCTGTCGGTGCCAAAGGCCACCCCGCCGGGGCACACATAGCCCTGCTCCACCATCAGCTGGTGGCAAATGCCGTCGGCACGGTGCACATGGGCAAGGCCGTACTTTTCCGCAAAGGCATCCCCCACCTGGAAGTGGCGCACATCGTCTGCGGTGGCCGCCGGCACCAGGTGGTCGTAAATCAGCACCACCTTGTTCGCATCCCAAATTTTCTCAAAGCCCATCTGGGCGAACTTTTCCGCCACAAAGGGCACAAAAATGTCGTGAACCATCAGCGCGGTGGGCCGCACCGTGATGATTTGCCCCGGCTGCACCCGGGGCACCCCCGCATTGCGGGCCAGTATCTTCTCCACCAGGGTGGCGGGGCCGGCGCTTCCGCCCGCCGCCGGGGTAAACACCGTTTGCAACCCCGCCTGCTGCTGTGCCGCCTGCTGCGCCGCCGCGGCCTCGTGCCGGCGCATCTCCTCGCTTTGGCGGCGCGCAGCGGGCACCAGGCCCCCGGCGGCCAAAATTTGCAGCACGTTCTCCGCCATGGGCGCCAAGGGGTACTCTTTCCCGGCGTGGCGCGCCGCCACCCCGGGCTGCACCGTCACGGTGTCCCCTTCGGCCACGGCATCGGGCAAATCGGGGCTCTCCAGCAGCAGCAGGCCGTTGTTCACGGCGTTGCGGTAAAAAATGCGCGCATAGCTTTTGGCAATGACACACCCAATTTTTAGTTCTTTCAAAATCTCTGGTGCTTGCTCGCGCGAGGAACCACACCCAAAGTTCTTTCCCGCTACAAGAATGTCCCCGGGCTGTATCTGCCCCGCAAGCCCTGGCCGCAGGGGCGAAAAGGCATAGGGTGCCATGTCCGCCACCGTTGGCAGGGCCAAATACTCGGTGGGGATGATGATGTCGGTGTCGATGTCGTCCCCCAGCAGCCACACCCGGCCGCTAAATTCACTCTGCATTGTGTTTTCTCCCGTTTGCTTGCTGTGCACCCAGGCGCCACGCAGCCTACAGCATATCCGCCGTGGCAATCTCGCCCTTTATGGCGCTGGCCACCACCGTGGCGGCAGAGGCAAGATACACTTTGGAATCCGGGTGGCCGGCCCTGCCCTTAAAGTTGCGCGTGCCGGTGGAGACAAGTACCTCCCCCGGGCTAATAACGCCCTGGCAGCTACCCCAGCACACGCTGCAGTTGGCGTTCACCACCATGGCGCCGGCGGCGTTCAGGGTCTCAATCAGCCCCTCGGCCAGGGCGGCGGCATACACTTCGTTCGACGCCGGGGACACGATGAAGCGCACCGCCGGGTGTACACGCCGGCCCTTCAGCAGGGCCGCGGCCACACGCAGCTCCTCTATGCGGCCGTTGCTGCAGCTGCCCAAAAACGCCTCGTCTATCTTCACCCCGGCGCAGGTTTTGGCCGGCACCACGTCGTCAATATGGTCGGGCCTGGCCGCCACCGGCACAACGTCTGCAAGGTTGTAGTGGTACTGCGCCAGCACCTTTGCGCCTTCGTCGCTTTTTAAAAGGGCCTTGGGCGCGCGATTCCGGGCGCCTATATATTCCAGCACCTTCTCGTCCGGCTCCATCAGGGCGGTTTTGGCCCCGGCCTCCACCGCAAGGTTTGCCAGCACCAGTCGCTCGGCCACACTCATGCCCGCAATGCCGGGCCCTACAAACTCCATCACCTTGTAGTTGGCGCCGTCGGCCCCAATGTCCCCTATAATGGTAAGGATCAAATCTTTGGCGTACACACCCGGGGGCAGGGTTCCTGTAATATGAAAACGCAGCGTCTCGGGCACCATCACCCAGGTGGTGCCCGTCACCATACCATACAAAAAGTCTGTGCTGCCCACCCCGGTGCCAAAGGCCCCCAGTGCGCCGTAGGTGCAGGTGTGGCTGTCGGCCCCGATGATAAACTGCCCCGGGCACACATGGTTTTCCACCATCAGCTGGTGGCACACACCCTT
The DNA here is from genome assembly GCA_030265505.1 of Ruminococcaceae bacterium OttesenSCG-928-O06. Lineage (GTDB taxonomy): Bacteria > Bacillota > Clostridia > Oscillospirales > Ruminococcaceae > JAAYCI01. The sequence continues at coordinate 53,082 of JAJDGD010000004.1, read as the reverse complement.
GCCCTCGTAAAAGGCAATGCTGTTCTCCCGGGCAAAATCGCGCATTTTGCGGTGGGCCGCCGCGGTTTTGGGGGTATCTGCCGGGCTGTTGTGGTCTATGATGAACACCATCTTCTCCGGCGCGGCAAGGCGCGGATGTGTAAGTTTTTCGTTGTAAGCGTCAATGGTCATGTGGGTGGTGCCGTCGTTGCTCATCATGCCGTCCAGCGTAACGGTGTGTATCTCCCCGGCCTTCACATGGGGCAGCCCCGCGGCCAGCGCAATAATTTTTTCCGCCATGGTCATGGGGGGCAGGTCTTTCGTGCGGGGCACCGGCGCGCGCTCGGGCGCATCCTGGCCCGCGGCGTTCAGAGACGCCACCAGCCCCCCCGCCGCCAAAATGCCCTGCATGTGGGCAGGCAAATTGGTGCTGGCATATTCCCGCCCGCCCGCTTTCAGGCGGCCGGCGGCAAGGTCCAGCTCTATCTCGTCCCCGGTTTGCACGGCATCCTGTATGCCATCGCACAAAATTACCGGCAGGCCAATGTTGATGGCATTGCGGAAAAAGATGCGCGCCACGCTTTTGGCCACAACAGCCCGCACCCCCAGCGCTTTCAAAACACCGGGGGCTTGCTCGCGCGAGGAACCACAGCCGAAATTTTCGCCCCCCAGCACAATGTCCCCGGCCTGCACGGCGGCGGCAAAGCCGGCGTCCAGGCTCTCAAAGGCGTGGGGGGCCATCTCCTCTATGCCGGGCAGGATGATATACTGGCTGGCGATGATTTGGTCGGTGTCCACATCATCGCCAAATTTCCACACCCGCGCTGTTTCCATCATGCCTCTTCCTCCCGGAACGTAATGCCGTTTTCGTCTGCGCTTTCAATAATGGCAAGGCTTACCAAATTCACCCCGGCGGCACGCAGCTTTTCGCCCCCGCCCTGGAAGCCTTTCTCCACTGCCACGCCCATGCCTATCATCTCGGCCCCGGCCTGGTTCACAATGTCCACAAGGCCCCGCAGCGCCTCGCCGTTGGCCAAAAAGTCGTCCACAATCAGCACTTTGTCCTGTGGGCCCAGCCACTGGCCGCTTACCAGCAGGGTAACGGTTTTTTTGTAAGTGTAGGAGTAAATGTCGCTGCGCAGAAGGCCGCCTTCGATATTGTCACTTTTGGCCTTTTTGGCAAACACCAACGGCACGCCCAGTTCCTCGGCCGTAACGGTGCCCAGGGGAATGCCGCTGGCCTCCACCGTAAGCACCGCGGTGATACCCGTGGTGTCGAACCGGCGGGCAAATTCCTTGGCAATCTCACGCATCAGGGCCGTGTCCACCCGGTGGTTCAAAAAGCCGTCCACCTTGATGATGTTGCCCGGAAGAACTTTCCCCTCCCGCAAAATACGCTGTTTCAGCTGCTGCATACCCACACTCCCGCCTTACAAAATTTGATTTTTTCATTATCTCATAAAAGCCCCCCGCCCGCAAGGGCTGCGGCGGGCATTTCCCCATTTTCACCGGGGCAAAATGTGGTATACTTTGGCTAGGCAAATGGGACGCGAACCTCTAGGGTTCTGAATTCTTTCTTGCACGCCAAGAAAGAATGACGTGTCTTATTGATTTGGGTTCTGTTCACTCAAAAACCATCCGAAACCAAAGGAAACACTCTATGAACAATCTCACGGAAAGAATCAACGCCGCCACAGCTTTTATCCGCCAAAAAACCGATTTTACGCCCGCCATGGGCCTTGTGCTGGGCAGCGGGCTGGGAGATTTTGCCACCCGGCTTACAAACATTGCCGCCACCATCCCCTTTGGGAACATTCCCGGCTTTCCTGCAGCGGGGGTGGCCGGGCACGCCGGGCAACTGGTGTTGGGCTATTTTGAGGATAGCCCCGTGGCCGTGCTGAACGGCCGGGCGCACTTTTATGAGGGTATCTCCCAGCAGGAGACCACCATCCCCGTGCGGGTGCTGCGGCGGCTGGGGGCCCACACCCTGCTGCTTACCAACGCCGCCGGCGGGGTAAACCTCTCCTTTGTGCCCGGCAGCCTGATGCTGATATGCGACCATATCAATTTTTCCGGCCAAAACCCGCTGATGGGCCCAAACCTTGACGAGTTTGGTACCCGCTTTCCCGACGCCGGGGACATCTACACCGCCGCCTTGCGCCGCCCCTTGCTAGAAGCCGCCCAGCAGGCGCAGCTTGCCGTGTGCGAAGGGGTGTACCTGATGTACAGCGGCCCCAACTACGAAACCCCGGCCGAGATACGCGCTTTCCGCACGCTGGGGGCAGACGCCGTGGGTATGTCCACCGTGCCGGAGGCTTTGGTGGCGCGCCATGCGGGCATGCGCGTCATCGGCATCTCCTGCATCACCAATATGGCTGCCGGGGTGCTAAACACACCGCTCTCTCACGAAGAGGTGGTAAGCACCGGCGCGCGTGTGAAAGAGGACTTTGCCCGCCTGGTGGCCATGGCCATAGGGTTGGGCGCGGCGGCGCCCGCCTGAGGCAAACGTACACAAAAAGGGTCCCGCCGCACGGCAGGCCCCCTTTTTTGGCTATTGGTGACAGTTTTGTGAAGGATTGTGCGCACCTGAAAGGATGCGCTTTTCCCCCTCGTTACCTGTATACAAAGGAGGGCGAGCTATGAAAAAGTTTCTTGGCATCTCGGCCGCGCTGGCCCTTGTCGCATTTCTGGTTTACTCGCACCGTAAAAATGTTGACTGACCGCAAATAGAAAAACCGCCTTGTCCCCCGCCGGCCCCGCCGCGGCGTGGCACAGGCATGTACAAACCCGGCAGTGGGCGCCCACTGCCGGGTTTGTGTTGTTCTTTGCTTGGGTGCCCCCCGGCACGCCACAAAGAAAGGCACGTTTGCCGGGCGGCTTTCCCTCAGGCCTCCTCAAACAGGCGGCTTATCAGGGTGTGCCCCTGGGCAATGTAGGGCCCTTTTTGGGCATTTCTCTCGCTGTAAGCAAGGCCGCTTGCCACAGTGCCCCGGCTGTCGTACAAAATATAGGGCACTGGGTCGCCGTCGTGCCCGCGGGTGGAGGTAAGCGTCTTGTGGTCGCTCAAAATCAGCATGCGCCAGTCCTCACCGGCGGCGTTCAGCCCTGCCTGCAGGCGGGCCAGGGTGCGGCTGTCCAGCCATTCAATGGCCTGCAGCTTGCCCGGGGTGTCCCCGTTGTGGGTGCATTCGTCTGGCGCCTCCACATGCAGCACCACAAAGTCGTACCCGTCGGCAAGGCCCGCAAGCGCGGCGTCGGCCTTGCCTTCAAAATTGGTGTCAAGCTCTCCTGTGGCGCCTTCCACCTCTGCAAAATCCAGCCCGGCCAAAGCGCCAATGCCACGCACCAGTGGCACCGCGCTGATGACCAACCCCTTCTTTTGGTGGGCATCGTAAAAGCTGGGCAGGGCTATGGCCACTCCTTCGGCCCAAAACCACACCCCGTTGGCCGGCAGCTTGCCCGCCGCCCGCCGTGTTTCGTTGATGGGGTGTTTGTCCAGCACCTCGTGGGCCAGGGCCATCATCTCCCGCAGGCCCTCGGCCACCGGGGCGCCCTTGGGCAGCCAGGGCGCAATCACCTCGCCCAAATGGTCGTGCGGGGGCGCCGCTGCAAGCCCGGTGATGTCCGCCCCTTTTTGCACCGCGATGTGGCGGAACGAGGGGCTGGGGTAAAACGTCATGCCGTACTTTTGGGCCATGGCGGCAAAGCGTTCGTCGGCCATAAGGGCCTGTATCAGCGCAATGGAACTCTCTCCGTCTATGCTGCCCCCACTGTGGGAGAGGATCTTCTTCTCCTCATAGGGCATGGGGCCATCTTCCAGCGCCACCATGTTGCACCGGTAGGACGCATCCCCGTCCTCCAACTTCACGCCGCTGCCCGCGGCCTCCAGGGGCGAGCGCCCCGAGTAAAACTGCCGAGGGTCGAACCCAAAGATGCTTAAAATGGCGGTGTCACTGCCGGGGGCCACGCCTTCGGGCACCGTCAGCACGCTGCCCTGCTCCCCGTTTTGGGCAAAGTGGTCCATCACGGGAATAGCCGCCACCTCCAGGGGGGTCTTATCCCCTAATTCGGGCACGGGGTTGTCCGCCATGCCGTCGCCAATCACCAAAATGTATTTCATGTGTTTATCCTTCCCGGCCGGGCGGGCAGGGCACGCGTCTGCAAATCGTGTTCTGTGCGCAATTGGCGCACACCTGTCCTTCGGCATATACTTTATGCAACAGTATACCCCAATTGCCACACAATTTCAAACGGTTTTTTCTGGGGCTGCTTCAGTCCGTCACGGCAAAAAAGCGCGCGGCCTCCATAATGATGCGCTGGGCCGCAGCGGCCATGGTGCCAAAGGGCGCCGGCGGTGGGTTTTGCAGGCTTTGCTGTAGCAGGCCGATGAACCCCCAGGCGATGAAATAGTAGAAAATCTCGGCGTCCTGGCGGCTGGCGGTGGGGTAAAAAGCCAGGTACTCCCGCACGCTTTTCTCCTTCGCGCGCTCAATAATGCCCGCCACAAACTTTTTGTCGCCGTTGTCCCCCAGCAAAATGGCGCACATCTCGCGGTTCTTTTCAAAAAAGCCGAAGATGGCATTGGTAAAGCCGGCCCCTGCCTCCTCCGGGGTGTTGTACACAATCACCGGGTTGCTCTGCAACAACTCGTCCAAATCCCGCAGCAAGGCGTCCTCCATTTTCTCCAAAAGGTCGTACACATCTTTGTAGTGCAGGTAAAAAGTGCCGCGGTTCACCCCGGCGCGCTGGCACAGCTCTTTCACGGTCACACTCTGCACAGGTTTTTCGGTCAGCAGTTCCAAAAACGCGTTTTGCAGCAGGGTTTTGGTAAGGCGCACGCGCTGGTCCTCCCGGGGGGCGGGGGTACGGTTTTCCATCTGCTGTCTCCTTTTTCAACACCCGGCGGGCTTGTGTTTATTTTCCTGCATGCCGCCGCACATTGTTCATTGCCGCACCAACACGGGTATAATATAATGAATACAGAGTGCAGTATAATACACAATGGCCAAAAACTCAACATCTGTCTATTTGGCTTTCGGAAATATCAGGAGACGATTTATGGAACGCATTTATCTTATTACCGGCGCCAACGGCCACCTGGGCAGCACCGTTGCCCGGCAGCTTGCCACGGCGGGGCAGCGGGTGCGCGCCCTGGTTTTGCCGGGCGAGGCCACCCCGCTGCTGGCCGGCCTTACCATTGAAACCGTGCGGGGCGACGTACGCGATGCCGCCAGCCTGGCGCCGCTGTTCCGGGGCCTTGAAGGCCTGCAGGTGGTGGTCATTCATGCCGCCGCCATCATCGATATTACCTCAAACGTGGGCAAAACCGCCCGGGACGTGAACGTGGGCGGCACCAAAAACATGGTGCGGCTGGCCCTGGCCGCAGGGGTACACCGGTTTTTGCACATCAGCAGCGTGCACGCCATACCCGAGGCACCCGGCACCACCCTGATGCGCGAAACCAAGGTTTTTTCCCCGGCGCTGGTGCAGGGCGGTTACGCCAAAACAAAGGCCGAGGCCTCGCGCTATGTGATGGACTGTGTGCAAACCCGGGGGCTGCCCGCCGTCATCTTGCACCCCTCGGGCATCATTGGCCCGGGAGACACCGGCACCAACAACGTGGTGGCCGCCCTGCGTAGCTATGTGCAGGGGCACCTGCCCGCCTGCCCCAGGGGCGGCTACAACCTGGTGGACGTACGCGACGTTGCCGCCGCCATCATTGCCGCGGCAGACAAAGCCCGCGTGGGCGAGACCTATATTCTGGCCGCTGGCCACTACGAGTTTTGCGAGCTGTTTGCCATGGCGCGGCAAATTACCGGCAAGGGGCGGCGCTGCCCGGTGGTGCCCATGTGGATGGCCCGCCTTGCAGCCCCCCTGCTGGAAAAGCACGCTTTGTGGCGCGGGCGGCCCCCCTTGGTAACAGCGTATTCCCTGGGGGCACTTGCCAGCAACGACAATTTCAGCCACGAGAAAGCCGCGCGAGAGCTCTGTTTTGCCCCCCGCCCCATACAGGACACTTTGCGGGACACCCTCGGGTGGATCTCTGCCCAGGCACCCGCTGTAAAGCGGCGGCGGCCACGCGCCGTGTAGCGGTGGTGCAGGCGCGGCGGGCGCATAGGCTTGCCAACCCTCTTTTCCTGCCGCGCCCTCTCTTCCCGCTTCCCCTTTTCTCGGCAAATTTTTCACAAAAAGCGCTTTCCACATACCCCTGCCCCGTGCTATACTAAAAAACAGCGGCGGCCTGCTAAGGGCCTCGCAATCTCCCCGGCAGGAGTGAGTGGATGACAAAATCTTTGCGAGACCGCTTTGGCCCCTACCAGCTGTTCCTTGTGTCCATGTTTGTGTTTGTGGTGTTTGCCTTTATTGCCGACGCACCTGGCGATGTTTTTCGCGGCCTTTTGCGCATTTTCACTTCACGCAGCCTGCTGGTTACCGACTATATTGCCGTGGGGGGCCTGGGTGCCTCGTTTTTGAACGCTGCCATCACCGGCTGCTTTTGCGTGGGGCTTATGCGCATCTCCGGCGTAAAGCCCAACGGTTCCACCATCATGGCCATCTGGCTCACCATCGGCTTTTCCTTCTTTGGCAAAAACATCCTCAACATGTCCCCCATTCTGTTTGGGGTTTTTCTTTATTCCCGCTTGCAAAAGGAACCCTTTCTCAACTACTCCCTGGTGGCCCTTTTGTCCTCCACGCTGGCGCCGGTGGTCAGCGAGTTCGCCTTCGGCGGGCGTTTCTCCCTGCTATGGGACGCCGTGTTCGGTGTGGTCACAGGCATCGTCATGGGGGTTTTGCTGCCCATCGTCTCGGCCGCCACCAACAAGGTGCACGGTGGCTACAACTTGTACAACGTGGGCTTTGCCGGCGGCATTTTGATGATTTTCCTCGTGGCCCTGTGTAAAAGCTTTGGCATTACGGTGGAGCCCGTGCGCATTTTAAGCGAAGGCAACAACCTGTTTTTGGCCATTTTCTTATACCTGATGATGGGCATGTGGTGTGCCTTTGCCCTGCTTAGCAGCCGGCGCGACCAAATCATCAGCCGCACAAAGCGCATCCATGGCCACTCCGGCCGCCTGGTTACAGACTATTATCTGATGTACGGCCGCACCACCTACCTGAACATGGGCCTTTTGGGCATTCTGGGCACCACCATCACCCTGGCTTTGGGGGCGGAATTGAACGGCGCCACCTTAGCGGGCATTTTCACCATGATGGGCTTTGGCGCCTTTGGCAAGCATTTGCGCAACTGCCTGCCCGTAATGGCCGGGGCGGTGCTGTTTGCCTTTTTGAACAACCCCGCCCACACCGAGCCCGCCAACATCCTGGCCATTTTGTTCTGCACGGGGCTGGCGCCCATTGCCGGGCAGTACGGCGTGCTTTGGGGCGTTCTGGCCGGCATGCTGCACACCTGCATCGTCTCGCACACAGGCCTGCTGCCCGCCGGGCTGAACCTGTACAACAATGGCTTTGCAGCGGGCTTTGTGGCCCTGTTGCTGGTGCCAATTATTTTGGCGGCCCGCCGCGCAAAAGAGTAGCCCTGCTGCCTTTCTTTCCGCCTTCCCCTTGCAACGCGGCGGCTTTTGGGGTATAATCACGGGAATCTGTGATGCATCAAAGGCCGCCTTGCCGGGCGGCAACATCCATCTGGAGGGCACAATGAAACTGCGCTATGAAAAAAACGTCCGCGTCCTCACCGACATTATGGGCTACTGCCACCTGGTGGGGGGCACTTCCTTTCAAATTGACTTCACGATGAAGGAGGAGGTGTCGGACATCACCATCAAAACCAAGATACCCGGCCTGCCGGCCGAGAACCTGCACGAAATAGACAAGATGCTGAACATTCCCCGCCAGCGCGAGGTGGAGCAGTATTACTGGAACATCAGCGGCGGCGAGGAGATAGACAACGAGCTGGGCCTGGCCGGCATGATGGTGGACGAGGCCTTTGTCTCTTACGAGAACGACATCCTCACCATCAAGGCCTGCCGGTACGATGCGCCGTCACCTGATTTCCTCTGAAGAAAGGACACCCCTATGGCCGAAGCCGCCACCTGCCCCTGGGTACACGACGAATACGAGCGCGCCTACCACGACGAAGAGTGGGGCCGCCCGCTGCACGACGACCAAAAACTGTTTGAGATGCTGGTGCTGGAGGGCATGCAGGCGGGCCTTACCTGGAACCTGATTTTGAAGCGGCGGGCGGGCATGCGCCAAGCCTTTGCCGGCTTTAACCCAGTACAAATGGCCACCTGGGGCGACGAGGAGAAGGCCGCCCTTTTGGCAAACCCCGCCATTATACGCAACCGCGCCAAGGTGAACGCCGCCGTGGGCAACGCCGCGGCGTTTTTGCAGGTGCAGAAGGAATTTGGCAGCTTCGACGCATACATCTGGGGCTTTGTGGATGGCGTACCTGTGCAAAACAGCTGGGACACCGGCGCCCAAATACCCACCAGTACCCCGGCCGCCGAGGCGATGAGCCGCGATTTGAAAAAGCGGGGCTTCCGCTTTGTGGGGCCCACCATCTGCTACGCCTTCATGCAGGCGGCCGGTATGGTGAACGACCATCTCACAAGCTGTGCCCACCACACCATCTGCCGGGCACTGGCCACCGGGCAATAGCTTTTTGCCTGCACCGGCACTGTACTGCGGCCACTTGCCCGGAGCCATGGCCCCAAAAGCTGGCGCTGTGTGCCAACGCTCCTGCTATCACGCATGCTGCAAAAGAAAACAACAAGCGGTGAGGATATTTCCTCACCGCTTTTTTAATGCGTCGTACTATGGATCACACGGTCTTTTCGTATACAAAGCCCGTCATGCCGCTTTTGGGGTCCTGTATCTCCCCTGCCTTTACATATCCCAAAGATTCATAAAAGCGGTGCAGGTGGTAACTTTCGCCCGGTGTTTCCAGCTTCCATTTTTCCACCTTGGGGTACATCTGCTCAATGGCCAACATAGCCTCGCGCCCATAGCCTTTGTTCTGCACTTCCGGGGCAATGAAAATGGCCCCTATCTCGCCCTTTTTCCCTGTGGCCAAAACAAAGGCCCCACCAACAATTGCATCCCCCACCCAAACTGTTTTTCCAAATATCCGCGGCGGCAGGAAAGTTTTCTGCTTTTGTTTCAGCAGGGGTGGGTACACGCCATACTTCTCAAAATCGGGCCGAAATGCGCGCAGGGCTATCTCATACAGTACGGGTACATCACTTTTCGCCATTTTTTGTATGGTTAGCATAACGCCCCCCCGGTTGCGTGGCCCTTGTTCATTTACACGCTTCCCCTACTCCGTCGTCTCCCGCAATATCACGTCGTGGCTGCCGCCCTCCACTATGCTGGTGCTGCTCACCAGCGTAAGGCGGGCATTGTCGCGCAGCTCGGGCAGGCTTAGCGCGCCACAGTTGCACATGGTGCTGCGCACCTTGGCCAAGGTGGCACCCACGTTGTCCTTCAGGCTGCCGGCATAGGGCACATAGCTGTCCACGCCTTCTTCAAAGCTCAGCTTCGAGTCTCCGCCCATGTCGTATCTCTGCCAGTTGCGCGCGCGGTTGCTGCCCTCGCCCCAATACTCTTTCACATAGTTGCCGCCAATGCGCAGCCGGCTGGTGGGGCTTTCGTCAAAGCGGCTGAAATACCGCCCCAGCATCACAAAATCTGCCCCCATGGCCAGCGCCAGGGTAATGTGGTAGTCCAGCACCACGCCGCCGTCGCTGCAAATGGGCACATACACGCCCGTCTCTTGGAAGTATTCGTCCCGCGCGGCAGCCACCTCTATCAGCGCGGTGGCCTGGCCGCGGCCAATGCCCTTTTGCTCGCGCGTGATACAGATAGACCCGCCGCCGATGCCCACCTTTACAAAGTCGGCGCCGTTCTCGGCCAAATAGCGGAAGCCTTCGCGGTCCACCACATTGCCGGCGCCCACCTTCACGTCCTCGCCGTACTTCGCGCGTATCCACCCAATGGTGCGCTTTTGCCACTCGCTGTACCCTTCCGAGGAATCGATGCACAACACGTCGGCACCGGCCGCCACCAGGGCCGGCACCCGCTGCTCGTAGTCCCGCGTGTTGATGCCCGCACCCACCACATAGCTTTTGTGGGCGTCCAACAGCTCGTTCACGTTCTCTTTGTGGCTGTCGTAGTCTTTGCGGAACACCAGGTGCTTCAAATGGCCCTGCTTGTCCACCAGGGGCAGGGTGTTCACCTTGTTGTCCCAAATGATGTCGTTGGCCACTTTCAGGCTGGTGTCGTCGCTGGCAACCACCAGCTTGTCCAGCGGCGTCATAAAGCTGCTCACGCGCTCTGAAGGGTCCATGCGCGAAACACGGTAGTCCCGCGAGGTGACCATGCCCAGCAGCCGGCCGTTGGCGGTGCCGTCGTCGGTAACCGCCACGGTAGAGTGGCCTGTTTTTTCCTTCAGCGCCAGGATATCGGCCAGGGTGGCGTCGGGCCGAATGTTTGAATCGGACGTGACAAAGCCTTTTTTATAGCTTTTCACCCGGCGGATCATGTCCGCCTCTTCCTCTATGGTTTGGCTGGCGTAAATGAAGGAGATACCGCCCTCTATGGCCAGGGCAATGGCCATGCGCTCGCCCGATACGCTTTGCATGATGGCGCTGGTCATGGGGATATTCATGTACAGGGGGCTCTCCTCGCCCTTTTTGTACTTCACCACCGGCGTGCGCAAGCTTACGTTTGCGGGCACGCACTGCGCCGAGGAATACCCCGGAACCAGCAGGTACTCTCCAAAGGTATGGGACGGCTCGTTGTAAATCATTGCCACCTGATCGCCTCCATTTTCTTTTTCATATTATCCTACCACACTTGCGGGCAAATAAAAAGCCCCGGGCGTGTTGCCGCATCCGGGGCTACCGGTTTTGCCCCGCCGCAACATCCCCGGCCAGCCAGATTTTGCACTTCGGGCCCCTGCCCACGCCTCGCTCGCTCTCACGGCACAGCAGCGCCGCTATGCGGCCTGCCTTGCCGGGCGTGGGTGAATTTGTTTTGCCTTTAACATGTTTTGAAAGATATCCTTTTATTGGCAAAGCCAGATTCAGCCCTTCGTGCCCCACAACAAAAAGCCCCCACAGAACGGTGGGGGCTTTTTGCTACAAGGAGTTTTTTGCGGCCCCAAAATTATGGCATGCCATAACCGGAGGAGGGGCGCGCTTCATGAAAAAAGCTTGCACTTGCGCTTGCTGCAGGTTGGCCCTGGCTGTAACCTTCCTGCAACTAAATTGTAACCTTTCTGATACCGAATGTCAACCCGTGCTTGTAACTTTTTGTAATAATTTCTCAAAACTATCACTTTTTGCCCTTATACGGCGGGAAAAATGGTTACAAAACGGTGCCATTTTCGCCCCCGGGGTCAAAACCCATCCCTTTTCAGAATTCGATTTGACATTCGAAGTTCTTGCGGTCTTGCTGGGCGGCCACAAAGTAGTAGCCATTTTCGCCGCTGGGCGCCCCCGCCAAAGAAAAGCTGCTGCTAAGGGGAATCTCGCTGTGGTACCACAGCAGCATGCGCTTTGGCACCGCCGCTCGCAGCTGTTCTATGGGCAGGTGGTCGCACACGATATCGGCATACTTCGTGTTGTTCACATGGCCGTTGCGGTCGCACAGGGTGTAGGTGGCACGCATCTCCTTTATGGGGTACAGGGTTTTGGGGCGCACAATGTCCATGTTGTGGCCCTCGGCGCCCGGCTCTTCGTTAAACAGGGGGAGAAACTCGTCCAGGGGCTTTCTGCGGATGCGCCGGGTCTCGGTATCCACCAAGATCCAGCGGGCATCGGTCTCGCACAGCTTTTCCCCGGTTTGGGCGTTGTGCAGCGAGGTCATGCGCTGGTACACTGCCCGCTTCATGCCATAGGCGCGGGTCTCTATACGCACGTCCTCCAAAAGGCGGGGCATGCGCTGCACCTGCAGGGACAGCTTTGCCAGCAAAAACACCGTGCCGGTGCGGCGGTACAGCGCCTCGTTTATGCCCAGGGCGTCGCACTGGGCGGTGCTTATCTCCTGCACCCGGCGCAGCACCGCGCCCGGGGCCATGCGGTCCCACAAATCGCACTCGAAATAAAAGGCGGTAAATTGTTGTTCGTAGCTCAGGGGCATGGGTATCCTCCAACAGGGCACAGGCATCACCGCGGCGATGCCTGTGCGTGTGTTTCTGTTCCGTTTTTGTGGCAGGCGGGCTGCGGGTACCATACCCGCTTTGGCCCGCCGGGGCGGGTGGTTACAAAAGGTCGAACCGGCCCTCGCGGCGCTTGGGCGCGCGGGCCTCTTCGTCGGGCTCGCCCAAGGCTACCATGGCCACAAACTCGCCCTTGCCCTGGCCAAATTCCCGCGTTAAATCCTCTTTCACCATGTGGGCGGCGGTCATCCAGCAGGTGCCCAGGCCCTTGTCGCAGGCGGCAAGGCACAGGTTCTCTACGGCGGCGCCAATGCTTTGCAGGCTGGCGTTGCCCTGGCTCTCGTCATAGTCGGTGTAAAAGAACACAAGCACAATCACCGGCGCGCCGCCCACATTCTCGATGAAGGAGACGGTCTCTTTGGCCACCTCGGGGTGGTTGGGAAAACGTTTGTCCAGCATGGGCTTCATACGGCCGGCCGCGGTGCCCATCAGCTGCATAATTTTGGCGTGCTGCTGCGGGCTGCGCACCACTGCGAAGTACCAGGGCTGCAAATTCACCCCCGAGGGTGCCCAGCAGGCAAGCTCCATCAGCTCGTTTAGCACCTCGTCGCTTACGGGGGTGCTTTTGTACTTGCGTATGCTTCTGCGTTTCAAAATGGCGTCTTTCAGTTCCATGCTGCACCTCACTTTTCTATCGTTTCAATTGCATCTCAACATATCCATTTGCTGCGGCACTGCCTAGCCCACAACACGCCGCCCACCTATAATCACGCCCTTGGTGGCAAGCTGGGCATCCCAAAGCAGGATATCGGCCCGGCGGCCCGGGGCAAGGCTGCCCACCTGCGTGCCCAGGCCCACGGCCACAGCGGGGTTTGTGGCCGCGGCGCGCACCGCTTGCTCTATGGGCACGCCAAAACGCACCGCACAGCGGCAACAGTCGGCCAAATTGGTGGCGCTGCCGGCAATGGCACCGCCGTCTACCAAGGTGGCCTTGTTGCCCTGCAGCTTCACCATCTGGCCGCCCAGGTCATACTCGCCGTCGGGCATGCCGGTGCCGCGCATGCTATCGCTCACCAGGCACACGCGCTCCTCGCCAAACCAGCGGAAGGTGGCCCGCACCACCGAGGGGTGCAGGTGGATGCCGTCGGAGACGATCTCCACAAAGCTGGCCATGTCGGACGCGGCGCCCACTACCCCTGGCGCCCGGTGGCCAAAAGGCGGCATGGCGTTGAACATATGGGTAACGTGCCGGGCCCCGGCGGCAAAGGCGGCCAGGGCTTCGTCGTAGGTGGCGTTGGTGTGCGCCAGAGACACCACGCACTGCCCGGCCACCCGGCGGATAAACTCAATGCTGCCGGGAAGTTCCGGCGCAATGTCCACCAGTTTCACACGGCCGCCGGCCAAAGCCTGCAGTGCCTCAAACATCTCCACCGCCGGGTCCACAATATACTCCGGGTTTTGGGCCCCGCGCTTTTCAGTATTGATAAAGGGGCCTTCCATGTTGATGCCCCGCAGCACGGCGCCGTGGCCGTCTTCATCAAAGAAAGGCAGCGCCGCCTGTATCACGTCCTCTAAAATAGGCTGATTGAAGGACATGGTGGCCGGCACCACGCTGGTAACGCCCTGGCTGCCGTAGTATTCCAGCATACGGGCAAGGCCGGCGCCGTCGGCGTCGCAAAAGTCGCTGTTTACGCAGCCATGGGTGTGGATATCCACAAAGCCGGGCATCACATAGGCGCCCTCGGCGTCTATGCCCTCGCCCGCGGCGGTGCCCGCCGGTACAATATGGCGGATATGCTCCCCTTCGTACACCAAATCCGCCTTGTGGAAGCGGCAGTCCTCGCCAAACACCAGCCCGTTTCGGATCACCATAGAAAAACCTCCCCTCAAGCGTACATCGATACCCCTATTATATCCCCCGAAAAGGCGAATGTCCATCGAAAAAGGGAAATGCGAAGGGGCACACGCCTGTGGTATACTGTGAGGGAACAGACATTTTGGGAAAGGTGGGTGCCCATGGCAAAGAGAGGCAGCACAGACAGCTTTCCCCCGGTGGTGCCGGCGGGTACAAAGGCGCTTTTGTTGGGCAGTTATCCCTCGCCCAAAAGCTTTGCGCAGGGCTTTTACTATGGCCACCCGCAAAACCGTTTTTGGCCGCTGGTGGCGGCGCTGGCCGGGCAGCCGGTGCCCCAAACGGTGAAGGAGCGCCGCGCCTTTATTCTGCGCGGGCGCCTTGCCCTGTGGGACGTGCTGCGCCAATGCAGCATCACAGGCGCGCAAGACGCCAGCATTGCGCAGCCCCAGCCCAACGCCATTGCCCAGCTTATCACGCAGCACGGCATACAGGCCGTGTTTTGCAACGGCCAGGCGGCCCACCGTTTTTACACCCGCCTGTGCCAGCCGCAAACCGGCCTTGCCGCCGTGTGCCTGCCCAGCACTAGCCCGGCCAACGCCGCCTGGGGCCTTGCCCGCCTGCAGGCGGCCTGGCAACCCCTAGCACCATACCTTGCGCCGCCATAAAGGCGCACGCGTTTGGAGATGCGGCACGCACCCCGCAGGAAGTGGAACCTATGAAAATGCCGGACAAAATAGAGGAAAACATGTTTGCGCCATGTGGTGTGAACTGCCTTGCCTGCAGTGCACATTTGGCCCATAAAACCCCTTGCCCGGGGTGCCGCGCGCCCGAGGAGAAAATTACACGGGTAAGTTGCCGGAACTGTGCAAAAAGGAAATGCGCCTTGGGGCAGAACCTTTCGTGGTGCTTTGAATGCAAACGGTTTCCCTGCGCTCGCATCAAAAGCCTCAATCAGCGGTACCGGCAAAACTATAACGTGGATTTGATACAAAACGGGTTTGATGCAAAGCGGGATATGAACACTTTTTTACAGGCGCAAAAAGAACGGTTCACCTGTACATCCTGCGGAGGCGCCATAGACCAACATCGTCGCTGTTGCAGCGAATGTGGGGCTCCAGCGCAATCGCTATAGGCTTGCGATATGGCAACAAAGCGCAAAAACCGTGGCGTGACGCCACGGTTTTTTTATATGGTTTTATCCAGGGCCGCCCACGGCGGCCTGCTTTTTATTCCTGTTCCTCTGCCCCCCGGCTATACTCGCAACCGCAGTAGCTTTGGCGGTACAGCCCGTATTGCCGGCTCAGCTCTGTGCTGCGGCGGTAACCGTCTTTCTTCTTAAAGTCTGCCGGCAAAAACTGCAGGCCGTACTTTTGGGCCGCCGCCTCGCCCGCGGCGTTCACGCTGTGCGCATTTTTGTGGGGGCTTACCGTCAATGTGGTGCAAAACCAGGGGATGCCCAACGCCTGAGCCTGCAGGGCCGCTTCGTCCATGCGCAGGGCAAAGCACACCTCACAGCGCGCGCCGCCCTCGGGCAAATGCCCCATATTGCCGCAGGCCGCGTAAAATGCCTCGGGGCAGTATGGCCCCTCCAGCAGGCCCACCTGGTTTTGCGGCCAGGCCGCGTCCAGCAGGGCGCCCAGGGTTGCCAGGCGTTTTTCGTTCTCCGCCTCGGTGGCAATATTGGGGTTGTAAAACAGCACCGTTACCGCAAAATGGCCCGCCAGCACCTCCAGCACGGCGCTTGCGCAGGGCCCGCAGCAGGCGTGCAAAAGCAGCGGCGTGCCCTTGGGCACCGCCGCCATGGCCCGTTCCATCTCCTGCTGGTAATTTCGCGTGTTCATGCTATTTCCTCTCGGCTTTCCCGCGCGGGGTGCCACAAAGGGCATCTCCTTCGGGTTTTCACATTTTCTTTTAGAATGGTTTATAGTTCCAACAAAGTTTTTTCACAAACCGTCGCTATACTGGTGCCACAACAAGGGAAACACCACCCGTTGGGTTTCCCGCAAGGGGGCGAGGCAAAAGCAATGTAAATGAACCACCCAGCCGGTAAATGGCGCCTGGCGCAGGGACGGCCAGGCAGGTAAACGCCACAGTCCCTCTTGGCACACCCGGGATGCGTAAATGGTATCGGGGGAAATGCCCCGCAATTCTTCTGCCGTCCTGCGCTTTTGGTTGCGCAGCGCGGCAGACAAATGGCAATCCGCCTTCGGCGGTTCATATATAGGTTTGGAAATTCTTGTGTGTTGGGAAAACCGGCCATCGCCCCCAGCGAAGGCCGGTTTTCCCTTTTTGTTACGCATTTTTGGACGTATGCCTTACAGCATGCTCTTTAGCACCTTGGCCATAATGCTTACCCCTTCGTCTATCTGCTCGTTCGTCGGGGTGGAAAAGTTCATGCGCATGCTTTGGCAGGGGGCATTGCCGTCCACAAAAAAGGCGTTGCCCGGCACCAGGGCCAGCTTATGGTCCAAACAGTTCTTGATAAAGGCCTGCACGTCCACCCCGTCGGGCAGGGTGGGCCACAGGAACATACCACCCTCCACGGGCACATAGGTGATGCGCCCGTCGAGTTTTGCGTCCATGTTGTCCATCATGCGGCGGGCCTTGGCGCGGTATACCCCCCGCAGCTTCTGAAGCAACGCGTCAAAGTCATATTGCTCAAAAAATTTCGCAATCACCCGCTGGCTCCACAGCGTGGTGTGCACGTCTATGCCCTGCTTTGCCACGGTCATTTTGCCCAGCAGGCCCGCCTCGCCGCAGCACAGGGCCACGCGCAGCCCGGGCGCAAACACCTTGCTTAGGGACACCGCGTAAATAACCAGGCCCTCCTCGTCAAAACTTTTGATGGGGGGAATGTCCTCGCCGGTAAAGCGCAGCTCGCCATAGGGGTTGTCCTCCAAAATGGGTACACCGTGCTTTTTGCACAGTTCATAAATGGCCTTGCGCTTGGCAAGGGACGTGGTGTACCCTGTGGGGTTTTGGAAGTTGGGGATGGTGTAAAAGAGCTTGGGCTTTTTGTCGCCGGTAAGGGCCGCCTCTAAGCTGGCCAAGTTGGGCCCGTCGGCCTCCATCTGCACGCCCACCAACTGTGCGCCGTTGCTGCGGAAGCAGTTCATCGCGCCCAAAAAGGCCGGGTCCTCGGTGGCCACCACGTCCCCGTCGTTACAAAGCAGCTTGCTCAAAATATCCATCGCCTGCTGGCTGCCGCTGGTGATGATCACGTCGTCGTAGTCCTTCGTCACCGCAAACTGGCGGTTCAAATACTCCCGCCCCAGGGCCCGCAGCGGGGGGTAGCCCTCGGTGATGGAGTACTGCAATGTGGCCGCGGCTTCGTCGCGCAGCAGCTCATCGCTGATTTTGCGTATCTCCTCGGCGGGAAAGGCCTCTGCCGAAGGGTTGCCCCCCGCAAAGCTGATGAGGGTGGGGTCGGCCATCTGCTTCAAAAGCTCCCGTATAATGGAGGGCTTCATCGCGTTCACCTTGTCGCTGTACTCATACTGTATCAATATTCCTCTTCCTCCTCTTTCAGGCGGTTTTCGTCCTGCTCTCCCGGCATTGCCGCAAAGGAACGGTCCACCGTCAATAATATATCCACCTCGGTGCCGGGCTGCTGCAAAAGGCCGGCAACGTGCCGCTTTATCTCCTCGTCGTCCATGGCAAAGTCCGGCGGCACCACAAGGTCAAACACATAGGTAAGGCGTCCTTTTTCCCGCAACAGGCGGAAATCGTGCAACGTTAGGCGGGCATCCCACGCGGCAAGGGTGTTCGCCACAAAGGCGCGGTCTTTGTCCACGGCGGCGCCACGGGTTGCCACGGGGTCGTAATGGATAATGAGGTGGATGTTTTCCCGCAGGTACACATCCCGCTCTATTCGGTCTATCACCTCGTGGCTTTTCAGCACGTCTTCCTCGCTGGCCATCTCCACATGGGCGCTGGCAAAGCGGCGGCCGGGGCCATAGTCGTGCACAATCAAATCATGCGTGCCCAAAACACCGGGGTAGCTTTGGATAGTGGCGGCCAGGCGGCGCACAAGGGCGGGGTCCGGCGCGGTGCCCAAAAGGGGGTCCAGCGTGTCTTTCACCAGCCGCGCCCCGCTTACAATGATGAACAGCGCCACAGCTGCGCCCATCCAGCCGTCCAGCCCAAGGCCCGTGAAGCGCGCCACCACCGCCGCCACCAGCACCACCGCCGTGGTGATGGCGTCATTGCGGCTGTCCACAAAAGTGGCGGCCAGCGTGGCGGAATCCATGCGCCGGCCAATGCTGCGGTTGAAGGCGGCCATCCACAGCTTTACCAAAACGGCCACGGCCAGCACCACCAGCGCAGGGGTGGAAAAATCCACCGGGGTGGGGCGCAATATCTTCTCTACGCTGCTTTTGGCCAGCTCCAGGCCAATCACCAGCACCAGCACGGCCACGGCCAAGGCGGCAATCTGCTCGTACCGGGCATGGCCAAAGGGGTGTTCTTTGTCTGCCGGGCGGGCAGAGAGCGAAAACCCCACCAGAGTGATGACCGAAGCCGCGGCGTCCGAGAAGTTGTTCACGGCGTCGCCCGCAATGGCGATACTGCCGGAAAGCACGCCCACAAGCAGCTTGCCCGCTGCCAGCAGCAGGTTGCACACAATGCCCACCCAGCCCGCCATTTTGCCATAGCGGGCGCGCACGGCGGGGCTTTGGGTGTTCTGCCAGTCCTTCACAAACAGGCGTGCCAACAGGTTTGTCATGTGTTTTTCAGCGCTTCATCTATGGCGGCGGCGGCCTGCTTGCCCGCCCCCATGGCCAATATCACGGTGGCGGCGCCGCTCACCACGTCGCCCCCGGCCCACACGCCCTTGCGGGTGGTGGCGCCGGCGTCGTCTTGGGTGATAAGCCCGCCCCAGCGGTGGGCTTCCAGCCCTGGTGTGGTGGTGCGTATCAGCGGGTTGGGGCTGGTGCCAATGGACATAATCATCGCATCGCACGCAAGCACAAACTCGCTGCCGGGTATCTCCACCGGGCGGCGGCGGCCGCTCTCGTCGGGCTCGCCCAATTTGCACTGTATGCAGCGCATGCCCTGCACCCAGCCGTCCGCGTCTCCCAGCACCTCTTTGGGGTTGGTAAGCGTTTTAAAAATAATGCCCTCTTCCTCGGCATGCTCCACTTCCTCGGCGCGGGCGGGCAGCTCGTCCATGCTGCGGCGGTATACAATGGTCACTTCCTCGGCGCCCAGGCGCTTGGCGCAGCGCGCGGCGTCCATGGCAACGTTGCCGCCACCCACCACGGCCACACGTTTTGCACGCATCACCGGGGTTTTTGCGCCCTCCTGCCAGGCCCCCATCAGGTTGATGCGGGTCAAAAACTCATTGGCGGAGAACACGCCGTTCAAACTCTCGCCCGGAATGCCCATAAACTTGGGCAGGCCGGCGCCGCTGCCCACAAACACCGCCTCAAAGCCCTCTTCAAACAGCTCGTCGATGGTGAGCACCTTGCCGATGACCATGTTGGTAAGCACCTTCACGCCCAGGGCCTTCAGGTTGTCTATCTCGTTATACACAATGGCCTTCGGCAGGCGGAACTCCGGTATGCCGTACACCAGCACCCCGCCCGGGCGGTGCAGTGCTTCAAAAATGGTGACGTCATAGCCTTTTTTGGCAAGCTCGCCCGCGGCGGTAAGCCCGGCGGGGCCGGCGCCCACTATGGCCACCTTGTGGCCGTTCGCCTTTGGGGCGGCGGCGGGGGCGGTTTTGTTTTCGCGCTGCCAGTCGGCCACAAAGCGCTCCAAGCGGCCTATGCCCACGGCCTCGCCCTTTATGCTCCGCACGCAGCGCTCTTCGCACTGGCTCTCTTGCGGGCACACGCGGCCGCACACCGCCGGCAGGCTGGTTTGGCGGCTAAGCGTGGCAAAGGCGCCGGCAAAGTCCGCCGCCGCCACCTTGCCCACAAACCCGGGAATGTCTATGGCCACCGGGCAGCCCGCCACACAGGGGCTGTTTTTACATTGCAGGCAGCGCTGGGCCTCGCCCACCGCCATTTCACGGGTGTAGCCCAGGGCCACCTCGTCAAAATTTTTGTTGCGCACCATGGGGTCTTGCGTGGGCATAGGGCACTTTTTGGGGTCCATGTTCGGCATAATGCTTGGGCCGCAGGCGCGGCCGCCACCTCCTCTATTCTCTCTGTTCCCTTATCGTCTCTTTGTCTCTTGTCTGTGGTATGAATGGCCGGATAAGACGCACCCCGCAAAGCGCGGGCGGCCTTGGCCTTTCCAGATGGCATCGCCGGTGAAGAACTGCGCTCGCTCGTTCGCCGCAACCGTGGCGATACGGGCCTTAGCAGTTCAAGGCGATGCAACTTCTGGCGTTGGGGTCCGGGGGCATCGCTGGGCCCCAACCACCGCATACCGCCCTCCGCCTTCCTTCGCGCGGCGTTTTGCGGGCGGCGGGAAAATTTGTTTCGCTGCGCGAAGCCAAATTTTGCACTTCGTGCCCCGGCGCTTCTTTGGTTCTTTCTTGGCGCACAAGAAAGAACATCACGCCCTTTGGTAAGGTTTCTAGCTCTCCTGCAGCAGCACGCAGTCGTCCTCACGGGCGTGCTGTTCAAAGCTGCGGTAAATGGTACTGCGCTGTATCGCCTCGTCAAAGTCCACCAGCGCGCCGTCAAACTCGGGGCCGTCCACACAGGCAAAGCGGGTCTCGCCCCCCACGGTAAGGCGGCAGCCGCCACACATGCCGGTACCGTCTATCATCACCGGGTTCATGCTAACGGTTACCTTCACGCCTTTTTTCTGGCACAGGGCCGCCACAAATTTCATCATCACCAGCGGGCCTATGGCCACCACTTCGTCGTACTGGTTGCCTTCGTCTATCAGCTTTTCCAGCGCGTTCGTCACAAGGCCTTTCTCGCCATAGCTGCCGTCGTCGGTCATCATCACATATTCGTCGCTCACCGCACGGAACTCGTCCTCCAAAATCACCAAATCTTTGGCGCGGAAGCCCACAATGCTGTGCACCACAGCGCCCAGCTGGTGCAGCTTTTTGGCCACCGGGTAGGCAATGGCACAGCCCACGCCGCCGCCCACCACAGCCACTTTTTTCAGGCCCTCCAGGTGGCTGGGCTTGCCCAGCGGGCCCACAAAGTCCTCCACCGTACCGCCCTCGGCTAAAGCGTCCAGCTGCATGGTGCCGCCGCCCACCACCTGAAAAATGATGGTAACCGTCCCCGCATCCCGGTCATAATCCGCGATGGTAAGGGGGATACGCTCGCTGTCGGCCAGCGGGCGCACAATTACAAACTGGCCGGGCTGGGCCTTTTTTGCCACCAGCGGTGCCTTTATCACCATGCGGCACACGCTCGGGTTCAGGGCTTCTTTCTTCACTATCGGGTACACCATACTCCCTACTTTCCCACTATATTGTGCGCCGCCGGGCGTTCTGCCGCGGGAAAACGCACTGCCAACCTATGGCAATTTCCTATTATTATACTCCATTTGGCTCCACATGGTCAACGCAAAGTGCGCCGGGCGGTTGCCCCTTTTGGCATTCTGTGGTATTTTTAGGTAGGAACTTTCATTGTTCGCGGCGCTTTGGCCCAAAAGGCCGCGCCCGCAGAAAGAAGATGACGGCGTGAGTGCCAAGCAAACCGATTTTTCCAAAGGCAGCGTAAGCCGGGCCGTGCTGGAGGTGGGCCTACCGCTTACGGTGGCCCAGCTGCTGAACCTTCTGTACAATATTGTGGACCGCATCTATATCGGCCGCATCCCCGGCGCGGGCGCCATTGCGCTTACGGGGGTGGGCCTTTGTTTTCCCATCATCCTTATCGTGAACGCCTTTTCCAGCCTATACGCCACGGGCGGCAGCCCCCTGGCTACCATCATGCGGGGGAAAGGCAACAATGAAGAGGCCCACAGCATCCTTGGCACCTGCTTTGTCATGCTGGTGGGCACGGGGCTGGTGCTCACGGTGCTGGGGCTTGCGTTACACCAGCCCATTTTATACCTGTTTGGCGCCAGCGACGCCACCTTCCCCTACGCGCGGGACTATATCACCATCTACCTGTTTGGCAGCGTGGCGGTGATGATTACCCTGGGGATGAACCCCTTCATCAACAGCCAGGGCTTTCCCAAAATGGGCATGCTTACGGTTCTTTTGGGGGCCGTTACCAATATCATTCTGGACCCTATCTTCATTTTTACCCTGGGCATGGGGGTGCGCGGGGCGGCGCTGGCCACGGTGCTGTCCCAACTATTGTCCTGCGTCTGGGTGCTGCGTTTCCTCACCAGCCAGCGCGCCGTTTTGCGCCTGCGCCGCAGGGACTTCCGCGTGCAGTCGGCCCGGCTTTTCAAAATTGTATCCCTGGGGCTTACCGGCTTTGTGATGCAGGTGACCAACAGCCTGGTGCAAATTGCCTGCAACACCACGCTGCAAACCTTCGGGGGAGACATTTACGTCGGCGTCATGACGGTGCTCAACTCTGTGCGGGAGATCTTCACCCTGCCGGTAATGGGCCTTGTAAACGGCTCGTCCCCGGTCATCAGCTACAACTACGGCGCCGGGCTGTACCCACGGGTAAAGCAGGCCATCCGCTTCACCTTCACTGTAACGGCCGCCTACACCCTGGTAGCCTGGGGCGTTGTATACCTGTTCCCGGCATTCTTCATCAATATCTTCAACAACGACGCCGAGCTGGTAAGCCGCGCCGTGCCCGCCCTGCGCATTTACTTTTTCGCCTTTGTGTTCATGGCCATGCAGTTTGTGGGGCAAACCTCGTTTGTGGCCCTGGGCAAAAGCAAGCAGGCGGTGTTTTTCTCCATCTTCCGCAAGGTGGTCATCGTGGTGCCGCTTACGCTGCTGCTGCCCCGCCTTACGGGCCTTGGGGTGAACGGCGTGTTCGTGGCAGAGCCCATCTCCAACGTCATTGGCGGCTCGCTGTGTTTTTTCACCATGCTGGCCACCGTAATGCCGGAACTGCGCCGCCTGCAGGCGGAAAAGGACGCTGCCGCCCCCGGCGCGCCGCAGCAACCGGCGGAAGAGTAAGCGCGCAACCCGCAAGGCACGAGCGGGACGATGTCGGGTTGAACCATCTTTCTTCAAACAAAAGCCCTCCCACGCGGGAGGGCTTTTCGCTGTCTGCTACAGGGCCCTTCACTCCAGCACGGCGCCTTTTTCGGCGCCGGCCACCATGCGGGCATAGCGCGCCAGCCACCCGCCCTTTACGGCCGGAGGGGGCGGCGTGTGGGCCGCCCGGCGTTTTTCCAGCTCATCGTCCGTCAGCTTTACGTCCAGCTTGCCGGCCGGAATGTCTATGGCGATGATGTCCCCCTCCTGTACCAGGGCAATCTCCCCGCCGCTGGCGGCCTCGGGGCTTACATGCCCAATGGACGCCCCACGGGACGCGCCGGAAAAGCGCCCGTCGGTAATAAGGGCCACCTCCTTGTCCAGCTTCATGCCGGCAAGGGCAGAGGTGGGGTTCAGCATCTCGCGCATGCCGGGGCCGCCACGGGGTCCTTCGTAGCGTATCACCACCACGTCCCCGGGCTTTATCTCCCCCTTGTAAATGGCCGCAATGGCCGCCTCTTCCCCGTCAAACACGCGGGCGGGGCCCTCGTGGCACAGCATCTCGGGCGCCACGGCACTGCGCTTTACCACGCCGCCGTTTTTGGCAATGTTGCCCCACAAAACGGCTATGCCGCCGGTCTCGCTGTAGGGGTCCTCTACCGGGCGCAACACGGCGGGGGTTTTGTTTGCCACCCCGGCAATGTTCTCGGCCACGGTTTTGCCGGTGCAGGTAAGCAGGCCAACATCCAGTTTGCCGGCTTTGGCCAGCTCCGCCATCAGGGCGGGCACGCCGCCCGCGGCGTCCAAATCCTGTATATGGGCGGGGCCTGCCGGGGCCAAATGGCACAGGTTCGGTATCTCCGCATTCAGGGCATTGATGTCCTCCAGCGTAAGGGGCACCTCGGCCTCGTGGGCAATGGCCAGCAGGTGCAGCACGCTGTTGCTGCTGCAGCCCAGGGCCATGTCGCACGCCATGGCGTTGCGCAGGCTTTTTGCGTTGATGATATCCCGCGTGCATATGTTTTTTTCTACCAGGCCCATAATGTGGGCCCCTGCCCGCTTTGCCAGCATAATGCGCTTTGCGTGCACCGCGGGTATGGTGCCGTTGCCCGGCGGGGCAATACCCAGCGCCTCGCTAAGGCAGTTCATGCTGTTGGCGGTGTACATGCCCGCGCAGCTGCCACAGCCGGGGCAGCAGGCCTGCTCATACTCGGTAAGGGCATCGTCGTCTATCATGCCCGCCATGCGGGCGCCCACCGCCTCAAATATCTGTGAGAGGCTGATTTCCCGCCCGTCCATGGTGCCGGCCATCATGGGCCCGCCGCTTACCAGCACGGCGGGCAGGTTCAGCCGCGCCGCCGCCATAATCATCCCCGGCACGATTTTATCGCAGTTCGGTACCAGCACCAGGCCGTCAAAGCCGTGGCTTTTGGCCATGCTCTCCACGCTGTCGGCAATCAACTCGCGGGACGGCAGGCTGTACTTCATGCCCTCGTGGCCCATGGCAATGCCGTCGCATATACCTATGCTGGGCACCAAAATGGGCGTGCCACCGGCACTGCGCACCCCGGCCTTCACCGCCTCGGCAATCTTGTCCAGGTGGATGTGCCCCGGCACCACCTCGCTGTGCGCGCTCACCACGCCAATCAGCGGGCGCTCCAGCTCCTCGGGGGTGTAGCCCATGGCGTAAAACAGGCTGCGGTTGGGCGCGCGCTCCACCCCGCGCATCACGTTTTTGCTGTGTTCTTTCATAGGTTCTCCTTGTCCTCTTTATAAAGCCAACGCAGCAATGCGCCCGCACAAAGAAATGGATGCAGTGCAAGGCGGCAAAAATAAGCGCGAGGGCGCATATACTTTATATGTAACCGAGGCGCGCGTTTGCAGCCAACGCAGCAATGCGCCATTTATCTACTTTTTCAGCCAGCTCATCATGCCGCGCAGTTCCTTGCCCACTTTTTCCAAAAGGCTCTCGCTCTCTTTTTTGCGGGTGGCCAAAAACCGTGCCTTGCCACCGGCGCCCATCTCCTGAATAAAATCGCTGGCAAACACGCCGTTTTGTATCTCGCTCAGCACCTTTTTCATCTCTTTGCGGGTGTCGTCGGTAATAATGCGCGCGCCGGTGCGGTAGTCGCCATACTCGGCGGTGTTAGAGATGGAATACCGCATATAGTCGAAGCCGCCTTCGTTCACAAGGTCAATGATCAGCTTCATCTCGTGCACACACTCAAAGTAGGCCATCTCCGGCTCGTACCCGGCCTCTACCAGCGTCTCAAATCCGGCGGCCATCAGGGCGGTAACGCCGCCGCACAACACGGCCTGCTCGCCAAACAGGTCGGTCTCGGTCTCCTCTTTAAAGCTGGTCTCCAAAATGCCGGCACGCCCGGCGCCAATGCCCGCGGCATAGGCCAGGGCATACTGCAGCGCCTTGCCGGAAGCATCCTGGCTTACGGCCACCAGGCTGGGCACGCCCGCACCCGCTACATACTGGCTGCGCACGGTGTGCCCCGGGCCCTTCGGCGCCACCATGATGACGTCCACGTTCTTTGGCGGTGCAATTTGCTGGAAGTGGATGTTAAAACCGTGGGCAAACATCAGCACCTTGCCCTCTGTAAGGGCGGGCTTTATCTGGCTCTCGTAGATGGACGGGGCCAGCTCGTCCGGCACCAGCATCATGATGAGGTCGGCCGCCTTGGCGGCGTCGGCCACTTCCAACACGGTAAGCCCGGCATCTTTTGCCGCCGCCACACTGGCCGAGGTGCCGCGCAGGCCCACCACCACCTTCACGCCGCTTTCGTGCAGGTTCAGCGCATGGGCGTGGCCCTGGCTGCCGTAGCCGATGACGGCCACGGTTTTTCCGTCCAACATGCCGAGGTTGCAGTCTTTGTCATAATACTTTTTAATCATCTTTCCCACTCCTTTTTATGGTTTCTGAATGTCTGTATTCCAATATCCTCTTGCCTGTCTCTTCCTCTGTGCGCGCGGTGCGGCGGGCAAAGCCGCCTTTTTCCAGCACACGGCGGCTGGGCAGGTTGTCTGCATAGCAGCAGGCAATGATGTCCCCCACACCGGCGCCGCGCAGCTGCGCCAGGGCCCAGGCCAGCATGGCGCTGCCCACACCCCTGCCGCGGTATGGCGGCGCGGTGGCATAACCCACATGGCCAAAATGCAGCTTTTCTGCCGGCAGGGCGGGGCGAATGTCTACCACACCCAGCAGCCGGCCGCCTTCCGCCTGGGCAAAGCGCACCACCGAGGGCACAAGCCCCTCCTCTTCGCCCGCCTCCACCCGGCGCAGGTACCGCAGCCAGGTGGCAAAACTGGGGAAAAAGTCCAACCCGCCGCTGCCGTTTATGGTGTCCTCCCCGGCGGCATAAAAGCTTTGGGCAAAGGCCTCTATCTCCCCGCGCAAGCTTTCATCCGGCTGCACAAACCGCAGGGTGGGCGCCTTTTGGGCACACGGCGTCACGCGTCCCCCTCGCGGCCCAAAACGTCTGCGCCGCGCTGCAGGGCTGTCACCCCGGTGCGGCATAGCTCCAACACCTCGTACTGGCCTATCACCGCCAAAAAACCGTCTATCTTGCTGGGCTTGCCGGTCAATTCCACCACCATGCTGTCCACAGACAAATCCACCACGCTGGCCTTATAGATGTCCGCGGCCTCGCGCACATGGTGGCGCATGGCTTCGTCCGCCTTCACCTTTACCAAAAGCAGCTCGCGCTGGATGCTCGTCTCCGGCTCCAGCGGCACCACGCAGCGCACCTCCCACAGCTTTTCGGTCTGGCTCAAAATCTGGCGCAGCACATGCTCCTCGCCGCTGGTGGTAATGGTGATGCGGGACACGCTCTCGTCGTCGGTGGCGCTCACGGTCAGGCTGTCTATGTTGAAGCCCTTGCGCGCAAACAGGCTGGAAATGCGCGCCAGCACGCCGGCGTTGTTGTCCACCAGCAGGGACACCACTTGCTTTTTATCGTTCATACGGCTTATCCTCCGTCACTTTGTCGCTTGGGGCGTCCTCAATAAAAGATGATATCGTCCACCGTGCCGCCCGAGGGGATCATCGGGCTCACCATCTCGTCGCGGTCCAAAACGCACTCTATCCACACCGGGCCGCCCGCCGCAAGGGCCTTGTCCATGGCGTCGGCAAGCTGGGCCGGGGTGGTGGCGCGGTAGCCCTTTGCCCCAAAGGCCTCGGCCATTTTCACATAGTCTGTCTTGCGGTCCAGCGTGGTTTGGGAAAAACGGTCTCCATAAAAGCTGTGCTGCCACTGGCGCACCATACCCAGCACGCAGTTGTTAAAAATAACGGTGATGACCGGCAAATTGTAGCTTACGGCGGTGCAGCACTCGTTCAGGTTCATGTGGAAGGAACCGTCGCCCGTGATGTGCACCACGGTGCGGTGCGGCTGGCCCACCTGGGCGCCCAGCGCGGCGCCGTAGCCGTAGCCCATGGTGCCCAGGCCCCCGCTTGTTAAAAAACTGCGGGGCTTTGTGCGCCGGCAGTACTGCGCGGCCCACATCTGGTGCTGGCCCACGTCGGTGGCAAAAATGGCGTCGTCGCCAGCTTTCTCACCCACAATCTCCATAATCTGGTGCGGGCGCAGGCGGTCGGCAGTGCTTTTTGGGGCATAGTCCTCTTTTTTCCAGGCGGCTATCTCGTCCAACCAGGGCGTGTGGCTGGCGCTCTCCAGCATGGGCAAAAGGCGGCTCAATATCTGGTGGATGTCCCCCACCACGGCGTGCTTGATGCGCACGTTCTTGCCCACTTCGCTGGGGTCAATGTCAATTTGCACAATGTCGGCCGCCGGGGCAAAGCGCTGGGTGTCCAGTGCCACGCGGTCGGAAAAACGGAAGCCGATGGCCAGCACCAAATCCGCCTCGCTGATGGCCTTGTTGGCGCTGTAGGAGCCATGCATGCCCACCAGCCCCAAGTTGAGAGGATCGTCCCAGCCCAGCACGCCGGTGGCCATCAGGGTGTGCACGGCGGGTATCTGCATTTTATGCAACAGTTCGTACAAAACGTCCCCTGCCTCGCTGGCGATGACCCCGCCGCCGAAGCACACCAGCGGCCGCCGGCTGCGGCCGATGTAGCGCAGAATCTCCCAAATCTCCTCGTCGTCGGTGAAGGGCAGTTTTTCCTCCACAAAGGCTTTTTCGGGGGTATAGTCACACTCGTTTATGGTGGCGTCCTTGGTAATGTCTACCAGCACCGGGCCTTTGCGGCCGCTGCCCGCAATGCGGAAGGCTTCGCGCAGCACCCCGGCAATGTCCTCGGCGCGCTGCACGGTGTAGTTGTGCTTGGTAATGGGCATGGTAATGCCCATGGTGTACACTTCCTGGAAGCTGTCCTTGCCCAAAAGCCCGCTGGACACATTGCCCGTGATGGCCACCATGGGCACGCTGTCCATATAGGCGGTGGCAATGCCGGTAACCAGGTTTGTGGCGCCCGGGCCGCTGGTTGCAATAACCACGCCGGTTTTCCCCGTGGCGCGGGCATAGCCGTCGGCCGCGTGGGCAGCGCCTTGTTCGTGGGCGGTAAGGTAGTGGGTGATCTCCGCCTTGTGCTGGTACAAAGCGTCGTAGATGTGCAAAACCGAACCGCCGGGGTAGCCAAATACCGTATCCACCCCTTGCTCTGCCAGCACATGGGCAATCACTTCCGCGCCGTTCATCCTCATGGTGTGTCCCTCCCGCCTGTTGTCTGTGTGCGGCCCGTGCCGCGTGGGGTAAAAAAGAAAAAACCTCTGTCCCATAAAGAGACAGAGGTTCACTCTGCGGTACCACTCTTCTTGCCCGGCTTGCGGGCCTCCTCGGCCGGCATCTGCCCATGGGGCAATGCCGGGCGCCGTAACGGGGCGTCGCGCCGGCCGCGCTTACACAGGCCATGGGCCCTTCGGGCGGCTGCTCCGGGAAGAGACTTCGCGCTGTGCTGCGGCATGCCTTGCACCCACCGGCATTTCTCTTGCAAAGGTTCCCCTTTTGCCTGCCCACACAGCCTACTGGCTCCCATCATCGCATTTACCGTGCTATGAAATTATCCCCCATTATAGCGAAGAGTAAAACCTCTGTCAACAAGTATTTTTGGCGCGGCCGCCGTGGGCCGCGCACATGCGTGCAAAAACGCCGTGTGTTCCCGGCAGTTTTCGCTGCCGCTTTAGGTGTGCTGCGCCTGCTCTTTTGCCTTCATATACTCCACAAACTGGCGGGCCGTACGCGGGCTGCGCCCGCCATGGCGCAAAGCATGCGCCTCGGCGGCATCCAGCAGCGCCGGCAGCGGCGTTTGCAGGCTTTGCTGGGCGGCCAGGGCCTGCACAATGCCCAGGTACAGCTCTTTGTCCGGCCGCAAAAAGGTGATGGTGAGCCCAAACCGGGCCGAAAGGCTGGCCCCTTCCTCCAGCGCGTCGTTCACATGCACCTCGTCGCCCATGCGCTCTGCATGGCGCTGGCGCACCATGTGGCGGCGGTTGCTTGTGGCGTACACCACAATGTTGCCCGGCCGCGCGCTGATGTTCCCCTCCAAAATGGCTTTCAGCGCGGTGAAGTCCCCATCGTTTTCGGGAAAGCTCAAATCGTCTATAAACAAGATGAACTTCAGGGGATTTTCCGCCAGGGTGTCCATCAGGCGGGGAATTTGATACAGCTGGTTTTTCTGCACCTCCACAAGGCGCAGGCCTTTGTCCCGGTACTCGTTGGCCAGGGCCTTCACGGTGCTGCTTTTGCCGGTGCCTGCGTCGCCATACAGCAAAATGTTGTTGGCGGGCAGCCCACGCAGCAAAGCCTCGGTGTTCAGCACCACCTCGGCGCGCTCCCGCTCGTACCCCACAAGGCCGGAAAGGCGCTGGGGGTCCGGGTTGCGCACGGGCACAAGGGTGCCGTTTTCCCCCAGGGTGAACATGTGCCGCACCGCAAAGATGCCGTAGCCTTTGGTGGCCACTTCATCCAGCCGGGCAGCGTACAGGCGGCCCAGGTGCACGGCGCTTGTGGCATACTGCGGCAGCGCCACCTGCCCGCGGGCCAAAAGGGCCACGCCGGCGGGGGGCAGCATCGATATTTCGTCAAACAGGCTAAGCTCGCGCGCCAGGCTCTCGGCCATCTCGGCGGGCGGCACATCGCCCCTGGCACGCAGCAACACCACGGGGTTCTCACTCTCCAGCACCAGGGCCTGCAGCAGGGCGCCAAAGTCTCCCCCGGCGCGGTACAGTGCCGCCACAAAGGCGCAGTAGGCGTCCACCAGGCCTTCGGTGCCCACGGCCGCTTTGTCCAGAAAAGCCAAAAAGCTGCCCAATACCTCGTTGTGCAAAAGCGGGCGGAACAAGGCCAGCGCGTGCAGGCCCTCGGCCAGGCGTTTTGCGTCAATGGGGTTTTCCATGGCATGTTCCTCCTTTGGCATGCGTGTGTGGCGGGGTGTTTCATGCGGGGCGCGGGTGGCCGGTGTGGCCAATGCGCAAAAGGGCGGCGTCCCCAAGCCATCCGTCGGCGTGAAACGCCCTTATCCGCCGCGGCCAATCACGCTTCGCCTACGGCTCGCGCTCTCGGGCGTCGGACTCCTGTTGTTTTGCCGCAGCCGCGGCAAAGCCAACACTCGGCGCACAGCGCCCTTACACCCTACAGCTTCCGTTCACGGTGGGCCCTTCCACAATCTCAAAGCCTGCGCCGTTCAGCGCGGCGCGTATCTCCTGCAGCTGGGCGTGGTCGCGCGTCTCCAGGCCCAGCGTCAAAAAGCAGCTGTTGATGGCCATGCTGGGGTCGCTGCGGTCGTACTGCACGCTTACCACATTGCCCCCATGTTCGGACACAATGCGGCTCACCCCTTCCAGCTGGCCGGGTTTGTCTATCAGCGCAATGGTAAGGTTTGCGTTGCGGCCGCTATTCACCAGCCCCCGGGTGATGACGCGGGACAGGATGTTCACGTCGATGTTGCCGCCGCTTAAAAGGCACACAGTCTTGCGGCCCTCCAGGTCAATTTTGCCATACATGGCCGCCGCCACGGCCACGGCCCCCGCCCCTTCGCTAATCATCTTCTGGCGCTCTATCAGGGCCAAAATGGCGCTGGCCACCTCGTCCTCGCTCACGTCCACAATGCCGTCTACATACCGGCGCACAAGTGCAAAGGTGTTTTCGCCCGGCTGCTTTACGGCAATGCCGTCGGCAAAGGTGGACACCGCGTCCAGCGTAAGGATTTTCCCCTTCTGGATGCTGCGCAGCATAGAGGCGGCGCCCGCGGCCTGCACGCCGTACACCTTCACCTGCGGGCGCAGGCTTTTCACCGCAAAGGCCACCCCACTGATGAGCCCGCCGCCCCCCACCGGCACCACAATGGCCTCCACGTCCGGCATCTGGTCCAAAATCTCCAGGCCAATGGTGCCCTGCCCGGCAATCACGTCCTCGTCGTCGAAGGGGTGGATGAACGTACGGCCCTGCTCGGCCTGCAGTTCCAGCGCGCGGGCGTAGGCGTCGTCGTAACTACCCTTCACCAGTTCCACCTCGGCGCCATAGCTGCGCGTGGCCTCTATCTTGGAGATTGGGGCGGAGTCCGGGATGCAAATAAGCGCGGGGATGCCATTTTTCGCCGCCGCCAGGGCCACACCCTGGGCGTGGTTCCCGGCACTGCAGGCAATCACGCCTTTGGCTTTTTCGTCTTCGCTCAGCTGGCTCATCTTGTAGTAGGCGCCCCGCAGCTTAAAGCTGCCTGTCACCTGCAGGTTTTCGCTTTTCAGCCACACGTTGCCGCCCGCACACAAGTCGGGCGCAGCAATCAGGTCGGTTTTGCGGGCCGCGTCCTTCAGCACATAGGCCGCATGGTATACTTTGTCCAGTGTCATGCCTGTTTCTTCCTCCACTTTTGCACCGGGGCCGCCGGGTATGCCCCTTTTGTATAAACAAAAATCCCCGTCTCTCAATGTCAGAGACGAGGGTGAATTTCCCCGCGGTACCACTCTTTTTGCCCGGCATATGCCAGGGCCGCTTAAGGGCGCGTCCAGCAACGCACCCATTCTGTAACGGGAATGCCCGTCCCGGCCTGTACGGCGGCGCTTGGCGCCTTGCCTGTTCGGCCGGGCCGCTCCAAGGTGATATAGCCAGGGCGGCTTCCGCTGCCTTTCACCGTTCGGCAGCTCTCTGCAGTCCGCTTATGCCCGGGCCCGTCCTCATCACAGCGTTTGTTGGTATTGCTCTAAAATTTACCACAGGCCGCGGGGCTTGTCAAGCCTTGTGACCTGCCTACCCCACCAGCCAGTGCGCCAACACCGGCACCAGCCACACCCCCCAGCCCAGCAAAAATAACCACCAGGTGTAGGTTTTCAGGGGCATGGGTAGCGCCGTAGCGGCCCCTTGCCCAAAAAGCCGGGTGGCCAGGGTGCCTTCCTTTGTGGGCAGCTTCAGCAGCAGGTGGGCCGCCACCGCCCCACAAAACAGAGCCATGGGCATTTTCTCCAGCGGAGAGAGCGCCGCCAGCCACCCCAGCAACTGCCCCGCGCCGCCGCCGGGCGCGCCAAGCATACCCAGCAGCCCGGCGCCCAACAGGTTTGCCTCCAGCTGGCCGGGAAAGGCCGCCCAGCACACCAGGGCAAACCCCATACACAGCAGCACGTCCACAAGCAGCCAGCCCCGCCGCTGCCCCGCCGGCTGCGCCAGGGTGGTAAGCTGCAAAAACGGCGCCAGCAATATCACCCATTGGGGGTGCCACTCCACCAATATCATGGCAAG
Source organism: Ruminococcaceae bacterium OttesenSCG-928-O06 (assembly GCA_030265505.1). Lineage (GTDB taxonomy): Bacteria > Bacillota > Clostridia > Oscillospirales > Ruminococcaceae > JAAYCI01. The sequence goes on along the minus strand of JAJDGD010000004.1, from coordinate 20,400 downwards.
GCCAAACACCCACAGCCCCACAAGGGCCGAGGTACCCCCAAGGCTTTTTTCCCCGGGGCGCCAAAACCATGCGACGACGCACAGCACCACCATGGCCGCGGCAAACAGGGGTACCTCACGCCCACCCATAAGCCGGGTGGCAAACAGCCGGTCCATCATCGCGGCGTCGAACACCGTTTTGGAAAAGGTAACGCCCCGGTACAAAAGCGCCGTGGGCACCACCAGCCACAGGCTGCAAACGCCGTACAGCGCAAGGTGGCCTATGCGCTTTTCACGCAGCAGCAAAAGCGGCACAAACAGCAGCAGCGGCAGGCTTTTTAAGGCAATGGCCGCGCCAAACCACAGCACAAACGGCCACATGCGCCCGCGCAGCCAGCACCACCAGCCCACCAGCATGGCAAACACCGCCATCACGTCGTACTGGCCCATCACCACGGCGGAAAAGCCCACCGGCAATAACGCGGCAAACACCACCGGCGCCGCGGCGGCGCTTTCTTCCCCCAGGCCCAACAGCGCGGCAATGCGCCGCAGCACCGGCAGGCATGCGGCCAAAAAGGCCACGCACAGCCCCTTGCCCACAAAGGTGAGCAAAAGCTGCGGCGGCGCCGCACCCAAAAACGCGCACACCAGATACACCGGCAGCAAGGGCACGGCGTACACCATATACACGATGATGTTGTAGTGGGCGTTGTTCAGGTAGGCAAAGGCGTTTTGGTGCGCCGCCACCACCCCGTAAAAGCTGCGCGGTTGCCCGGAAAAAACACTCTCCAAAAACAGCCAGGCATGGCTGGCCGTCTCGGCGGCGTCGGGGTGCACAAAAAACAGGGCCGCGGCCATGGCCACCACCCAAAACAGCAAAAGCCGCCGCCCTTCCCCCTTGGCAAGCCGGGGCCGCCGCACCGCCGCACCCTTGCCCATACCGTGCCTCCCCCTTAAAAAAGGGGCCCCGCTGTGCAGCGCCCCCTTGTGTACATCTTTTTTGCTGCCCGTGGGGCCGCGGGTTATTTTGCGGCCGTCATCTCGCTGCCAAAGCCCCGCACGCCGTTCACCGGCACGGAGAAAGAGATGGCGTTGGTGTCTGTGCCGGGGCCCAGCTTGTCGGCAATCTCGCCCATGATGGCACAGCTGTTTTCCACCTCGGCCAAAATCATCAGCATCTCTTTTTCTGGCTGGATAGTGACGCCGAAAAACTTCTCTGCCCCGGCAAGGCCGCAGCCGCGGGCGTGCAGCACCGTGCCCCCGCGCGCACCGGCGGCACGCGCCACGTCCATCACTTCTTCCGTATAGCCGCGGTTCAGCACTACTATAATCAAATCGTGGGTGGTTTGCTGTTGCATAACGGCGCCTCCGTCTTCTTCGCCGGTGAAGTGCACCGGCCTGTGGTAACAGCCCTCGTGTACGTTTACGGTAAAGGTGATGCCCCGCCCGGCCTTGCCCAGGTTCATGCTTTCGTCCAGCTTGTCCATCAGCTGGCGGGCAATGCCGCTTGGCATAATGCAGAAAAACACAGATTTTTCGGTGCGCCCCAGCCCCATATAGTTCAGCATCTTGTTGCTGGCGGTGCCTTCGCCCAGGGTAACCAGGTTGAAAAAGGCCTTTTGCCCCTCCAGCAGCGCCAGCACTTTGGGGCTGCGGTCCCTGTCGCACACCACGCACAAAAGGCTAAGCGCAATGTTCTTTTGCTGTTCCTGCGGCATAACACATTTCCCTTTCCGGCAATCGCGTGTGTGGTACCATCTTCAATTTACGTCAAACGGGTCAGCATGTCAATCTCGGTCTCCTCGGTCTCGCGGGCGGCGGCTTCTTCGGCGGCGGCGGCCAGGCGCTGGGCCTTCTTCAGCTTCGCGTTGTATATCACACCCATCACCTGCACCGTAATGGGCGGCATCATCGCAATCATGCCCACCACGCCAAAGGCGTCCAGCATGGGGTTGCCACCCAACGCGTTACACACCCCTATGGTGAAGGGCAACACAAAGGCGGCGCTCATGGCGCCGGCGGCCACACCCCCACTGTCGAACCCGATGCCCACAAAGATCTTTGGCACAAAGAAAGTGAGGGCCAGCGCCAGGGCGTAGCCGGGCACCAGCATCCACCAAATGGAGATGCCCAGCAGCATGCGCAGCATGGCAAGGCTCATGGCAAGGCCCACCCCGGCGGCCATGCCAAACAGCATCATGCCGCGGCTTATGGCCCCGCTGGTAATCTCCTCCACCTGCTTTGTCAGCACATGCACGGCGGGCTCTGCCGCCACCACGCACGCGCCTATTATAATGCACAGCGGCACCAGTATCCAGTTGTAGCTAAGCGCGCCCATCCCCTCGCCCAACACGCGGGCCGCCGGCAAAAAGCCGTAGTTCACGCCCGCCAAAAAGATGGTGAGGCCCACCAGAAGGTAGCCAAGGCCCACAAAGATGCGCACAAGCTCTGTGCGGGAAAGCTTCAGCTTCACCACCTGGAAGATGAGGAAAATGGCCAAAATGGGCAGCACCACCAAAAGCACCTCAAAAAAGGTGTGGGCCATGCCATTTGCAAAGGTGCGCATAAGGTCCCCGGCGTTGTTCACCTGGCTAATGGCGTCCGGCTGGTACACGTTGGCGCTGGCGTCGTGGAACATGCCCAATATCAGCACCATCAAAATGGGGCCGATGGAACACACGGCACAGATGCCGAAGTTGTCTTCGTCGGCGTCCTTGCTGCTGGAGATGGACGCAAAACCCGCGCCTATGGCCAGCAAAAACGGCACCGTGATGGGCCCGGTGGTCACGGCCGAGGCGTCGAAGGCCACGGCCAGATAATCGCGCGAGAACAGCCCCACCAAAAACGTGACGGCATACAGCACCATCAGCATATAGCTAAGCCGCCAGCGGAACAAAATGCGTAGCGTGGCCAGCACCAAAAAGATGCCCACCCCCACCGCAATGGCCATGATGAGCAGGGTGTTGTCTATACTGGTTACCTGGGTGGCCAAAACGCTCAAGTCCGGCTCGGCCGCGGTTACAATAAACCCAAACACAAACAATACACCCACCAAAAGCGGCAGGTTTCGGCTGCCCAAAAGGGCCGAGCCCACATGCTCGCCCATGGGCATCATGGCCATGTCTGTACCCAGGGAAAACAGCGTAAGTCCGATAATAAGCAGCACCATCCCCACCAGCATCAGCGCCAGGGTGCCGCCACCCAGAGGCACTATGGTAAAGTGCAGCAGCAGGATGATGACGCCGATGGGCAGCACCGCCTGTAAAGATTCCTTCAGTTTTTCCAGCAGGTTATTTCGCATTCTACCACCTTTCTGTCTGTCGCTTTATTGTAGCACAAATTTTACGCGCCTGCCTACCCCCGCCCGGGTAAAAAGCCTGTAAGGTCTTGCAAAAACAGCGCGAATTTACGCGAAAGTCTCCATTTTTCTTTGCCACAAATGGGGCGGTGGGCCAGCGCCTTATGGTTGACTGGCACACCCCCAAAGGGTATAGTAAAAGCAGAGAAACCCGCCCCAAAAACGGAGGTGCGCCATGACTCGAAACGAGCTTGCCAAAACCATAGACCACACCATTCTAAAGGCCGAGGCCACGCGCGCGCAGGTGGAGGAAACCATCCTGTACGCCCGGGGGCAAGGCACGGCCTCTGTTTGCCTGAACCCCTGCTGGGTGCCCCTGGCGGCAGACCTTTTGGCCGGCAGCGGCGTTGCGGTGTGCACGGTCATCGGCTTCCCATTGGGGGCCACCACCAGCTATGCCAAAGCGAAGGAGACCGAGGCCGCCCGCGAGCAGGGCGCTGCCGAGATGGACATGGTGCTGAACATCGGCGCGCTGAAAAGCGGCATGGAGGACTATGTGCTAGCCGATATCAAGGCCGTAGTGCATGCCAGCGACGCTTTGGTAAAGGTGATTTTGGAAACCTGCTACCTTACCGACGCAGAGATTGCAGCCGCCTGCCGCCTGGCCGCCGAGGCCGGGGCCACGTTTGTAAAAACCTCCACCGGCTTTGGCCCACAGGGCGCCACGGCAGAAAACGTGCGCCTGATGCGCCAAAGCATCCCCCTCGAAATGCAAGTGAAGGCTGCCGGGGGCATTGGCACGCTGCAGGACGCCCTTGCCATGCTGGATGCGGGCGCTTCCCGCATCGGGGCCAGCCGCACCGCAGCCATACTGGATGCGCTGGACGCGCAAAACGCGCGGTAGGCGGGCCCCACCGGCACACTTTTGCCTTTTAAAGAGGAAGGATTTATAGTGAAAAAACAAGCGCTCGCGTCTTTGTTGGTTCTCTGCGGCTGCCTTGCGGCTTGCAGCCAGCCTGCCGCAGACAGTTCAGCATCTTCCTCGGCGCCGCCTTCTTCCAGCGTGGCGGCCTCTTCGTCCACCCCGCCTGCCGCCTCATCCTCTTCGGCCAGCACCTTCTCCTACAACATCACCGACGTTTCTTTCAGCGAAGAGGTTGACTGGGAAGATGCCCTCTACAGCGACGAAAGCTATTCCTTTGCGCTGCCCGCCGATTGGTTGTTGCTGGGCTCAGGCACGCAGGGCACCGCAGAAGTATACCAGTTTGTCGCCCCAAACTATCAGGATACGGAGTTTCCCTCCAATGTTGCAGTGGAGGTACATGGCGCCACCCATTTTTTTGATTCGAAAGAGGGGCTTGGCGAACGAGAAACCCAAGAGAGCTTTTTTGCCTATATTGAGAGTGTCCCCATCTCCTCTACGAGAACCGACATCACTTATTCCGTATGGGAAGCCACCGACAGATTCATATATATCCTTGAGTACACCATCGCTCGGGAAGATATTTCCGCTCACCAAACCGCCTATTATGTCATCGGGTTCGATGCGCCTGTCATTGTATATGCCACCGATTTCTCTGACGCCTCCTCGCCCGATGTGAACGAAGTGGCGCGGCACATCGCCCTCACTTTTGGTGTTGCTTAGCCCGGCTATGCCCCGCGTCATTTGGTTTCCACAGCAAGAACCGGCAGCAGGCGCATTTTGCGCCCGCCGCCGGTTCTGTTTTTACCTGTCTTTGCGGCCTACTGGCCGGGGGTATTGCCCGCATCCTCCGGGCCGCCCTCGGCAAAGCGGCGCATCTCCTCTTCGTTCATGCCGCCAAAAATCTCCAAAAACAAATCCACGATGGTAGGGTCGAACTGGCTGCCGCTGCAGCGTTTCAGTTCCTCAATGGCCTCGGTGTGCGTCATGGCGGTTTGCTTGTATACCCGCTTGTGGGTCATCACGTCGTAGCTGTCCACCACATTGATGATGCGGCTGAGCAGGGGGATATCCTCCCCTTGCTTGCCATAGGGGTAGCCCGCACCGTCCCAGCGCTCGTGGTGGCAGGCAATCTCGTCCGAGATAACCGACAGTTCCTGCGCGGTGGTGGCGATGCGCGAGCCCGTCTCGCTGTGCGAGCGCATGATTTCCCACTCGGCCTTCGTCAGCTTGCCGGGCTTGTTTATCACGTCGTCCGGCACGGCCACCTTGCCAATGTCGTGCATGCTGGCCAGCAGCACCAGGCGGTCGAAGTCCCCGGTGGGCAGGCCAAGGCGCCGGCCCACGGCCATCACCATGTTCTCCATGCGCTGGGTATGGTCTGCCGTTTCCAGGTTGCGGCTGCGCAGGGTCTCTTTCAGGGTGGCCAGCACATGGCTGCGCATGCTGCGGCTGTCCAGCAGTTTGTTTGCGTACATGCTGCTTTCGGCCTGGATGTAAATGTCCTGCATGTTCTGCTGGGTGGTGCGGCGCAGCGCCGCGCCCCAGGACAGGTTGATGGGAATGGGCCGCTTTTTGGTTTTTTGGCACTCCTCGTCTATACGGCAGCCCAGTTCGTCCGTATCCCCCTCGGTCATGTCATAGGCCAGTATAGTAAACTCGTCGCCCCCCAGGCGGTACACGTCGTGCCGGTGCTGGCACACCCGATTCAACAGGGCGGCCGCTTCTTTCAAAAGCTCGTCTCCCTTGGCGTGGCCAAAGGCGTCGTTCACCAGCTTCAAGCCGTTCAAGTCCGCCATGATGACAGCCACGTTCACCACTTCGTGCGCCTGGATGCGCGCCATCTCCTCCTCGTAGTGGAAGCGGTTGAACACCCCCGTCAGGGAGTCATGCGTGCTCATATACCGCAGGTTTTCCTCTTGCTTGCGCTCCTCGGTCACGTCGCGGCACACAGCCACCACCTCGGCGGGGCCGTCCTCCGCAGAGGCAATGCCGCTCATGCGTATCAGCAGCCAGCGCAAGTTGCCCCCTGCCTGGCGCAGCAGGTACTCCCCGCTGGTTTGGGCGCCCTCGTTCAGCGCCGCGGCAAAGTCTGCCGCCAGTTGCAGTTCTTCGTCCTTATAGGCCAGCACCTTGCGGTAGCTTTGCCCCAGCGCCTTCTCCACCGTATAGCCCAGCACGCTGGTAACGTTGGGCGAGATATAGGCCACGGTCTCATCCGGGCGCAGCACCACAAACAAGTCTTGCGAATTTTCCACGATGCTGCGGAAACGTTCCTCGCTGCGGGCCAGGGCCTGCCGGGCAAGGTAGGTGCCCGTTATGTTCTGGCTTTGCCCCACAATGCGCTCCAACTTGCCGTCTTTGCCGTAGCCGGGAATGGCAAAGCTGGTGAACACCGCCACCTGTCCCTCATCCACCATGGCGCGGCAGGTCACCGGTTGCAGGTTGCTTTCCACATTGGCCAGGGCAGCCTCCACCGCCGGGCGGTCCTCGCGGTGCACCTTGCCCAAAAATGCCTCTCTGGGTACAATCACGGCGTCCTCGGCCAGCCTCAGCGCCCTTGCCATATAGCGGGAGACATACACCGTGTTGCTGGCAATGTCTACTTCCCAGTGGCCGCCGGTGTTGGCATAGGCGCCCAGCCACACCGTTTGCTTTATGCCCATCAGGTGGCGCACGCCAATTTTCATGTTGGCGGCCTTCGCGGGGGAAAACTGGGCCACTGCCACGGCGGTGTTCAAATCATAATCCAGCGCCACATTGGCCCAGCCCTTCAGCAGGTGTATAAACTGCAGGGCGCGCCGGCTTACCAAAGAGGCGTCGCGTGCGTCGTACATGTCCTCTTTGGGGTTGTGGCGCATCTTTACCAGGAACTCCATCCACTCGTCCACCAGTTGGGCGTCGTCGCAAAACAGCTCGCGCGCGTCCATGCCCACAAGGCTTTTGCCCTCTTCCAGCCGGAAAAGGGCTTCACATGGGCCATTTACGTCCTCCACCACCAACTGTAAGGCGCCGCCACCCTGCACCAGGCAACGAAAGGTGAGTGTGGGGTTTTCTTTCAGCAACGCAGAACGGTCCACCGGTGCCATAGCTACCTCTTCCCGGGCCAACGCCGCAAATTCCAAGTCCCTCATACCGCAATTTCGCAAAAAAATGCATGATATCCCCTATATTATACACCAAAATTGCAACAAAGCAACGGTTTATAGTGTTTTTTCTGCACAAGCTGCCCTTCGTGCCCTTTTTTGCCTGATTCCGTCAGTTTTTATGCATGCACGGCGCGCATGCCCGAGCACATCCCTAAAGCGCTGCTTGTGGCGCCATTCATACGCCTCGCACGGAAGAGCACAGGGTATTCCACGCCGAGAACTACCTTCCGCGCCGCCCTGCGTACAACGAGGAAACGTTGTTCGCAGGCGCCTTGCGGCTGACGTTCTCTTTGGGAACACCCTGCACTCTTCCCGGCTGGGGCTTCTACTCTTTGTTGCAACAACGCTTGGAAACACCTTTCGTCCCCGCCCGGCGTTGACAGGCGCTTTGCGCTGCGGTATGGTAATATCCGGAAAGCCCGGCGGCCAACCCCTTCAGGAGGACGCGTGATGATTCGTTTTGCCAGCGACTATGGCGAGGGCGCCCACCCCCGCATTTTACAGGCCCTGCAAGACACCAACCTTACCCAAAACCCCGGCTATGGCGAGGATGAACACTGCCTGCGGGCCGCACAGCTGATTCGCGAAGCCTGCGCAGCCCCAAAGGCCGCCGTGCATTTTGTGCCCGGGGGCACCCAGGCCAACCTGCTGGTGCTGGCGGCCGCGCTGCGCCCCCACCAGGCGGCATTGGCCGCGCAGTCGGGGCACATCAATGTGCACGAGACCGGCGCCATAGAGGCCACCGGCCACAAGGTACTGGCCCTGCCCGGCACCGAGGGCAAGCTGACGGCCGCCCAAGTGGCCGCCGCGGTGCAGGCCCACCACAATGACCCTACGCGCGAGCATACCCCCAGCCCGCGCTTGTCTATATCTCTTTTCCCACCGAGTATGGCACACTGTACACCCGCGAGGAGCTGGCCGCCTTGTGGCAAACCTGCCAGGCGCACGGCCTGTATCTGTATGTGGACGGCGCCCGCATGGGCTACGGCCTGTGTGCCGCCACCTGCGAGGTAGACCTGCCCTTTTTTGCCACCCACTGTGACGCCTTCACCATAGGCGGCACCAAGGTGGGCGCGCTGATGGGCGAGGCCATTGTGCTGCCCAGCGCCGCCCTTGCGCGGGACTTCCGGTATATCATGAAGCAGCGCGGGGCCATGCTGGCCAAGGGCTGGCTTTTGGGGCTGCAGTTTGCCACCCTGTTTGAGGACGGGCTGTATTTTGAGGGCGCCCGCCACGCCATGGCCATGGCCACCCTGCTGGCAGAGGGCTTGCAGAACCTGGGCGTGCCCTTTTTGATGCCCGCCGTCACCAACCAGATTTTCCCCATTTTGCCCAATGAAACCATAGATGCCCTGCGCGAAAGTTATGTCTTCGAAAGCTGGGAGGCCGCCGGCGCCGGCCGCACCGCCGTGCGCTTTTGCACCGCCTGGAGCACCCGCGAAGAAGATGTACGCGCCCTGCTGCAAGATGTGGCCCGCTTGCTGCAAAGGCAAGCGTAAGTACTGTTTTTCAAAATACTACACCCTGTTTTGCGCCGCATACTGCACGCCGCACATGGGTTTTCCCAAAAGTACCTGCGCTTTTCGCACTCTTTGCCATGCGCAATATCGTAACACACAAAAAGGCCGCCCGCTTGCAGCGGGCGGCCTTTTTAATACGGCAGCAATGCCGTTTTTCCTCTTAAACCAACACGTCCTCGTAGCCCTTCAGCAAATCGTCGAAACGGTCTACATAGCTCATGTCGTTCACGCCTTTTTTGTTCTCGGCTTCCTTCACCAGCTCCACCACTTTGTCGCAGAAGGGGGTGGCAATGCCGTGCTTTTTGCCATAGGCAGCCACATGGCCGTTGATGTAGTCGATCTCGGTTTTTTGCTTTTTCTCCAGGTCTTGCAGCATGCTGGCCTTGCCGCCCTTGGAGGTAGAGTAGATCATCACAAAGGCGTCCATCACCTTTTTCAGCTCTTCTTTATTGTTCCAGTACAGGGTCTCGAAGTCCAGCCGGCCGGTGTGGATCATCTTGTAGCCCTCGGCGTGGCACACATCCAGGCACTCCTTGGCAATAAAGGCCTCGCATGCGCGGGACTTCACATTGTCCACCGCTTCGCCAAAGGTGCAGTTCAGCGCGGCGCTCATGCCGCTGCCGCAGCTGTTAATCAGCACTTTGGTCCAGCGCACGTCCATCAGGTTGTCCATCAGGGTGGTTTTGCCCACGCTCTCCAAAATCTCGCCTACCTTGCGCAGGCGGTCGCTCACGGGTTTGCCCACTTCGCCAATCTCGAAGGCGGAGTTCTTGAAGGACTCGTAGGTGCCGGTCTCGGCAGAGACGCCCGGCTCCAGCCAGGTGGCGGGGAACATCATGGCGCCGCCAATGGTGCGCTCAATGCCCACCACTTCGGCCACGCTGGGCTCGGGAATACCGTTTTGCAGCGCGCACACAATGCTGTTCTCGTTCATATACTTCAGGATATGGGGCAGCACAACAGCGTTGGCGGTCTGCTTGGTCAGCAGCAGAATCAGGTCATAGATGCCGCTCATTTGGTCGATGTTGAAGGCCTTCACAGGGATGGTAAAGGTTTTGTCGTCCTCCAGGTGAACCACTTTCGCGCCGTTCTTCTGCAGGGCTTCCACATTGGCCTCGTAGCTGTCGAACATCTCAATATCGTAGCCGGCTTTGGTGATATACGCGCCGATGACGATACCCATGGAACCCGAGCCTACAAGTGCAATCCTCATTTTTTGTACTCCCTTTCACATTGGTTTTGCGTGTTACTCTTACGCTTTTTTATTGTACCATAGTTGAAAGCAAACCAACACCGCACACGGCGTATAAAAAAAGCCACCTTTTTTGTATGTTTTGCTAGATGTGTGTATGCGCCCTGCGAAAAAGGGCGGCGTTGTGGGCCGCCTGTGCCACAAAAAAGGCCGCCCGCGCTATGCGCGGGCGGCCTTTGGCATCGGGTGCATCCCAATGTTAGCTGTACATGTCCTCGTAGCCCTTCAATATATCGTCGAAGCGGGACAGATCGCTAAAGTCGTTCAGGCCCTTCTTGTCCTCGGCCTCTTTCACAAGCTCCACCACTTTGTCGCAGAAAGGCGTGGCGATGCCGTGCTTTTTCCCGTAGGTGGCGGTGTGCCCGTTGATGAAGTCGATCTCGGTCTTTTGCTTTTTCTCCAGGTCTTGCAGCATGCTGGCCTTGCCGCCGCTGGAGCTGGCGTACAGCCGGGCAAACGTGTCCATAACAAACTTCAGCTCTTCTTTGTTCGTCCAGTTCAGTTTCTCAAAGTCCAGGCCAAAGGCCTCTATCATCTTGTAGCCTTCGGCGTGGCACACTTCAATGCACTCCTTGGCAATAAAGGCCTCGCAGCAGCCGCTCTTCGGGTTGTCGGCCGCTTCACCAAAGGTGCAGTTCAGCGCGGCGCTCATGCCGCTGCCGCAGCAGTTAATCAGCAGCTTCGTCCAGCGCACGTCCATCAGGTTGTCCATCACGCTGGTTTTGCCCACGTTTTCCAAAATTTTCTGCACTTCCAAAAGGCGCGGGGAAACCGGCTTGCCCACCTCGCCAATCTCAAAAGCGGCGTTCTTGAAGGACTCATAGGTGCCCGTCTCGGCAGAAACGCCCGGCTCCAGCCAGGTGGCGGGGAACATCATCGCGCCGCCAATGGTGCGCTCAATGCCCACCACTTCGGCCACGCTGGGCTCGGGAATGCCGTTTTGCAGCGCGCACACAATGCTGCTTTCGTTCATGTAGTTCAAAATGTGGGGCAGCACCACAGGGTTGGCCGTCTGCTTGGTCAGCAGAAGAATCAGGTCGTAGATGCCGCTCATTTTGTCGGTGGTGAAGGCCTTTACCGGGATGGTAAAGGTTTTGTCGTCCTCCAGGTGAACCACTTTCGCGCCGTTCTTCTGCAGAGCTTCCACATTGGCCTCGTAGCTGTCGAACATCTCAATGTCGCATCCGGCTTTGGTAAGGTATGCACCGATGACGATACCCATGGAACCCGAGCCTACAAGAGCAATCCTCATTTTTTTACTCCCTTTCACATGTTCTGTTTTCTGCGGCAGCGCCGATGGTTTTATTCTACCACAGTGCTTTTTGCAAAGCAATACAAATAGTTTTATGCCTTTTTTGTTTCCATTTTTGTGCAGGTTCCACACAGAGCCCAGCGGGCAGCTTCGCCCCGCCGGGCCCGTGGTTCCCCTTTCGCATGCCTTTAGCTGTACATATCCTCGTAGCCCACCAGCAGCTCATCAAACCGGCTGATATAGCTGATGTCGTTCACACCGCCGCGCGCCTCGGCCTCTTTCACCAGCTCCACCACTTTGTCGCAGAAGGGCGTGGCAATGCCGTGCTTTCTGCCATAGGTGGCCACATGGCCGTCGATGTAGTCGATCTCGCTCTTCTGCTTTTTCTCCAGGTCCTGCAGCATGCTGGCCTTGCCGGTGGGCAGGTTGTTCCACATGGCGCGCAGGGTATCCATCACATAGCGCATCTCTTCGCGGTTCGTCCAGTAGAAGGTCTCAAAGTCGGCAGCGCCGGTGTCCACCATCTTGTAGCCCTCGGCGTGGCACACCTCCAGGCACTCTTTCACAATAAAGGCCTGGCACACCAAAGACTTTTTGTTCTCCACCGCTTCGCCAAAGGTGCAGCCCAACGCGGCGCTCATGCCGCTGCCGCAGCTGTTCACGCACAGCTTGGTCCACTTCACTTCCATCAGGTTGTCCATCATCACGGTGCCGCCCACGCTCTGCAGTATCTTGGCTACCTCCTGCAGACGGGGGGTGGCCGGCCGGCCCACCTCGCCCAGCTCAAAGGCCGAACGCTTGAACGACTCGAAGTTGCTTGTCTCGGCAGAGACGCCAGGCTCCAGCCATGTGCCGCCAAACATCATGGCCCCGCCTATGGTGCGCGCGTCGCCTATCACCTCGGCCACGGCAGGCTCGGGAATGCCGTTTTGCAAAGCGCACACCATGCTGTCCTCGCTCAGGTGGGGCAGCAAAGCCGGCAGCACCACGGGGTTGGCTGTTTGCTTGGTGGTAAGCAGCACCAAATCATAAATGCCGCTCATCTTGTCTGTGGTGTAGGCCTTCACCGGAATGGTGAAGGTGTTTTCCTCTTCCAGGTGCACCACCTTGGCGCCGTTTTTTTGCAGGGCCTGCACGTTGGCTTTGTAGCTGTCAAACAGTTCCACGTCGTGTCCGTCGCGGGTAAGGTATGCGCCAATGATGATGCCCATAGACCCCGCGCCCACCAATGCGATTCTCATACTCTCTGCCTCCTTTTTAACGCGCACAAAGGCCGCGCCGCAATGGCGCGGCCTTCACGCTGGGTTGTGAAAATAGCCGTTTTGGTTAGCTGTAGGTGTCTTCCCAGCCCACCAGCAAATCGTCGAAGCGGGACAGGTAGCTCATGTCGTTCACGCCACCGCGCGCTTCCGCTTCGCGAATCAGCTCTGCCACGCGGGAGTTGAACGGGGTGGCAATGCCGTGCTTTTTGCCGTACTTCTCGGTGTGCCCGGGAATGTAGTCCACTTCGCTGGGCTGCTTTTTCTGCATGTCCTGCAGCATGCTGGCAATGCCCATGCTGCCTTTGAACACATTGTACAAGGCGTCCATGGTGCGCATCATGCCGGCTTTGTCGGTCCAGTACAGGTCTTCGAAGTTCTGGTTCAGGGTGGTGATCATGGTGTAGCCCTCGGCGTGGCACACGTCCAGGCACTCTTTGGCCACAAACGCCTCGATGGCGCGGGACTTCTTGTTCTCCACAGCCTCGCCAAACGTGCAGCTAAGCGCGGCAGAAAGGCCGCTGCAGCAGCAGTTCACGCACAGTTTGGTCCACTTCACGTCCATCAGGTTGTCCATCATGGTGGTGTGGGCAACAACGTCCAAAATCTCTTTCACCTTTTCCAGGCGCGGGGTGGCCGGGCGGCCCACTTCGCCAATGTCGAAGCCCGCCACGGTTTTGAAGCGGTCGTACGGGGCGTTCTCGGCAGAGATGCCCGGGGCAATCCAGGTGGCGGGGAACAGCATGGCGCCGCCAATGGTGCGCGCTTCGCCAATCACTTCGGCCACGTTGGGCTCGGGAATGCCGTTCTGCAGGGTGCACACAATGCTGTCGTCGTTCAGGTACTTCAGCAGGTTGGGCAGCACCACGGGGTTGGCTGTTTGTTTGGTAATCAGGAACACCAAATCATAAATGCCATTCATTTTGTCGGGCGTATAGGCTTTCACCGGGATGGTGAACGTGCGGTCTTCCTCCAAGTGCTGTACGGTGGCACCCTTGGTGCTCATCACTTCAACGTGCTCGCGGTTGGCGTCTATCATCTCAACGTCCAGGCCGCCCTTCGTCATATACGCACCAATAATGGTTCCCATGGAACCCGCACCCACAATTGCAATTCTCATGTCCTCACCCTTTTCTTCAAGTTTGTTCCGCGCACCGGTTGGCGGCGGCATTTTCATTGTAGCATGCCCGCCATTTTCTTGCAATATAAATAGTATATTTTTCACGCACAGCGCCTTTTTGTGCAATGTGTGGGGCGCCGGGCGCAAAAATGCCCCCTTGCGGGGGCGGGTTCGTTGTATGCTGAAATGCCGGGAAGAGCAGCGCACAGCGCCCTTATTGTGGTGCGGCGCGCATGTCACTCCAGGCTTTGTCCATATAGGCGTTCAGCTCGTCGCTCAGCACGGTGAAGGTCTCGGTGTTGTCCAACACTTCCACGGGGGGATAGGCAATGGGGTTGTTCTTCACGTCGTCCGGCAAGGCGACCTCGGCGCGCACCTGCGGGGTAGAGTACCCGATGGCCAGGCAATTCTCCACCGCCACAGCGGTCTCGCACATAAAGTTGATGTACATCTCCGCCGCCTCTTTGTTGGCGCTGCCTGCCGGCACACACATGGCGTCTACAAAATAGTTGGTCCCCTCCTTGGGCACGGCAAAGGCAAGGTCCGGGTTTTCCTCTATCATGGTAATGGCGTCGCCCGCATAATAGGGCGCAAGGGCGGCCTCGCCCCCTTCCATCTTGTCAAAAATCTGGTCCATTACATAGGCCTGCACTACCCGGCGCTGGGCGCTCAGCTCCACCGCCGCGTGGTCTATCTGGCTGGTGGTGGTGGGGTTCATGCTCTCGCCCATGCGCTTTAAGGCGATGGCAAAGGCGTCGCGGCTGTTGTCAAACATCAAAACATCGCCGGCGTACTTTTCGTCCCACAAAATGTCCCAGCTGTCCACCACGTCGTCCACCATGGTGGTGTTATATATGATGCCCACATAGCCCCAGGTGTAGGGCACGCTGTACAGGTTGTCTGGGTCGTACGCCTGGTTTTTGTACTCCTCGCCTATCAACTCAAAGTTGGGAATGTTGGCAAAGTCCAGCGGGGCCAGCATGTCCTCGCTGGCCATTTTGCCAATCATATAGTCGCTGGGGATGATAACGTCGTACGAAGCGCCGCCACTTTTCAGCTTGGCGTACATGGCCTCGTTGGTGTCGAAGGTGGTGTAGTTCACCTTGATGCCCGTCAGCGCCTCGAACTCGGCGTTCACATCCATGCTTTCGCCGTCGGTGCCGTCGCTGATATACTCGCCCCAGTTGTACACGTTCAGGGTAATCCCTGCGTCGGCAAAGCGCTCGTAGTCATAGCCGGGCTCCACCTCTACGCCCTGGGCACCGGTGCCGCCGCAGCCCGCCAGGGGCAGTGCACATATCGCCAGCGCCAAAAGCGCCGCGGCCAGTTTTCTTACTTTCATATCGTCTCCCTCTCCTTGTGGTATATATTCGGTGTATGGTAAAAACCCCGCCCAGCGGCAAAGGCTTACCTGCGTTTGTTCCGCCTGCGTTTGCGCTCGCCAGCGTCCTCGCGGTAGTTCGCCACCAGTATGATGCACAAAATAACCATGAAGATGATGGCACTGAGGGCGTTGATCTCCGGGCTTACACGGCGGCGTGTCATGGCAAAAATGGCAATGGGCAGCGTTTGCTGGTTGCCCGCGGTAAAGTAGCTGATGGTGAAATCGTCTATGGAATAGGTGAGGCAGATGAGGAAGGACGAAAACACCGCCGGCATAATCTCTGGCAGCACCACCTTGAAAAACGCCTGCCGCTGGTTGCAGCCAAGGTCCAGCGCGGCGTCGTACAAGTTGGTGTCCATCTGCCGCAGCTTTGGCCCCACGTTGAACAATACATAGGGCAAGTTGAACGTGATGTGGGCCACCAGCAGGCTAGGAATGCCCAACAGGCCCGCCGCCAACCACCCGCCCCCTATGGAGGACAAGGCGGTTTTTGCCACCACGAACAGCAGCATCAGCGACACACCGGTGATGATCTCCGGGTTCACAATGGGAATGTAGCTGATGTTCATCACCACGCTGCGGGCACGCCGGCGCATACGGTTGATGCCCACGGCCGCCATGGTGCCCAGCACCGTGGCAATCAGCGCGCTTACCAGCGCCAGCACCACGCTTAGCGCCAGTGCCTGTAGCACCGCGCTGTTGCGGAATAGCTGCTTGTACCAGTCCAGTGTAAAGCCCGCCCACACGGTGCGGCTTTTGCTTTGGTTGAAAGAGAAGGCGATCATCACCGCGATGGGCACATACAAAAACGAGAACAACAGCACCACATACACACGCTTCAATGCCTTTGCCAAGCTAGATCACCCCCTCGATGTCTTCCTGGCCAAAGCCACCGGTAAAGCCCATGATGAGCAGCACCACCACCATTAGCACCAGGCTGATGGCGCTGCCGAGGTTGTAGTTGTAGGCATTGCCCAAAAACTGGCTTTCTATCAAGTCTCCCAACAGCCAGAAGTTGCCCCCGCCCAGCATTTTGGAGATGATGAAAGTGGACACCGCCGGCACAAACACCATGGTAATGCCCGTTTGGATGCCGGGCTTGGAAAGGGGCAGAAGAATCTTCCACAGCTTGTGCCAGGTGCCGGCGCCCAAATCCTCCGCCGCTTCTATAATGGAGGAATCGATTTTCAGCATGGCGGTGTACAGCGGCAATATCATGTAGGGCAGGTAGTTGTACACCATACCCAGCACCACCGCCCCCGCGGTGTTTATCATTTCAAACGGCCCAATGCCGAACAGCCCCAAAAACCGGTTGATGAGGCCGTTGCGTTCCAAAAGGCTCATCCAGGCATAGGTGCGCAGCAAAAAGTTCATCCACATGGGCAGCATCACCAGCATCAGGGCAATGCCCTGGCGCCCGGCGCGCAGGCGGCTAAGCATAAAGCTGATGGGGTAGGCGATGACAAGGCACAACACCGTTGCCACCACCGCCAGCACCAGGCTTAGCACAAACACGTTGGTATAGCTGCCCAGGCTGTACAGGTTTGCCATGGTGGGGTGGCCCTGCTTGTCGGTAAAGGCAAAGTAAATGACAAGCAGCAGCGGCAGCACGGTGAACACCACCATCCAAATAAGGTAGGGCGCCGCAATGCCCTTACGCCTCGTCCGCATCCGCGCCCTCCTCCTCTTCCATATAGGCAAGGGCTTCCTCGCTGCGGTGCATGATGTGGATCATATCCGGTTCCATGCGCATGCCAATCAACTCGCCCGGGGCGCTGGCCACCGTGCTTTGAATAATCCATTCGTTGCCGGCCTGCTCCACCAGCATCTCGTAGTGCACGCCCTTGAACACCGTGGTGCGCACAACGCCGGTAATTTGCCCCGCTGCCGCCGGCACCACCTGTATGTCCTCGGGGCGTACCACCACCTGCACCAGCTCGTTTTGGGCAAAGCCGCCGTCCACACAGGCAAAGGCGTGGCCGGCAAACTCCACCACAAAATCTTTGGGCATCATGCCGTCCAAAATATTGCTCTCGCCAATAAAGTCTGCCACAAAGGCGTTGTTTGGCTCGTTGTAAATGTCCTGCGGGCTGCCTATCTGCTGGATGCGCCCGTGGTTCATCACCACCACGGTGTCGCTCATGGTCAGCGCTTCTTCCTGGTCGTGCGTCACATAAATAAAGGTGATCTCCAGGCTTTGCTGGATGCGTTTCAGTTCAATCTGCATCTCCTTGCGCAATTTCAAGTCCAGCGCGCCCAGCGGCTCGTCCAGCAAAAGCACCTTGGGGCGGTTCACCAGCGCCCGGGCAATGGCCACCCGCTGCTGCTGCCCGCCGCTTAGGGTGGCGGTGTCGCGCAGGCCAAAGCCACGCAGGCCCACCAGGGCCAGCATCTCCTCCACCCGCTCGGTAACCTCCCGCTCGCCCAGCTTTTTCAGGCGCAGGCCAAAGGCCACATTTTCAAACACGTTCAGGTGCGGGAACAGGGCATACTTCTGGAACACCGTGTTCACCTTGCGTTTGTAGGGCGGCAGGCGGGTGATGTCCACCCCATCAAAAAAAACATTGCCCTGCTTTGGCAGAAGAAAGCCCCCAATTACCCGCAGTGTGGTGGTTTTGCCACACCCCGAGGGCCCCAGCAGTGTTACGAACTCCTCGTCGTGAATCTCCAGCGACAAGCCGTCCAGCACCGCTTCTTCGTCAAAGTCAACAACAATGTCCTGCAGCCGTACAATAATATTCTGGTCCAATCCTGCATCCCCCTTTGCGGTTTCTCCACGGCGGCTTTGCATCCACCATTCGCCGTGGGCCCGTGCCAAGGTTGCCACCCCGCAAAAGGTTTGTTACACTTCGCCAAAAAGGCAAAGCTACAGCGGCAATTACAGCGCGGGCAGGGGCTGCGCCAGGGCGCAAAAACCCCACAGAGTGCCGAGCAGGGAACCCCGCAGCCCATGCGGAAGTTCCCTGTTCCTACCGGGTTTCCCGGCCGGGGGCGGCGGGGTTTTGGGCCCCTTTACGCCCTGCGGGAAAGCGGTATCTTAGATGCTGACACGCAATTGATACTATAAGGCCCAGGGGCCCATTTGTCAAGGGGAAAGCACCGGTTTTTGCCCACGCGGCCCCAGCTGGCAAACGGCGGCAGGCCGCGGTTGCCCGCCCCTTTGCTTTGCCGCCAAGCGCCTGCTTATGCCAGCAAATCCAGGTCTATCTCGTAGCACTCGTCAATCAGCACATAAGGCAGGCCGTGTTGTATGCAGGCGTCCAAATCCTGCCGGGCGGCCTGTAACAATTCCTCTTTTTGCAATGCGGAGATTTCTTTGCGGCGCTCTATGGCCGCTTCGTGGCGCAAAATGTCCTCAAAATGCTCCTGCACATAGCGTTCACTGAAAATAAGCCAAAGGGCCTTTATATGGGGCAGATATGTTTCGTCAAAATCCTTTTTATAGTCATAGGGGATATAGCAGCCCTCAAGCACCAGGTTTTGATGATTTTCGATTGCCGTTTTTACAATCTCCCGCACTATGGGCCAAAGATACGCCGTCAGCTCCTCGTCCGGGCTGTAAGGGGTCAGGTGCGTGTACCCACTGCGGATCATCCCCATTTTCAAATGGTCGATGGACAAATAGGGGGTCCCCTGCTTTTCCAGCAACCGCTGTGCCAGCAGGGTCTTGCCGGTATGCGTTGCGCCTGCAATCAAAATAACCATCCACCCGCCAAGCCTTTCCGCCCTGTCTGTGGCAGGGTATGCAAAACGGCAGGGCAGCCCCCACGGCTGCCCTGCCCCGGCTTTTTTATGCGTTTTGCCCCCAAAATTTGCAGAGCTGGTTTTGCACATGCGCCGTTCATTTTCTGTTTGTATCATACCACAAATCTTGGCAAAAAACAAGGCTGGTAATGCCCGAAAAACGGCGTATAATAAGGGTTTACACGGCAAACCCTTTTGGCGAGGAGGCCCCCCTATGCAAGATTTGTCCCTATGGCAGGGCGCGCTGCAAACGCGCCAAACCGAGGCCGCGCTGCAAGAGGTAAACCAGCGGGTGCAGGGGCATGCCCTGGTGCTTTCACCCAAAGAGATGCACATGCTGGCCCGCCGGCATGTGCAGGTGCTGCAGCACACCGGCCGCGTGGAGTTTGGCGAGGGCATCTTGCCCAAACTGGCCTTCGCTTTTTGTGACTCTCCCTATATCCCGCCTGCGGAATACGCCGCCACTTTGGCGGAACTGATGGAATGCTTCTACCACTTTAAGAACGAGACCGGCGACGCCGTGGGCGACGACGCGCTTTTGGACTACATGAAGCGCGGGTTCGACGGCGCGGCCCATGGCTCGGTGGAGTATCTGCGGGACACCCTGCTGGAGCAGCTGGCCGAAACGGTGCGTTTTGCCGGCTTTGCCCCCTTGCCCGAAGACATCCCCAATGAGGATGACGAGGAGGATGCCGATGGAGAGGCATGAGCTGCCGGTGCCGGCCCAGGGCACGCAAGGCGTGGCGCCCGCACCGCCGGGTGGGCCCCTGCCCCGCTTTTCGCCCGAGGAGGTGCGCTGCGTGATGCAGCGGCAAGTGGCGCTGTACACCGGTATGGAGAGCACCTCTGTGCCGGTGGAGACCGCGGCGGAACTGATGGAATCGGTGCTGTTTTGTGTGCGGGCCGCCACGCAAGAGGCCCAAGACCCTGCGCCGCAAGGCCTTGCCCAGCACCTGCTGGCGGGCCAGCGGGTGCTGTACCGGCGCCAGGCGGCCCACCGCCGCCTGTTAAAAATGGCCGAGGCCCGGTGCCTGCCGCTGGAGAATGTTGTGTACCAGGAGGCCCTGGCCGAACTGCACACCTTTTTCACCTGGTACGACATCCGCTTTTTCGCCCATCAAATTCCCTGCATGCTGGACTATCCCCTCGCCATTCCCGTGCCGGACGAGTACCAGGGGACGGACTATATCGGCCACTGGCTGCACCGCCGCCTTTGGGAGGATGCGCTGTGCGCCCACTTTCCCATTGCGCAGGTGCAGGCCGTTTTGCACCGGCACCACCCCGCCTGGGCACAGCTGCCCCTCAATTTGTTTGAGCCGGTGTTTGCCTGCGCGCTGGGCAAGGCGCTGCTGGGCAAGCCGCCCAGCTGTACCCTGCCCCTGCCCGAAGAGCAAACCGCCTTATGGGAACTGTTTTCCGGCTGCGACGCCGCCCGGCTGGACGTGCTGCTGAAAAAGGCGGCCGGCCACCTGGCGGGCGCTTTGCGTGCCTGGGGCACCGCCCAGCGCGCCTATTACACCC
>JAJDGD010000039.1 GCA_030265505.1 Ruminococcaceae bacterium OttesenSCG-928-O06 | reverse complement strand
AAGAAAAGCCCGCAACCGAGAAAGCGGAGAAAGCCGAAAAGGCCCCTGCCAAGGATGCGGCGCCCAAAGAGGACAAGAAGGAAAAGCCTGCCCCCAAAAAGCAGGAAGTGAAAGACACCGGCGTTACCGTGGTGGTTACCGAGCAGAAGAAAGCCACCAAAGCAAAAACTGCCGAAAAGCTGCCCAAGGGCAGCGTGAAGGTAACTTTGAAAAAGGCGCTTGTAGGCCGCAACAAAAAGCAGGTGGCCGTGGCGGCGTCTTTGGGGCTGCGGCGGGTAGGGGATGTTACCATCCAGCCCGACAACGCGCCCACCGCCGGCAAAATTGCGAAAATTGCCTTTTTGCTGGACGTAGAAAAGGCCTAAGCCAAAGGAGGTGCAACCCATTGAAGCTTCATGAATTGCAAGCGGCGCCGGGCGCAAACAAACCGGCCAAGCGTAAAGGCCGGGGGCATGCGTCCGGCAACGGCAAAACCGCCGGCTACGGCCACAAGGGCCAAAAGGCCCGCAGCGGCAGCAAAAAGGCCGGGTTCGAGGGCGGCCAGATGCCCATGCAGCGCCGCCTGCCCAAGCGCGGGTTCAACAACATCTTTGCCACCCACTACACCATCATCAAGGTGGGCGATTTGGACGCCTTCGAGCCCGGCAGCGTGGTTACCGTAGCCGCCCTGCTGGAGAAAGGCATCATCAAAAAGCCGCAGGACGGCGTGAAAGTGCTGGGCGACGGCAAACTGTCCAAGGCGCTCACCGTTCAGCTTGCCGCGTTTTCTGCCTCCGCGAAGGAGAAGATCGAGAAAGCCGGCGGGAAGGCAGAGGTGGTCTAATTGTTCAATACATTCCGTAACGCGTGGAAAATCGAAGACCTTCGCAAGCGAATCTTGTTCACCTTGTTCGTCATCGTTGTCTACCGTTTCGGCATTGCCCTTCCTGTGCCCTTTGTAAACGTGGCAATGATCGGCGAGATGATCGGCCAGAACCAGGGAGACATCCTCGGTTTCTTCGATTTCATGAGCGGCGGCGCCTTGTCCAGTGCTTCTGTGTTCGCACTGACGGTGCAGCCCTACATCAACGCATCCATCATCATGCAGCTTTTGGCCGTGGCCTTCCCCAGCCTAGACCGTATGCGCAAGGAAGGCGCCGAAGGCCAAAAGAAGTTTAACCAGATTGTGCGCCTGGCGGGCGCCGGGCTTGCCGCGGGCCTGGGGGTGGGGTACTACTTCCTGGTGCGCAGCTACTGGAGCGGTACCCAAAACGCGCTGGTTTACGGCGCGGGCAGCCCCATGTTCTCGCAGGTGTTCTCGGCCATCGTTATTGTGCTGGCCTTTACGGCGGGCGCCGTGCTGCTGATGTGGCTGGGCGAGCAAGTGGACCAACGGGGCATCGGCAACGGCATCTCCATCATCATCTTCGCCGGCATCGTGTCCCGCGGCAGCAACCTCATCTCTACCGTCCGCAGCTCGCTGGAGCTTGCCGCGGCGGGCCAGCCCCAAATCTACATCTACCTGCCCATCATTCTTTTGCTGGCTTTGGCCAGCGTGGTGATGGTGGTGATTTTGAACAGCGCCGAGCGCCGCGTTCCCATCCAGTATGCCAAAAAAGTGGTGGGGCGCAAAATGTACGGCGGCCAGGCCAGCCACATCCCCATCAAGGTGAACATGTCCGGCGTTATGCCCATCATCTTCGCCTCGGCCCTCACCACGGTGCCGGCCACCATCTTGCGGCTGTTCAACCCCTCCCCGGTGGATAACCCCGGCATTTACAGCGTGCTGAAAACGCTGTCCACCCAGGGGTATGGCTACGCCATCATCTACACCTTGCTCATCATCGCATTCAACTACTTCTATGTGGCCATCAGCTACAACCCGCTGGAAATTGCCAACAACCTGAAAAAGAACAACGGCGCCATTCCCGGCATACGCCCGGGCCGCCCCACCAGCGATTTTCTGGGCCGGGTGGTGAACCGCGTGACGCTGATTGGCGCGATTTTCCTGGTAGTGGTTGCGGTGGGCCCCATCATCATTGGCAACGTGACGGGCCTGGGCATCCAGATGGGCGGCACAAGCCTATTGATTCTGGTTGGCGTGGCGCTGGACACCACCCGCAGCCTGGAGAGCTTTATGCTGATGCGCCACCACAAGGGCTTCCTTGAGTAAGGGCGTTTTACACCGACAGGTGGCTTGGTGAAGCCAAACACCTGGAGTCCGACGCCCAAGAGCGCGAGCGCAGTGAAGCGCGATTGGCCGCGGCGCAGAAAGGGTGTTTACGCCACACACAGCCGGATGACAAGGAGAACTGCTATGAAGCTGATATTGTTGGGCGCGCCTGGCGCCGGCAAAGGCACCCAGGCAGAGTTTATTGAGAAGAAGTACGACATCCCCTCCCTCTCCACCGGCAACATCCTGCGCGAGGCCGTGAAAAACGGCACCCCCGTGGGGCTGAAGGCCAAGGCGTATATGGACGCAGGCGGCCTTGTGCCGGACGATGTGATCATCGGTGTCATCAAAGAGCGGATGCAGGCCCCCGACGCCCAAAAAGGCTTTATTCTGGACGGCGTGCCCCGCACCCTGGCCCAGGCCGAGGCGCTGGAGAGCATGGGCGTGGACATCGACCTGGTGCTGGACATTGAGGTGAGCGACGAGAACATCATCGAGCGGCTTTCGGGCCGCCGGGTGTGCGAAAAATGCGGCGCTTCCTACCACACGGTGTTCAAGCCCAGCCAAAAACCCGAGGTGTGCGACCGCTGCGGCGGCAGGCTCATCATCCGCAAGGACGACGAGCCCGAGACCATCAAGGCCCGCCTGGCCGCCTACCACGAGCAAACCGAACCGCTGATAGACTTTTACAAGCAGCGGGGCAAGCTGGTGGAGATCGAGGGCTCCTACTCGGTGGAAAAAACCACCGAACGCATCTTCCAGGCGCTGGAGGCCTTGCGGTGATCCGCCTGAAAACTGCGGCGGAACTTGCCAGCATGCGCCGCGCGTGCGAGGTGTCTGCCGGGGCGCTGGCAGCCGGGGGCGCCGCTGTGCGGCCCGGCGCCACCACCAAGGACGTGGACGACGCCGTGGAGGCCTACATCCGCAGCCATGGCGGCATCCCCAACTTCAAGGGCTACAACGGCTTTCCCGCCGCGGCCTGCGTCTCGGTAGGGGACACGGTTATCCATGGCATCCCGGCCAAAAGCCATGTGCTGCAAGAAGGGGACATCGTCTCCATCGACACCGGGGCCATTGTGGAGGGCTTCCACGGGGACAACGCATACACCTTTCCCTGCGGGGCCATTTCGCCCGGGGCCGAGCACCTGTTGCGTACCACCCGCGCCTCGCTTTTTGCGGCCATTGCCGCGGCGCAGCCCGGCGCGCGCATTGGGGACATTGGCCATGCGGTGCAAAGCTATGTGGAGGCCGAGGGCTACAGCGTGGTGCGAGACTTTGTGGGCCACGGCGTGGGCGCCGAGTTACACGAAGCGCCCGAAGTGCCGAACTTTGGCCGGGCCGGCCACGGTGCCCGCCTTGTGCCCGGCATGACGCTGGCCATCGAGCCGATGATCAACGAGAAGGGTGCCGCCATACACATCCTGAACGACGGGTGGACCGTGAAGACCAAGGACGGCGGGCTTTCGGCCCATTTCGAGCACACCGTCCTCATCACGGCCGAGGGGCCCGAGATCCTTACACAGTGGCAGGTGGACCCATGGAACTCGTGAAAGGGCAAATTGTGTACAGCCGCAAGGGGCGCGACGTAACGCGCGCCTATGTGGTGAAGGAGACCCAACCAGACCGCGTTTTGCTGTGCGACGGGGAAAAACGCACCCTGGCCGCCCCCAAAACAAAGAACATCCGCCATATCATGCCCACCGGCACCGTGTTGCCGGCAGAGGAAACCGACACAGACCTGAAAATTAAAATGGCCCTGAAGCCGTACCAAAAGCGGGGCCAGGAACAAAAGGGAGGGTAAAAGCTTGTCGAAAGAAGATGTCATTGAAGTAGAGGGCAAGGTGGTAGAATCGATGCCCAATGCCATGTTTAAGGTAGAGCTGGAGAACGGCCACCAGATTTTGGCCCACATTTCCGGCAAGCTGCGGATGAACTTCATACGCATCCTGCCCGGGGACAAGGTGACGGTTGAGATGTCGCCCTATGATTTGACCAAAGGCCGCATCACTTGGCGGACGAAGTAAGGGTACGAAGTACTGAATTTGGCTTCGCGCAGCGAAACAAATTCACCCGCGCCCGGCGAGCGCAAGGCTAAGGCCGAAGCGGGAGCCGTAAGAGCAGGCGTAGCCTGCGAGGCGTGGGGCGGGGGCGTTTTACGCCGACAGATGGCTCGCGAAGCGGACATCTGGAGTCCGGCGCCCAAGAGCGCAAGCGAAGTGACGCGCAATTGGCTGCGGCGGATAAAAGACAGAATTTCCAACAAGCAGCAAAGGAGACAACACCATGAAAGTGAAACCCTCGGTAAAACCGATGTGTGAAAAGTGCAAGGTCATCAAGCGCAAAGGCCGCGTGATGGTAATTTGCCAAAACCCCAAGCACAAACAGCGCCAGGGCTGATTGTCACTGGATTTGGTCAACAGTGACAGGCCCGGCCCCATACCCATGTGAACAATGCGAAAGCACAGACGATTTAGGAGGTAAAAACATGGCACGTATTGCCGGAGTGGACCTGCCGCGGGAAAAGCGGGTGGAGATTGGCCTTACCTATATTTTTGGCATTGGCCGTACTACATCCAACCGCATCCTTGCCGCCACAGGCATCAGCCCCGATACCCGCGTGAAGGACCTTACCCAGGACGAAGAGGGCAAGATTCGCGAGTATATTGAGCAAAACCTGGCGGTGGAGGGCGATTTGCGCCGCACCACTGCACTGGATATCAAGCGGCTGGTAGAGATTCAAAGCTACCGTGGCATTCGCCACCGCAAGGGCCTGCCGGTGCGCGGCCAGCGCACCAAAACCAACGCCCGCACCCGTAAGGGCCCCAAACGCACCGTGGCCAACAAGAAGAAGTAGGGCCGTAAGGCTGGCAGTTGGCTTTCGAGCAAAGCGAGAAAACAACTGACACCCGCCCACAGTGAATTGAGCCCAAAGGGCGAAAATGAACTGATATGGCGGGATGGGGCCGAAGTGAGATGCGCAAGGCGAAGCCGCAGCGCGATTGGCCGCGGCGGATGGGGGGCTTTGCCCCGAGGGTTGGCTTTCGAGCGAAGTGAGAAAACAACCCGAGCCCGATGCGCGGCGAAGGGACCTCCTGAGCCGCAGAGGCTGCAAAACAGCCGAGCAGCGGGTAGGGCCGAAGCGTGAGCTGCGCAAGAGCAGACACAGCCTGCGACGCGCGATTGCCGCGCAGCGGCAAAAACCTTCTTCCCGCCATACCAGAGAAAAAACCCGCGCCAGCCATGGCGCAAGCCGGATTACCAAATTAGGAGGATACAATGGCAAAAGCAACCGCCAAAAAGGGTGCAACCCGCACCAAACGCCGCGAGCGCAAGAACATCGAGCGCGGCGCCGCGCACATCCAATCCACCTTTAACAACACCATCATCACCATTACCGACGTGAAGGGCAACGCTATTTCCTGGGCGTCTTCCGGTGGGCAGGGCTTTCGGGGCAGCCGCAAAAGCACCCCCTTTGCCGCCCAAACCGCCGCCGAGGTAGCCGCCCGTGCCGCGATGGAGCACGGCATGAAAACCGTGGAAGTGTATGTGAAGGGGCCCGGCTCCGGCCGTGAAGCCGCCATCCGTGCGCTGCAGGCAACGGGGCTTGAAGTGAACATGATTAAGGACGTTACCCCGGTGCCCCACAACGGCTGCCGCCCGCCCAAACGTCGCCGCATTTAACAAAGGAGGAGAGGCCTTATGGCAAGATATACAGGTGCCGTGTGCCGGCAGTGCCGCCGCGAAAACCAAAAGCTGTTCCTGAAAGGGGACCGCTGCTATTCTGACAAATGCGCCATGGTGCGCCGCAGCTTCCCCCCCGGGCAGCACGGCCAAAACCAGATGCGCCGCAAAACCAGCGAGTATGGCCTGCAGCTGCGTGCAAAGCAGAAGGCCAAGCGCTACTATGGCGTATTGGAGAGCCAGTTCGCCAAGTATTTTGAGATGGCCGAGCGCAAAACCGGCATTACCGGTGAAAACCTGCTGCGCATTTTGGAGACCCGCCTGGACAACGTGGTGTACCGTGCGGGCTTTGCCATGAGCCGCAAGGAGGCCCGCCAGCTGGTGCTGCACCGCCATTTCAAGGTGAACGGCCAGGTTGTGAACATCCCCTCCTTCCTTGTGAAAGAAGGCGATAAGGTCAGCGTCAAATCGGTGGATTCCAGCAAGATTAAGGAGAGCGCCGAGAAGAACAGCGCCCGCCCCACCCCCGCCTGGATGAGCCGCGACAATGAGAAGATGAGCGTCTCCATCGACAAGATGCCCGAGCGCGACGATATCGACTTTGATATCGAGGAGCAACTGATCGTTGAGCTGTATTCCAAATAACCCGCCTGCGGAAAGCGGCCGCGCCCACTTGGCGCACCGGCTTTCCTCGTGCCCGCGCCTGCCCCGCAAAGCACCGGCGCGGTACCAACAACTCATTAAATGGAGGGTTTATATATGATGGAGATAGAACGCCCGAGGATAGAAACAGCGGAAATTTCCCAGGACGGCCGCCACGGCATATTTGTAGTGGAGCCTTTGGAGCGCGGTTTCGGTACCACTTTGGGCAACAGCTTGCGCAGAATTTTGCTTTCGTCGCTGCCGGGCGTGGCAGCCACCAGCATTAAAATAGACGGCGTGGTGCACGAGTTTTCCACCATAGAAGGTGTGAAAGAAGATGTTACCGAGATTGTTTTGAACGTGAAAGGCATCAACGCAAAGCTGTATTCCGACATGCCCAAAACCGTGCGCATCGAAGCGTCGGGCGAGGGCGAAGTGACTGCCGGCAGCATCCAGCAGGACGCCGAGATAGAGATTTTGAACCCGGACCACCACATTGCCCAGCTTGCCGAGGACGGCCGGCTGATTATGGAGCTTACCTTTGACAAGGGCCGCGGCTATGTGCCGGCCGAGCGCAACAAGCAAAGCGCGAACGAGGCGGGCCTGGGGTCTATCCCGGTAGACAGCATCTACACCCCGGTGGAAAAAGTGAACTACACCGTGGAAAACACCCGCGTGGGCCAAATTACCGACTATGACAAGCTGAGCTTGGAAGTGTGGTGCGACGGCACCTCCAACGCCAAGGAGGCCGTGTCCCTGGCGGCCCGCATTTTGATAGAGCACCTGAACCTGTTCGTCTCCCTCAGCGACGAGGGGATGGACGCGGAGATTATGGTGGAGAAGGACGACAAGGGCAAGGAAAAGGCCCTGGAGATGACCATTGAGGAGCTGGACCTTTCTGTACGCAGCTTCAACTGCCTCAAGCGTGCGGGCATCAACACCGTGGAAGACCTTGTGAACAAAACCGAGGAAGACATGATGAAGGTGCGCAACCTTGGGCGCAAAAGCATGGAAGAAGTAACCGAGAAGCTGCATTCGCTGGGCTTTGCGCTGGCAAACGAAGAGGACTAAAGCCCACCCGGCAGCACAGCGCAAATGCGCAACACCCGAAAAGGAGGACGACCCAATGCCCGGAACCAGAAAACTTGGCAGGCCCAGCGACAGCCGCAAGGCGATGATGCGCGCCATGGTGACCTACCTGTTTGAATATGGCAAGGTGGAAACCACCGTTACCCGCGCCAAGGAAGTGCGCGCCATGGCCGATAAAATGATCACCCTTGGCAAGCGGGAGGACCTGCACGCCAAGCGCCAGGTGTTCAGTTATATCACCAAAGAGAGCGTGGCCAAAAAGCTCATCGACGAGACCTCGCTGCGCTATGCCGACCGCCCCAGTGGCTATACCCGCATCACCCGCATTGGCCCCCGCCGCGGCGACGCCGCGCCCATGGCCATCATTGAGCTGGTATAGCGTAAAACCCAAACACCTGCACACACAAAACCGCCCCTCTGCGCGAAGGGCGGTTTTGTGTTGCTTATCACGGCAATTTCACCAGAAATACTATACCAATATGCAAATTTCTGTGGTATAATCTAACGTACACGGCGGTGCAGCAGGCCGCCGAAACAACCAAAAAGGGGAGGACCGGATATGAAGATCAAGAACACTACCTGTTACGGCGCGGGCCTGATTGGCACCGGATGGGCCACCAATTTCCTGCAAAAAGGCCTGAAAGTGGTCATGTACGACATCAGCGACGATTTGTTTGCGCAGGCGGAAGAGCGCATTCGCCACAACCTGGACTTTTTGGCCGAGGAAGGCATTTACACGAAGGCCGAAGTGGACGGCTTCATGGCCAACTACAGCGCCACCAGCGACCCCGCTGCGGCCCTGAAGGATGCCGATTTTATCCAGGAGAACGGCCCCGAAAACCTGGAGCTGAAGCAGCAGATCATCGAGACTATTGAAACCTATGCAAAGCCCGACGCGGTGATTGCCTCCAGCACCTCGGGGCTGAACATCTCCGACATTGCGGCCAAGGCCAAGCACCCCGAGCGCATTGTGGGTGGCCACCCCTACAACCCGGTGTTCCTCATTCCCCTGGTGGAGCTGACCGCCGGCCCCAAAACTGACCCCGCCGTGCTGGATGCAGCCGTGGAGTTCTACCGTTTTGTGCAAAAAGAGCCCGTGGTGCTGAAAAAAGAGGCCCCCGGCTTTATCTCGAACCGCCTGCAGGCGGCGGTGATTCGCGAAGCGGCCGATTTGGTGGACCGCGGCGTGTGCACCGTGGAAGAAGTGGACAAGGCGCTGCTGTTTGGCCCGGGGCTGCGCTACGGCCTGCTGGGCCAGGTTACCATATCCAACCTTGCGGGCGGCACCCACGGCATCAGTGGTGCCATGCAGCACATGGGCACAACCATGACGAAATGGTATGAGGACATGGCCACATGGACGAGCTTCCCCGAGACCTGGCTTGCCACCGTGCAGCAGGGTGTGGACGAAGCCATTGCCAACCGCCCGCCCAGCCAGGGCAACACGGTGGAGGGCGTGATGCGCTTCCGCGACAAGGGCCTGGTAATGCTGCTGAAATACCACGAGAAACTGTAAGATATTTTACACTGGCCGGGCAAAACCTGGCCGTTCCTGGCCGTTATCGAATAAAAAACAGGCCCCCACTTTTCGGGGGCCTGTTTTGTGTTGCGCACCTACTTCACCGCGATGCGCATGCGGTAAGAAAAATCAATGGGGAAGGGCTCTGTGGGAAAAGCTTCCGCAATGCTCTCTTGCAGGGCGGCAATGTCCTTTTCCAGCAGCTGCGGGTGGCGCTTCAAAATGCCCTGTAGGCTGCCCTGGCTCATCAGCAGCGCGGCAAAGCGCGCCTTGGTGCATGGCTCGGTGTTGGCGAACATCACCTCCCGCGCATAACGGAAATGGCCGCTGCTTTGTATGTTGTGTAGATGCTTTTCCTTGGGGAAGCGAACGAAGCTGTCCTTTACGTCGGGCAGCTCGGCCTCCAGCGCATGCACCTTCTGGTACAGGCGGGCGTAGGCGGCGTCTGTCTGCCAGGTAGAGAGGGGCGGCCAGTCGCAGTCTATGGTGGCAAAAACACCGCCGGGACGCAAAATACGGTTCACCTCGGCCAGGGTGACCACAGGCTCCATCCAGTGGAAAGACTGGGAGCAAACCACCACGTCGGTGGCATCGTTTGCAAAGGGGGTATCGTGGGCGTAAGCCTGCACAAAGTGGATGCCGTCGGCACGTTTCTGCCGTGCAACGGCAAGCATGTCCCCGCTGGGCTCAACGCCTGTTACCTGGGTGCAATGGCCCTGCCAGGCCATGGTAGAAAGCCCCGTGCCGCAGCCAAGGTCCACCACATGGGCGGCGGGGCGCGCAAGGTAGCGCAAAATCACCCCCACCGGGTACGCCGGCACGGCGGGGCGCGCGTCCTCGTACAAGGCGGCAAAGCCTGTGAAGCGTTCAGCGTTCTTTTTCACATCCATACGCGTTAAAACACCAGCAGAACGATCTCATAGTCCGGCGTGAAGGCCACCTGGAACACCACCGTTTGGTTTTCAAACACGGTTTCCACTAGGGCAACGCCCAAATCCCCCATGGTGGGGTGCTCATAGGGTACGCACTCTACCTCTCCATACTCCACAAAAGGGCCAAAGGCATCCAGGTGGGACTCCACCTCGGCTTGCCACACCTCGGCGGTGGGGCCGTCGGGGCTTACCAGCTGCACCATTTTGTCATAGTCCCGGGCAAAGGTAGCATCCAACAGTTCTTTGGCAAGGGGTTCCATTTTGGCGGCCTCCAGGCCGCCGGGCAGCTTTTCGCCGCCGCAGCCGGCCAGCAGGGCCAGGGCCAGCAGGCAGACAAGAACAAGAGTGGCGGTTTTTTTCATGGCAGTTCCTCCTTTTGGGTGGGTGCGTCTTTACTCAAGCGGGCGGCGATGAACAAAACGGCGGTGGTGGCCAGGGCCATCACGCCCTCGCACAGCCACACGTTGCCGGTGTACTGCAGGGTGAAAACCACAACGGTATTTGCCGCCCCGTGCAGGGCGATGGCCAAAAGCCATAGTAGGGGCCTTTTGCGCCGCACTGCCGCCAACACCACCAGGGAAAACCCCACATGCAGGGCAATGGCGAACAGCCGCTCCACCCCGGAGGGCAAAATGTCCAGCGGGGAGGTATGGCGCAGCACGAGGCTTTGGCTTGCCAAAGCGGAAAGCCAGGGCCCGCCGGCCAGCCACGCGGCCTCGAAGCCGCCGTGCCCTATGCCGAATGCGATGCCGTAAGAGGGAGCGGTGCGGCCTTTCATAAACAGGCGCATGGCGGCGTAGCGGGCAGTCTCCTCAAACAACCCAGCCGAAAAGCACAAAAGCAGGGTATACAAAACCGGGTTGCGCGCGGCAAAGGCAACAAAGGACAATTGGCTGCCCAGCCAGGAAAGCAGCGGCAAGCGCAGCAGATTTTGCGAGACGACAAACGCCGCCACCCCCAAACCAAAGGCCAGGGTGTGGTGCCACCGCTTTTTTATCAGCAGCCAGGCCAGCACCGCCACGGGCAGCACCACACTAACCAGAACATTGAACACTGCGGCAAGAATGCCCGGCATAAGATCCCTCCTTTGCGGGCCGTGCCCGCCGGCAAATGGGTTTTTCGCACCAGTGTGATGGACGGGGTGGGCCCGCCCAGCCGCCTATAGCGCGGCGAAGCGGCGCGCGCCGCTGCCCCGCAGCAGCACGGCGGCCAGTACGTTCAGGCCCGCCAGCACAAGGCAGGCAATGCCCCCAAAGGCCACAAAGCCCAGCCCCAGCACCCGGCAAAGGGCAAACAGCCCGCCAAAGGCCAACAGTAGCAAAAAGCTTACCACCATGTGCACCAGCACGCTGGCGCTTTGCTTGATGACAATGGTTTCATTTTCGGCGTCCAGGCGCGGGAACAAAAGATTGATGTACAGGCCCATCATGGCAATGAGCGGGGCGAACAGCAGCCCCACACCCAGCATGGCGGCCACCTGGGCCGCGGGCAGGGAAAAAGCCCAGCCCAGCAGCGGAATGCATACAAGGGCGGCGGCGCCGCTGACGATGGTGTTCAGCCCGGCTTTGGCCCCAAACAGCGTGCCGGTGGAGACAGGCGCTGCCTTCAAAATCCACAGGCAGTTGCCCTCCAGGCTGATGGACACGCTGGAGATGGTCGTGATGGAGCCGAAGAACAGAATGGCGGCCAGCAAAATGGCGGCCAGATAGTCCTGCAAAAAGGCGGCGCCTTCCGCCTGGACGATGACGTCCAAAAACTCGGCGATGCGCCCACGGTACAGCACGGCGGCACCGCAGGCAACCATGGTAAGCAGCACGCCGATGCCCGAGTTCAGCACATAGGCCGGGGTGGTGAAAAAGCGGCGGGCCTCCTTGCGCAGCAGGGCAGAAAAAGCGCCGGAGGAACGCATGCTTTTCAGCTTATAGTCCTGCCGCAAATAGTGGCTGCCCAAGTGGGTGAGCATGGTTTTGTAAAACCGGCTGAACACCCAGGTGATGATGAGGAAGGGCGCAAGGCACAGCGCCGCCACGGCGGCCATTAGCCCCCAATTGCCCATGGCGGCCTGCGTCGCCCAGGCCAAAGGCGGGAAGCCCTGCGCAAAAGAATTGCGCAATCCGTCTATGTCCAGCGTCTGTTCCATGCCGGCGCTCATGGTGAAGCTGAACGAGAAGCTGAGCGCCAGGATGCCCACCACCAGCAAAAGGCTGAACAGGATATTCAGCAGGTTTTTGAAGCGCAGGCGTGCTACAACCAGGCTGACGATGCTGCCGAACAAAATCGACAGCGTGGTGGGCACCAGGGCCAAAAACACCCCCAGCAACAACAGCAGGGGAACAATGGCAAAGCCGGCCGCGCCACCCGCCAGCGCATAGGCCACCCCCGCGGGCAAAAGCAGCAACTCGCACATCAAAAGTGCCTCCAGGTACAGGGCCAGCACCCGGGCCAGCATGATGGAAAACGCCGACACCGGCAGCGACAACACAAGGTCTACGTCTTTGGTGGAGAACACCAAAGACTGCCCCGCAAACAGCACAAAGGCCAGTGGGAACAATGTGGCCATCATGATCATCAGCATCAGCATTACGTCCAGCCCGCCCAAAGCGGCAAAGGCAAACGCCAGGCTGAAGGAATAGCTGGCGCTGATGAAAAGCATCAGCACAGAGAGCAGCACCAGTGCCCCCACGCCCGAGATGGTTTTTTGCCGCTTTTTGCCGCGGCCAAAGTTCAGGGTGGTAATCAGCAGGCTTTTGAAACTTACTTTCAGCAGGGCAAAAAAAGCTTGCATACCTTCACTCCACCTCCTCAAAGCTGGGCGCGTCCTCGTGCCCGCCCTCGGCTTCCAGCTCCAAAAACACGCTTTCCAAAGAGCTTTTGCCCACAATATCGGTGGTACGGCCGGCCTCTACCAGGCGCCCGTCCTTGATGATGGCGATTTTGTGGCACAGCTTTTCGGCTACGTCCAGCACATGGGTGGAGAAAAATACCGCCCCGCCGCTGCGGCACAGCTCGTTCAAAAAGCCCTTCATCAAAAAGGAGGCCTTGGGGTCCAGCCCTACAAAGGGCTCGTCCAAAATCAGCAGCCGGGGCTTGCGGATAAAGGCGGAGATGAGGGCCAGCTTCTGCTTCATGCCGTGGGAATAGCTGGCGATGGGGCTGCCCAGGGCGCCGGTCAGTTCAAAGGCGTCGGCATAGTAGGCAATCAGTGTTTCGCGCTCATCGGCGGGGATGCCATAGATGTCTGCGATGAAGTTCAGGAAGGCGATGCCGGACATGAACTCGTACAAGTCGGGGTTGTCCGGCAAAAAGGCCATGGCCCTTTTGGCGGACACGGGCTGGCGCACAATGTCCTGCCCGGCCACGGTAATGCTGCCTTCCTCGAAGCTGAGGATACCGGCCACCGCCCGCAGGGTGGTGGTTTTGCCCGCGCCGTTGTGCCCGATGAAGCCGTAGATCTCCCCGGGCTGCACCTGCAGGCTCAAGTCGTCCACGGCATGCTTGCCGCCGGCATAAACTTTGGTCAAATTGCGGATGTCCAGCATGAAAAGTCCTCCTTATAGGGGCTTATGGGTTTTGGGAATC
>JAJDGD010000038.1 GCA_030265505.1 Ruminococcaceae bacterium OttesenSCG-928-O06 | reverse complement strand
TCCGGGGCAAACTTTACCCTATCTGCCAGTAGGATTTCGAACCCGGCTGCCGTATAATATAAGGGATGTGTCAACTTTTCTGTTTGGAGGATCCCCTCGCCTATGTGGAAACCTGAAAACCGCGCCGAATTCGGCGAGATCGTTGCCGATATCCTGCGCGACCCCGAGGTGTTGGCCCTGGCCGACGTGAGCCAGCACAGCGACTATTGCTCCCGCCTGGACCACAGCATCTATGTGTCCTACATCAGCTTTTTGGCCTGCCGCCGCCTGGGGCTGGACCATGTTGCCGCCGCGCGTGCCGGCCTTTTGCACGACTTTCACTTTGCCGACGAAAGCGCCAGTGTAAAGCGGCTTTGGCGCCACCCGCACGACGCGCTGGAGAACGCCGAGAAAAACCACGAGCTGAGTGATTTGGAGCGCGATATCATTGTAAAGCACATGTGGCCGCTTACGCGCCCGCTGCCCCGGCATAAAGAGACCTTTGTGGTAAGCCTGGCAGACAAGTTCTGCGCCATGGCAGAGTTCAGCTGGCTGTACCGGCTGTTCAAGGTAAAAAAGAAACTGGTGCCTCTGGCGGCCTAGGGCCCGGCACCCACGATACAGCATAAAAACCGCAGGCGTTTGCCTGCGGTTTTGTTGTTACGGCATCATTTTTTGTTTTCGGCAATCAAGCAGCCGCGCGGTTTGGCCCGGGCACAGCCTGCGGCCCGCGGCCTATCCTAAAAGGTAGCGCTGGAACCACCCGGTAATCTCCTGCAGGCGGCGCAGGCGGTTTTTGGGCTTGCCGCTGCGGCTTAGCTCGTGGTTCTCCCCCGCAAAAATGCACAGGCGGGTGGGCACCCCAAAGTCCTGCAAGGCGCCGTACATCTGCAGTGCCTCGGGCAGGGGACAGCGGTAGTCCTCCTCGCTGTGGATGAAGAGGACGGGCGTTTTCACCTTGTCGGCATAGCGCAGCGGGCTTTGCCGCCACACCTTGTCGGCGTCCGTCCACAGGGTGGCGGCGGTCTGGTCCGGCTCAAAATAGTAGCCGATGTCGGATATACAAGCCATGCTGCCCCAGTTGGCAATGCCGCGCTGGCTGGCCGCCGCCTTAAAGCGGTGGGTGTGGCCCACCACCCAGTTTGTCATAAACCCGCCGTAGCTGCCGCCTGTTATCCCCAGGCGCGTGGGGTCTATAAACGGGCAGGCCGCCAGGGCCGCGTCGGTAAAGGCCATCAGGTCCTCATAGTCTATCTCGCCGTAGCGCCCACGCACGTCTGCAAATTTGTCGCCCCGGCCGTCGCCCCCGGTGGGGTTGCAAAACAGCACCGCAAAGCCCTGGGCCGCCCAGTACTGCATCTCGTGAAAAAGCACGCTTCCATAAGCCATTTTTGGCCCGCCGTGCACATTCAAAATGGCGGGGCACCGCGCGCCCTCAGCAAGGGTGGGCGGCCGCAGCACAAAGCCGCGTATCTCAGTGCCTTCGCGGTTGGCAAAAGCCACCGGCGTAAGCGCCGCGTAGGCATATTCTTTTTGCAGATGGGTGTTGAAGGCCGTCACCGCTTCTTCGCTGCCGTCGGGGCAAAGGCGGTATACCTCGGGCCCGGCAACCCCGCGCATGGCTATAAAGTAAAGCTCGTTTCCGGCTGCGGCCACCTCGGCCACGGCGCCCGGTGCCACCGTGCACTGCGTGATGCCCCCGCTTTGCCCATCGATGAAGAACAGATGGCTGTCCTCGCCAAGGGTGGACACAAAGTACACCTGCCCCCGCGCGGCCACCGGGCGGGCATAGGCCGCCATGGAAAGGTCGCTTCCCACGCCGTTGTAGGCAGAGTACAGGCCGTCCTTGTACAGGCAGGTGGTTGTGCCCCCGGGGGCAAGGCGGTAAAACGCGGGGTTTTGGTTGATGCCGTACTCTTTCATGTCACTGCCAAGGACAAGCAGTTCCCCATCGGGCAGGGCGGCCACGCCGTCGTGCCGGAAGGGCGCCGCAAACGTGCGTT
This sequence comes from Ruminococcaceae bacterium OttesenSCG-928-O06, assembly GCA_030265505.1. Classification (GTDB taxonomy): domain Bacteria; phylum Bacillota; class Clostridia; order Oscillospirales; family Ruminococcaceae; genus JAAYCI01. Next base: position 12,632 of record JAJDGD010000038.1, on the reverse strand, counting down.
CCTTTATTTCCAGGCTGGTTTCGTCTAAAAAGAACAGCCCGTCCTCCACCGGGGCCCTGGCGGTATAGCGCTTCGCCACAAAACAGGCCCCGCCGGGCACCTGGTACACTGCGGCCACCTCGGTGGCGGCGTCGGTAAGGGCGGTGGCGGTGCCGTTTTCCAGCACATACAGGCGGCGGCGCACCCGGCTGGTGTAGCCGGCGCCGTTCTCCCAAAAGGGCAGTTCCTCCACCACCGTGCAGGCGGCGCGCTCGACCAGCAGGGCCGCGGCGGCATCTACATCCCCGCCGGCCTCTTGCAGGGCGGCCTCGGCGTCGGCACTGCACCGGGCGTGCAGCAGCAGCCGGCCGCCGGGCAGGGGCAGCACGTCCTCTACCTCCATGTACAGGCGGGCAAGCTCGCGCGCTTCGCCCGGGCCATTTACCGGCAGGGCCTGCAGCAGTGTGAAGGGCAGGCCCTGTGCGGCACGCGCCTTATCCGCCTCATCGCCCGGGCGGGCCAAAATAAGGGTATCCGCCCCGGCCCACCAGTGCCCCTGCACGCCGCCGTTTTCCGAAAGGCAGCACAGCGTGCCGCCGCGGTACAGCCACAGGCTGGTATCGTAGCGGTTTTCCTGCATATTGGCGCGCTTTGTGCGAAAGGCCAGGGCCCCCGAAGCGTTGGCGCGCAGGGCGGTGGGAAACGCAAAGCGCGTAAAATGGTCAGCCTCCACCTGCTTCATGCAACTTCCTCCTGTGGGCGGTTTTCGGCGCGCTTCAGCCCAGCGCCACGTCCAGTATCATCATAATCAAAAACCCGGCCAGGGCCCCTATGGTGCCACTGTTGGAGTGCTCTCCCAAATTCGCCTCGGGAATCAGTTCCTCCACCACCACATACATCATGGCGCCGGCGGCAAAGCTTAAAAACCAGGGCATCAGCGGGGCAATGCCCCCGGCCACCAGCACGGCCAGAATGCCGCCCACAGGCTCCACAAAGCCGGAAAGCGCGCCATATACAAAGGCCTTGCCCTTGGAAAACCCGTCTTTTTGCAGCGGCAGGCTAACGGCTGCGCCCTCGGGAAAATTTTGCAGCCCCATGCCGATGCACAGCGCAATGGCCGCCGCCGCACTGCCCGTGCCCGACGCCGCCATGGCGCAGGCCAGGCCCACGGCCATGCCCTCGGGGATGTTGTGCAGCGTTACCGCCAGCACCATCAGGGTGCTGCCGGGCAGCTTGGTTTTGGGGCCCTCACTGTCTGTGCTGCCGGGGTGCAGGTGGGGAATGATGGTGTCCAGCAGCAGCAGGAACACCACCCCCAGCACAAAACCGCCCGCCGCGGGCAGCCAACCGGGCATGCCCAGCTCCTCCCCCAGCTCTATGGCGGGAATCAACAGGCTCCACACGCTGGCGGCTATCATCACCCCGGCGGCAAAGCCCAAAAAAATGCGCTGCAGGCTGGCGTTGTTTTCATCGCGGATAAAAAACACCATGGCGGCGCCCAAAGCCGTCATAAAAAAGGTGAACCCCGTGCCCAGCGCCGCCAGGGCCACCGGGTGCAAACTCTCAAAAAATTCCATAGTATCGTGTTCCCTTTCCTTGCCGGCGGCTTGACAGGCCCCGCCCGCTGCCTTAGACTGAGTATAGAACACCGTTCCCAATAAAAACGGCGAAGCCTGCCGCAACCGCGCGGCCCGCCGCATAAATTTCCGCGTCCTTTGGGCCGAAAACCCCAAAGAACACCTAAAGGATAGCAGACTGCATAAGAAGGTGCAAGATGGCAGGCAGGTTTTTTCTTTTACAAAACGTGACGGATTTCGCCCCCGGGTTCTTCGACAACACGGTGATGGAGGACGGGGGCATACAGCTGGTGCGCGAGGGGGGCCATTTTCCCGAGCTGGGCAGCTATACCAGCCCCGCTTGGCCCTGCGAGGCGTTTTTTAGCCTGCTGCCCAGCTGGAATGCAGACACCCCCGCCGGCACCAGCGTGGAGATGCAGGTGCGGGTCTCGGCCGACGGCCGGTGGAGCCGGTGGTTCGGCTTTGGCCGGTGGAGCCCATATATAGACGTGGCCTCGCCGGCGCCGGCCGAGGACGCCATTGCCCGGGTGGAGGGCGGCAGCCTTACCCTGGCCGACGGCTGCCCCGCCGCCGACATGTGCCAGATGCGGGTGCTGTTGTTCAGCGAGGACTTGCGCCTTACCCCCACGGTGCGGCTGTTGGCCCTCTCTACCAACGCCGCCCAGCAGATGGACCGCCAGGCCTCTGCCTATGACAGGGTGCTGGATATCCCTGCGTACTCCTGTCAAACGCGGGACCCCTCCATTGCCGGGCGCATTGCAGGCGCCACCAGCCTTACCATGATGCTGAACCGCTGGGGGCGGGACCTGTTGCCCGAGGAGGTGGCCCGCGCCGCCTACGACGGGCAAAGCGGCAGCTATGCCAACCTGAGCTTTTTGTGCGCGGCCGGGGGCATGTACGGCTTTGCCTGCCATGTGGCCTATGCGGGCCTGGCCGCTTTGCGGCGCGAGGTTTGGCAAGGCCGGGCCGTGGCGGCCCGCGTGCACTACCGCGCGCCCAGCCTGCCCGGCCAGCAGCCGGACGAAATTGACGACAGGCCCCAGCCCCCGGTGCTGGAGGGGGCCACCGTGGGCAGCAGCGGCCACTTGGTGGTGGTGTGCGGCTTTGCCCGGCGCGAAGGCACCGAGTATGTGGTGATGCACAATCCCCAGGCCTCGGCCGACGCAGCGGTACGCAGCGAGATACCCCTGGCGGCCTTTGCCAAAATATACACCGGGCTGGCCCTGTTTATGGCAAAGGGCACCCGCACCGCCGGCCGCGCGCGCCCGGCGCGCAGCATTGCCAGCCTTACCGCCGAAAACGGCGTATTGAACATGCGCTGGGGCGAAGTAGAGCTTTTGCCCGCGTGTTTTGGCGCGCCGGGCTATTCCCCCGCCACCGTGTGCTACACGCTAAGCGAGGGCATTGCCTACGCCAGCGGCGCCCAGCGCAAGTTTTACTACCCCTTCCCGGATGAGGACGGCAATTTGACCATCGACGCTGCGGCAGCGGCGGGTAGGCGCATTACCCTGTACTTTTTCACCACCCACGGGCGCGGCTGGGTGGCAGAAAAACTGCTGCCCGCCCTGCCCGCCAAAGAACCGGACGCCGCCCCTGCCCAGGATGCCCCAGCCACACAAGATGCCGCCGCACCGCAGGTGCCCGCCGAAGAGGAGACGCAGCCATGAAAACCCTGCACCTGCAAACCCGCGCCGAGGAGATGGCCGACATTACCGCGCAGGTACAGGCCGCCGTGGATGAAAGCGGCGTGGCAGAGGGGCTGTGCTGTGTGTATTGCCCACACACCACCGCCGCCCTCACCATCAACGAAAATGCCGACCCCGACGTGGCCCGCGACATTTTGTACGCGCTGGGGCAAAGTTTCCCGCCCCATGCGGCCTTTCGCCATTTTGAAGGCAACAGCGCCGCCCATGTGAAGGCAAGCGTTTTGGGCGCCGCGGTAACGGTGCCGGTGCAGGCCGGGCGCCTGGGCCTGGGGCGCTGGCAGGGCATCTTTTTTTGTGAGTTTGACGGCCCCCGCACCCGCCAGTATACCGTAACGGTGCTGGGCACGGCACAAAACGCGCAGCCGGCCCCCTGAAACGCCGGGGGCGCCCGGGTGCCTTGCCGGTGTAAGGGCCTGCCGCAGACGGGGGTATTCACCCTCCGCTCAGTTAGGCGGAAGCGTCCAAATTCGAACCTTGGCACAATGCTTTTTCAAATGGCATCGCCGCACAGAAAATGCGTTTGCCCGTTCGCCGCAACCGTGGCGATACGGGCTCGTCGCATTTTTAGGTGATGCGACATATGGCGATGGGGGTCCGGGGGCATCGCTGGGCCCCCGGCGCTTCTTTGGTTCTTTCTTGGCGCACAAGAAAGAATAGAAAGCTTTTATTGGTTCGGGCTTCGTTCGCCTACACGGAAGGTGGCCTTCGCGCAACACTCGCTTCGCCAGGCAATAAAAAATATCCCCCTGCACAAGGCGGGGGGATATTTTTGTTTGGTTCAAATCAAACGGGCTGTACGTTGATGGCGCGCAGCTTGTCGGCGTTTTTGGGGTCCTGCTCCACGTCATAGGTGACGTGCTGGCCTTCCTGCAGGGTTTTGAACCCGTCCACCATGATGCTGGAGAAATGCACGAAGACGTCGTCGCCGCCCTCGTCATTCGAGATGAAGCCGTATCCTTTGCTTTCGTTGAACCACTTTACAGTACCTTTATTCATCAAAGATACCTCCTGAAAATATTAGTATTTCTCCTGCCGCGCAAAAAAAATCACCCAGTGCCGCAAAGCCATGAAACGCACTCATGATTTTACAACAAAGTGTGAAATCAGGTCGTCGTACATTCAAAACACTAGTTGGATTATAGCACCCCCAAAACCAAAAGTAAAGGGTTTTCTTCGCCAATTTTTGGCGCCGCAAAATGCATTGCGCAGCGCGCCCGGGGTGTGGTATGCTTTGGGCAACCCACACAGGAGGCCCCTGCCCATGAAAAGCTACCGCAAAGAACTGGTTTTTACACTGCCCGCCCGCCGCGCCATCGTCAATATCACGCGCGAGGTAAACGACGCCCTGGCCGAGAGCGGCATACAGGAGGGCCTTGTGCTGGTAAACGCCATGCACATCACCGCCAGCGTTTTCATCAACGACGACGAAGCCGGCCTGCACCAGGACTATGAGGCATGGCTGGAAAAGCTGGCCCCCGAAAAACCCTATGCCCAGTACCGCCACAACGGCTACGAGGACAACGCCGACGCCCACTTAAAACGCACCATCATGGGGCGCGAGGTGGTGGTGGCCGTTACCGCCGGCCAGCTGGACTTTGGCCCCTGGGAACAGATTTTTTACTACGAGCTGGACGGCAAGCGCAAAAAGCGCGCGCTGATCAAAATCATAGGAGAGTGAAGCATGGAAACCGTGTACAACAAGCTGGTGCGGGATAAGATCCCCGCTATCATCCAGGCCCAGGGCGGCACCGCCGTGGTGCGCACCGTGGAAAGCCGCGAGGAATACGCCCGGCTTTTGCGGGAAAAGCTGCGGGAGGAAACCGAGGAGTTTATTGCCGCCGGCACCCTGGACGAACTGGTGGATGTGGGCGAGGTGATGCACGCCCTTCTTAGCGAGATGGGGGTAAGCGTAGAGGCCTTTCAAAAAGCCCGCACCGAAAAACTGGCGGAAAAAGGCGGCTTTGAAAAGCGCCTGTTTTTGCAGCGGGTGGAAAAGCCCGGCTGAGGCGGCCTTTCCGCGCAGTAGTGCAGTAGCACAAAAAACCGCGCGGCACCCCACTTAGGCGCCGCAAAACCCCCTTGTAAGGAGTGACGACTATGCCCAGCCCTACGTTTAAGAAAATGCTGTGCGCCGGCTATGCCGACGCCGTGGCCCCCGGCGACGTGCTGGTGGTGCTTACCGCCGCGGGCCTTGTTTCCGGCACGCCCGTGCCCCAGCCCATGGAGGGCCCGTCGGTTTATGCGGGCATCAACCGCGCCGCCTTTACGGCGTATGAGGCACAGTTCCAGCCGGAAAGCCCCCTTGGCGGCAACGACGGCTGCTTTATGCTGGTGGACGTGGTGTTGCGCACCGGCGACGGCGCGCTAAGCCTGCCCCACATGATGGTTTTCTACGATTCCGTCATCGGCATCTCCATTGAAAAGGCCCCGTAAAGGGCACACCTGGTAAAAGATGTTGGCCGCATAAACAGGGGATTTTGGCGGCCTGCGGCATCAAAACGCCTTGCCACCCACCCCTGCAGCATTTTTCCATGCAATCCATCCAAACTTCCCTGTTTTGCGCCTCACAGAAGTTTTGCCCCAGCCATTTGATGCCAGTATAGAGGAAAACACCCCCGGCAATCCTTGGTGGATTACCGGGGGTGTTTGAACGTATAATGGCGCAAATGGCTAAGGCAAAACCCAACCTGTTTTATCAGGGGCGTCCCAAGGGGGCCTTTTTCTTTAGGCCGCACCTTGGCGCGGCTTTTACACGTTCAGTTTGGGCGGTGGGACAATGTCCTTCTCGTTTGCGGCAAGCACCGGGTCTATCACATCGCGCAAATAGTCCTCCACCTGCTGCGGCGCGCGGCCAATATACTTTTCCGGGGCCAATTGCGCCTGTAGTTGGGGCAAGGCAAGGCCAAAGGCGTCGTCGGCCGCAATGCGCATCAGCAAATCGTTCGGCTCGCCCTCCTCTTTCACCACGCGAGCGGCGGCCTGGCTGTGGGTGCGCAGGCGCTCGTGCAGCGCCTGCCGGTTGCCCCCAGCCTGCACCGCTTGCATCAAAATATTCTCTGTGGCCATAAACGGCAGCTCCGCCGCAAGGCGGGCGGCCACCACCTTGGGGTACACCACCAGGCCGTTGCACACGTTCAAAACAAGGTCTAAAACAGCGTCGGTGGCCAAAAAGCTCTCGGCCACGGCTATTCGGCGGTTGGCACTGTCGTCCAGCGTGCGCTCAAACCACTGGCCCACCGCGGTAAACGCCGGGTTTTGGCTGGTGGTTATGATGTACCGGGAAAGGGCGCAGATGCGCTCGGCCCGCATGGGGTTGCGCTTGTACGGCATGGCAGAGGAGCCGATCTGCGCTTCCTCGAACGGCTCCTCCATCTCCTTGAAATTCTGCAGGATGCGCAAATCGTTGGCAAATTTGCTGGCGCTTTGTGCAATTCCCGAAAGGGCCGTGCACACAAAATAGTCTTGCTTGCGGGGGTAGGTTTGCCCGCTTACCGGCACAATTTTTTCCATGCCCATCTCTTTGGCAATCTGCGCCTCCACCTGCAACACCTTTTCTTCATCGCCGCAAAACAGCTGCATAAAGCTGGCCTGGGTGCCGGTGGTTCCTTTGCTTCCCAAAAGGGCCAGGTGCGCTAAACGGTGCTCCACCTCGCAAAAGTCCAGGTAAAAATCGTGCAGCCACAAGGCGGCCCGCTTGCCCACGGTGGTGGGCTGGGCCGGCTGCAGGTGGGTGTAGGCCAGGGCGGGCATGGCCTTGTACTGCCGGGCAAAGCCGGCCAGCAGCGCCATGGCCCCCAGCAGCTTTTGCCGCACCAGCAAAAGGGCTGCTTTCATCACCAAAATATCGGTATTGTCCCCCACATAGCAGCTGGTTGCCCCCAGGTGGATGATCCCCGCTGCCGCCGGGCACTGCAGGCCGTAGGCATACACATGGGCCATCACGTCGTGGCGCACCTCGCGCTCTCGCGCCTCGGCCGCGGCGTAGTTGATGTCCTCCACATGGGCTTCCATCTGGGCAATCTGCTCGTCGGTAATATTCAGCCCGGCGTCCTTTTCGGCCCGGGCCAGGGCCACCCACAGCCGCCGCCAGGTGCCAAACTTGTTCTGGGCGGAAAAAATATACTGCATCTGTGCCGAGGCATAGCGCGCCTCGAAGGGGGATGTATAGCGCTCGTATGGCATTTATCTCTCCCGGTTTTTCGTGTGTTTGCGCATCGTTCCCTCGCCGCGTGTGCCCTACAGGGCAAAATACGCCACGCCCCCCTCAAACAGGGCTTGGTGCTTGTTGCCCGGCACGTTCGCGTACACACCGTCGCCAATACGCTCGGTGTGCCCCATCTTGCCCAAAATGCGCCCGTCGGCGCTGGTTAGCCCCTCGATGGCAAAGGCGCTGCCGTTGGGGTTGCCCGCAATATCCATGGTGGGCTTGCCGGCAACGTCCACATACTGTGTGGCAATTTGCCCGTTCTCGGCAAGGGTGCGCAGTTGGTCTTCACCGGCCACAAAGCGGCCCTCGCCGTGGCTTATGGCAATGGTGTGGATGGCCCCCACTTCCTCTTTGGCCAGCCACGGCGAAAGATTTGACGCAATGCGCGTGCGCACCAACATGCTTTGGTGGCGGCCAATGGTATTGAAGGTGAGTGTGGGGGAATCGGGCGTGATGTCGGTGATTTTCCCGTGGGGCAGCAGCCCCAGCTTGATAAGTGCCTGAAACCCGTTACAGATGCCCAGCATCAGGCCGTCGCGCATTTGTAGCAAACGGGCCACTTCCTCGGCCACCTGCCCCCCGCGGAAGAACGCCGCAATCAGCTTGGCGCTGCCCTCCGGTTCATCCCCGCCGGAAAAGCCCCCCGGCAGCACCACCATCTGGCTTTGGGCTATCTTTTGGGCAAGGGCCGCGGCACTTTCGGCCACTTGGGCCGGGGTAAGGTTTTGCACCACAAATATCTCGGCCTGCGCCCCGGCGCGGCGCAGGGCCCGGGCGGTGTCGTACTCGCAGTTGTTGCCGGGAAACACCGGTACAAGCGCCTTCGGGCGGGCCACGCCCACCTTCGGGGCGGCCCGGTGCGCCTCGGCTATGCTAAAGGCATAGGCCTGCACCTCCTGCGCTTCGCTTTCTGCTTTGTTTTGGGCGGCGGGGCGGGTGGGGAACACCGGCTCCAAAACGCCTTCCCATGCGGCCTGCAAAGCGGCCATGTCGGCCTTTTCGCCCGCGGCTTCAAAGGTGTAGCGGCCCGTGGTCTCGCCCAGCACTTCGCCCAGCGTCGCCTCGCCGCGCAGTTCCACCACAAAGCTGCCAAAGGCGGGCTCAAACAGGCGGGCGGCGTCAAAGGCGGCGTCTACAGCAAAGCCCACCCGGTTGCCCAGGCACATTTTGAACACCGCCTCGGCAATGCCACCGGTGCCCACCGCATAGGCGCTAAGCACCTGCTTTTCGCGAATGAGTTTTTCCAGCTGGGCCAGCACCAGGCGGTAGCTGGTGGGGTTGGGCGCCGTGCCGCTGCCGGCACACCGCAGCACCACCACCCGGCTTAGGGGCAGCTGGAACTCGTTACCCACAATGTTTTCCACGCGGCCGGGCGCCACCGCAAAGCTGATGAGCGTGGGCGGTACGTCCAGCTCCTCAAAGCTGCCGGACATGCTGTCCTTCCCGCCAATGGCGGCACAGCCCAAATCCAGCTGGGCGGCCAGCGCCCCCAAAAGGGCCGCAAAGGGCTTGCCCCAGCGCACGGGGTCCTGACGCAGGCGCTCAAAATACTCCTGGAAGGAAAGGCGGATGTCGGAGAGGGCAAAGCCGCTGGCCACCAGCTTGCCCACGCTGTGGGCCACGGCCAGCCAGGCCCCCTGGTAGGGGTTTTGCTCGCTGATGAAAGGGTCGAGGCCAAAGGCCATGCCCGCGCAGGTTTGGGTTTCGCCCTCCACCGGCAGCTTCATCACCATGGCCTGGGCCGGGGTAAGCTGGAAGCGCCCGCCCAATGGCATCAGCACGCTGGCCGCGCCAATGGTGGAGTCAAACCGTTCGGTAAGGCCCTTTTGGCTGCACACGTTCAGGCGCGTTACCAAGCTTTGCAGCTTTTCCTGCAGGCCCGCCCCTGCCGGGGCGGGCAAGGTGGGGGCGGGCAGGGGCCCCACACGCACGGCGGCGGTTTTCGCCGCGCCGTTGCTGGCCAAAAACGTGCGCGCCACATCCACAATGGTTTGCCCCTGCCAGCGCATCACCAGGCGTTTTTCCGCCGTTACCTTTGCCACGGCGGTAGCCTCCAGGTTTTCCTCGGCAGCCAGGGCCAAAAAGGCGTCTACATCCGCCGGGGCCACCACCACGGCCATGCGCTCCTGGCTTTCGCTTATGGCAAGCTCGGTGCCGTCCAGCCCGTCGTATTTTTTGGGGATGGCGTCGAGGTCTACCTCTACACCGTCGGCAAGCTCGCCTATCGCCACCGAAACGCCGCCGGCCCCAAAGTCGTTACAGCGGCGTATCAGGCGCGAGGCCGCCGGGTTGCGGAACAGCCGCTGCAGTTTGCGCTCCACCGGGGGGTTGCCCTTTTGCACCTCGGCGCCACAGCTTTCCAGGCTGCCGGCGTCGTGCGCCTTAGAGGAACCCGTGGCGCCGCCGCAGCCGTCACGCCCGGTGCGCCCGCCCAACAGCAGCACTACGTCCCCGGGGGCGGGCACTTCCCGCACCACGTTTTTGGCCGGCACGGCACCCAGCACCGCGCCCACCTCCATGCGTTTGGCCACATAGCCGGGGTGGTAAATCTCCGTCACCTGCCCTGTGGCCAGCCCAATTTGGTTGCCATAGCTTGCATAGCCCGCCGCCGCCGTGGTGCACAGCTTGTACTGCGGCAGCTTGCCGGGCAGGGTTTCTTCCACCGGGGCCAGGGGGCTGGCGGCACCCGTAACGCGCATGGCGCCAAACACATAGCCCCGGTTTGCCAAAGGGTCGCGTATGGCGCCGCCAATGCAGGTGGCCGCGCCGCCAAAGGGCTCTATCTCCGTGGGGTGGTTGTGCGTCTCGTTTTTGAACAAAAGCAGCCAGTCCTCATCCTGGCCGTCGTTATCCGCCGTAATCTTGACGCTGCAGGCGTTCACCTCGTCGCTCTCGTCCAAATTGTCCAGCGCGCCTTTGGCCTTCAGGGCTTTGGCGCCTATGGTGGCCAGATCCATCAGGGTTTTGGGGCGGGCGGTGTTTTCTCCATACAGCTCTTTGCGCAACTTTATATATTTTTGATAGGTTTTTTCTGTTTTTTCGTCCTCTATTTGAATCTCTTCCAGCTGCGTGCCAAACGTGGTGTGGCGGCAGTGGTCGCTCCAGTAGGTGTCTATCATTCGCAGCTCGGTAAGGGTGGGGGCGCGGTTTTCCCCGCGGAAATACGCCTGGCAAAAGGCCAGGTCCTCGGCGTCCATGGCCAGGGCATATTCCTCTATAAAGCCGGGCAGGGTGGCGGCCTCCATCTGTAAAAAACCGTGCAGCACAGGCACCGGTGGCGGGGCGGGATAGGCCGTTTGCAGGGTGTCCTTCTCGGCAAGGTCAGCTTCGCGCGCCTCCACCGGGTTTATCACATAGGCCTTTATCTTTTCCACCTCGGCGGGGGCAAGCTGGCCATCCAGCAGGTACACCCGCGCACTTTGCACCGTGGGCCGCCCTTTTTGGGTAATCAGCTGGATGCACTCGGCGGCGGAGTCGGCCCGTTGGTCAAACTGGCCGGGTAGGTACTCCACCGCAAACAGGGCGTCGGCGGCGGGTAGGGCGTAGTGCACGGTGTCCACCGGCGGCTCGGAAAACACCGTGGGGATGGTGGCGCGGAACTGCACCTCGCTGAGGCCCTCCACGTCATAGCGGTTCAGCACCCGCAGCCCGGCAAGGCCCGTTATGCCCAGCAGTTGCACCAGTTCTTTTTCAAGGCCCTTTGCCTCCACAGCAAACGGTGGTTGTTTCTCCACATACACACGGTGAACCATGCCTTGCCCTCCATTGCCTTTACACTTTTTCTCGGTATCTTTTGCCCGGCACATCTACATTTACTGCATCGCTTCTAGCGCTACTTTCCCAATATCTGTACGATATTGCGCACCTTCAAATGTGATTTCCGCCACACCTTGGTATGCCAGGGCCAAGGCCTCTTGCAGCGTGGGGGCCCCGGCAGCCACCCCCAGCACCCGGCCACCGGCGGTAAGCACCTGCCCGCCGCTTTGGCGGGTGCCGGCGTGGTACACATGCACCCCGGGGATGCCCTCTGCCGCGGCCAGGCCCTTTATGGGGAAGCCCACCTGCACCGCGCCGGGGTAGCCGCCGCTGGCTATTACCACACAGGCCGCGGCGCCCGGAGCAAAGCGCACCATGCCCGGGGTAAGCCTGCCTTCGGTGCACGCCAGCATAATTTCCAGCAGGTCACTCTCCAAAAGGGGCAGCACCACCTGGGTTTCGGGGTCTCCAAACCGGCAGTTGTATTCAATCACCTTCGGGCCGTCGGCGCACAGCATCAGGCCAAAGTATAAGCAGCCCTTGAAGGGCGCGCTCTCTGCGGCAAGGGCCCGCATGGTGGGCAAAAAAATCTCTTCCATGCAGCGCGCCGCCATTTGCGGGGTGTAAAAGGGGTTTGGGGCAATGGCGCCCATGCCCCCGGTGTTAGGGCCTTTGTCGCCGTCGTAAATTCGCTTATGGTCCATGCTGGAGAGCATGGGCACCACCGCCTCGCCGTCGCAAAAGGCCAGCACGCTCACCTCGGGGCCCGTCAAGAATTCCTCCACCACCACGCTGGCGCCGGCCGCGCCAAAGCGCCGCTCCTCAAACAGGGCCTTCAGGGCGTTTTCGGCCTCGGCCTCGTTTTGGCAAATCAGCACGCCTTTGCCGGTGGCCAGGCCGTCGGCCTTCACCACCACGGGCCAGCGGCCCTGCTGCAAAATATAGGCCATGGCCGGCCCCATTTGGGTAAAGCTTTTGTGCGCCGCGGTGGGAATGCCATAGTTCTCCATCAATGCCTTAGAGAACACCTTGCTGGCCTCTATGCGGGCGGCCGCGGCGCTGGGGCCAAAGGCGGGGATGCCCACCTCGGCCAAGGCGTCCACCAGGCCCAGGGCCAGGGGGTCCTCCGGCGCCACCACCACATAGTCCACGCCGTTTTGGGCGCAGTATGCCACAATGCCCGCAACGTCGGCGGCTTTTATGTCCACGCACTCGGCCAGCCCGGCCATGCCCCCATTGCCCGGCATGGCCACAATAGCGCTGCATTTAGGGCTTTGGGAAAGGGCCGTGACCAAGGCGTGTTCCCGCCCGCCGCTGCCTACCACCGCAACTTTCATTCGTTTCCTCCTTTATACGGCGCCCCCGGCGCGGGGGAATTGGTTTTGCCCGGGCAGGCCAAGTTCTACA
>JAJDGD010000037.1 GCA_030265505.1 Ruminococcaceae bacterium OttesenSCG-928-O06 | reverse complement strand
TTATCCCGGTGTACAACCCCTCCCACCCGGACGCCAACGAAGAGGGTTATGTAATGATGCCCAACGTGGACCGTGCCGAGGAGAACATTGACTTGATGGCGGCCAGCCACAGCTACAACGCCAACATTACCACCCTGAACGTAATTAAGGCGATGGCAATGAAGGCGGCCGAGATTACGAAATAAGTTTGGCTGAAACGGCAGTGTCCCTGCCGTTTTGCCGGTTTCATCCCCATGCGCGCCCGCGGCGGGGCCCCGTTTTCTGGCGGCGCCTGTACGCGGCGCCCGCACATACGGAGGAAAAACCCAAAAACCGAGAAAGCTGCAGGATGTGCACATAACCAAACATATATTCATAAATTAATGGAATGCTGCACAGCTTTTTCGATGTACCTTAGCATGTCCTGGCGCCGGCCCGATGCGTTTTATGTGCCAGAATGCTGCGGCAAGCGCCGCCAAAACAGGAAAACGCTTCGCGCCATACACATCCGTCGAACAAAAAACAACCAAAACACGCTATAAATGTAACGCGCCCCGCACCATAAGGAGGAAACGCCCCATGAGCAATTTCATCGTGCCCATCAGCAGTTTGCCTACCATCTCCTCTATTACAGAGCCCAAAGCCAAGCAGAATACACAAAGTGCGGCTGATGCGCTTTCCCCGTTTGCAAATATCCTGCAGGATGCCGTGCAAAACATGGCGGCCAGCGGGGAGATTTCCCAGGATAGCATGTACAACCTTGCAGTGGGCCAAAGCGATGACTTGCACACCGGCGCCATTGATATGGTGAAGTACAACACCGCGGTCAGCTTTACCTCGGGTGTGGCCAGCTCCATCGTGCGGGCGTACAACGAGCTGATGCGCATGTCCATCTGACGGTTTAGTTTATGAGAATAAGGTTTCGGGGCGCGCGCCATAACAGAACGCCCGGCAACCCCGGCGAAGGAAGAACTGCATGAACGAACGAGTTGCGGCGGTGGGCAACCAGGTAAAAGACGCTTTCAACAAGCTGAAAGAAACCTGGGAAAAGCAGGATGCCCAGTTGCGGAAACGCATCCTCATAATTGGCCTTGGGCTTATCGCGCTGGCGGTGGGCCTGGTCATCGTGTTGAATGTAGTGGGCGGCCGGTATGTGGTTGTGTACGAGGCCATGGGCAACGACGAGAGCGTGCGGGGTATGGCGGCGCTGAACACCAGCGGCATCAACTCCCGCGTGAACGACAAGGGCCAGCTGGAGGTGCCCTCGAAGGATTTGAACCAGGCCATGATCCAGTTGGCGCTGCAGAACATCCCCAGCACCACGCTGGATTACAGCATTATGGACAACGCCAGCGGCCTTACCACCACAGAGTATGAAAAGCGCAAGGCCTGGGTGCAGCAGCAGCAAAACCGCATACAGGACACCCTGAAGACTTTGAACGGCGTGCAAAACGCCATCGTCAGTTTGAATATCAACACGGAGTCCAACCGGATGTGGGACACCGCCTCTACCCGCAACAGCGCCTCGGTCACCATCCACATGAACCAGGGTTATGCGCTGGGGCCCGGGCAGGTAACGGCCGTGCGCAACATCGTTTCGGCGGGGGTGGGTATAGACGCCACCGATGTCTCGGTGGTGGACCAGAACGGCAATTTGCTGGCCGCCGCCGGGGAGGAATACAACGCTGCGGCCTCGGTGGCCGATAGCTTTTTGGAGCGGCTGAACCTGGAGGCCGAGGTGGAGGCGCGGTTGCGCAGCAAGGCGCTGGAGCTGCTCTCCGGCCCGTACCCCAACACAGAGAAACTGCGTGTGACCTGCACCGTGGCATTGGATTTTGACGCGATGGTCACCGAGATCAAGGAGTACCAGGACTGGAATGGTACCGGCCGCGGCGTGCTGGATGAAGAGGAGATGGACCTCATCCTGGGGATGGTTGACCTGATTGCCGGTGTGGTGGGCGAGACCGACAATACCGACGTGCCCATTTATGTGGACGAAAACGGCGATGGTGTGCCTGAAGCGGCGGATTATCACCACTATAAGGACTATGCCGTAAGCTATATTTTGAAACAGATTGAAAAAGCAAGCCCCTCGCTAGCAGGTGTGTCCATGGGCGTGGTGATTTTGGACACGGCCTCGGCGGATACGCTGCAGTCTATCCGCACGTTGCTGGCCAACGGCACCAGCATCCCGCTGGAGAACATCACCGTGCAGAACTTTGTGGTGCCGCCGGACGAAGTGGTGACAACCCCCGGCTTCTTCGAGAATATCTTTGGCAACTTGCCGCCCCTGTTCCTGTACATCGGCATCGCGGTCATCGCCGTCATTCTGGTGGTGCTCATCCTGCTGTTGGTTTTGCGCCGGCGCGGCAAAAAACGGAAGCTGGCCCTTGTGGCAGCCGCCCAGGAGGCCGAGCAGGCCGAGGCCGAACGCATCCAGGCCGAGATAGAGGAGCGAAAGCGGCAGTTGAAGAACGCCGCCATAAGCGAGCAGAGCGAGGATGCCATTGCGGGCGAGGTGCGGGAATTTGCCCGCAACAACCCGGAGATTACGGCCAACCTGCTGCGCAACTGGCTGAAGGAGGGGGACTGACAGATGGCCAAAAGCAAAGCTTCGGGCAAAAACCGGGCCGCGGCCATCATTGTGTCGCTGGGCACAGACGAAGCCGCCGAGGTGTACAAATACCTGCGTGAAGACGAGATAGAGCAGTTGAGCCTGGAAGTGGCCAAGCTGGAGAACATGCCCCCGGACGAGCTGAAAGAGATTATAGACGACTTTTACGGTCTGTGCGTTACCCAAAAGGTGATTGCCGAGGGCGGGGTGGACTATGCCCGCGACGTGCTGGAGAAGGCCTTTGGCCCCCAGCAGGCGGCCAACCTGATGGAGCGTGTGAGCAAGAGCCTGCGCACCAAGGCCTTCGATTTCATCCGCAAGGCGGACTATAAGAACCTGCTCTCTATTTTACAGAACGAGCACCCGCAAACCATCGCGCTGATTTTGTCCTACGCCAAGGCCGACCAGGCCAGCCAGATCATCAGCGAGCTGCCCGTAGAGACCCAACTGGACGTGGTGGAGCGCATTGCCAACCTGGACCGTGCCTCCCCCGATGTGATTAGTGTGGTGGAAAGCACGCTGGAAAAGAAGTTCGGCAACATTGTAAGCGTGGACCTGATGGAGCTGGGCGGCGTGCCCTATGTGGCCGAGATTATGAACAACGTGGACCGTGGCACGGAAAAGCAGATTTTCGACGAACTGGCCGTGAAAGACCCCGAGCTTGCCGACAACATTCGCAAGCTGATGTTCGTCTTCGAAGACATCATCTACCTGGACGACATCTCCATCCAGCGCTTTTTGCGCGATGTGGACACGAAGGATTTGGCCGTGGCCCTCAAGGCGGGCAACGCAGAGGTGTCCCGTGTGATTTTCCAGAACATGTCCAAGCGCTCGCAAGAGACCATTGCAAGCGACATAGAATACCTGCATAACGTGCGCATGAAGGACGTGGAAGAAGCGCAGCAACGTATTGTAGATACCATCCGCAGGCTGGAAGAAGAAGGCGAGCTTGTCATCAGCAAGGGCGGAAAGGATGAGGTGATTGCCTAAGATTGTGCGCAGCGGGGGCATCCACTTCACCGACGACGTCGTGAAGATCCGGGATATCGTCCCCACGAAGCAACCCCCCAAAAAAGCAGACCCTGCCGCCCTGGACATAGAAGACCAGGACGGGGCTTTGCTGTCTGCAGAAATAGATGCCGCTGCCGAAGACGAGGGTTTTATGCCCGAGGAGACCGACGAGCCTGCCCTGCAAATGAATGCCGCCGCCGTTGCCCCTGCGCCCGAGGCCGTGCGCTTTGGCACGGCAGAACAAAACGCCCTGCGCGAGGAGATTATTCAGGGGGCCATGGCCGAGGCGGGCCGCATTTTGGAGGACGCGGTGCGTGGGGCGGAGGAGCAGAAGGCCGCGGCGCTGGCGGGCATCCAGGATGAGGCGGAACGGCTGCGCGCTGCCGCCGCCGAGGAGGGCCGCAAAGAGGGCTTTGCCGCCGTGGTGGGCGACATGCAGCAGGCCGCGGGCCAGCTGGAGGCCGCCATTGCCGACTTTGAGGGTGGCCGGGCCGGCTTTGAGGCGGAGTATGAAACGCAGCTGAAATGGATGGCGCTGGAGATCGCATCGAAGGTGCTGGCCAAAAAGGTGGACGAGGACGACGCCGTGATGGCCGACATGGTGCAAAAGGCGGTGCAAAGCGTGCGCAACGAGGCGTGGATAAGGGTGGAAGTGTCACAGGAGATGGTGCGCCTGATAGACAAATTGACCGAAATTTACGCCGGCCAGCCGGGCATAGAGATCAGTGGGGTATCCACGGCGCCGGGCACGGTGCAGATAGAGACGCCTTCCGGGCTTATGGACGCTTCTTTGCAGACACAACTTGCCAATTTGCGGGAGTATTTTACAAAAAATTCAAATTTCTAAAGAAACTTTCACATTTGGTATGGTATAATATGCCGTTGGCCTTTCTGGTAAGAAAAAAATTGCAAAACCAACGGGGAGGTGAGGCCGATGAACCGTAGTGCGTTTTCCCAAATGTTGCAGGTGGATGACCTGTACACCCGCATGGGGAAGATCGACAAAATCGTTGGTATGACGATGGAAGCCACCGGCCCCACCAGCAATATAGGCGACGTGTGCCGCGTGCATTTGGCCGCCGGCCGTGAGGTGCACGCCGAGGTGGTGGGCTTCCGCGAAAACAAGGTGCTTTTGATGCCTTACGAGGACACCGAAGGCATAGGGTTTGGCGCCACGGTGGTGAACACCGGGGAAAAACTCTCCATCAACGTGTGCGATGAGCTGGTGGGCCGCACCATAGACGCCCTTGGCCGCCCCATCGACGGCGGCGGGCCCATTCCCGACAAGGGCATCCGCTACAGCGTGGTGGGCGAGCCCTCGAACCCCATGGAGCGCCCCCGCATAGACACCCCTATCCAGATGGGTGTGAAGGCCATCGACGGCTTCATCACCATTGGCAAAGGGCAGCGCATGGGCATTTTTGCCGGCAGCGGCGTGGGCAAAAGCACCCTGATGGGCATGCTGGCCCGCAACGTGAAGGCCGACGTGAACGTGATTGCCCTGGTGGGAGAGCGCGGCCGCGAAGTGGTGGAGTTTTTGGAGCGAGACCTGGGCGAAGAAGGCAAGGCCCGCAGTGTGGTGGTTTGCGCCACTTCTGACCAGCCCGCCATGCTGCGCAACAAATGCGCCCTAAGTGCCACCGCCGTGGCCGAGTATTTCCGCGACCAGGGCAAAGACGTGCTTTTGATGATGGACTCCGTCACCCGGTTTTGCATGGCCCAGCGCGACATAGGCCTGGCTATAGGCGAGCCGCCCGTGGCCCGTGGCTACACCCCGTCCATCTACAGCGCCCTGCCCAAGCTGCTTGAGCGCAGCGGCAACTTCAAGAAGGGTTCTATCACCGGCATTTACACCGTGCTGGTGGAGGGCGACGACATGAACGAGCCGATTTCCGACACGGTGCGCAGCATTATAGACGGGCATGTGATGCTGAGCCGCAAGGTGGCCCAGAAAAACCACTACCCGGCCATCGATGTGTTGCAAAGCATCAGCCGTTTGATGAGCGACATTGCCACGCCCGAGCACAAGGCCGCCGCCGGCCGCATGCGCAATTTGATGGCGGTATACGACGACAACGTAGACCTCATCTCCATCGGCGCGTACAAAAGCGGCACCAACCCCAACCTGGACGACGCCATTGCCCACAACGACAAGATCAACGCCCTGTTGCAGCAGCGGGTGGAAGAAAAGTACACCTACGACGAAACGGTACAACTGATGATTGAGACGGCCCGTTAGCCGCACCAAAGGAAGGGGACGCCATCAAAAAGTTTGCCTTCACATTGCAGCGCATGCTGGCCTTCAAGCGCACCATGTACGAAAAAGAGCGCAACACCCTGGCCCAACTGCGGGCCGAGCGCTACGCCCTGCAAAGCCGGCGCGACGAGACCGAGCGCCAGATGCTGCAGCGCCAGGCGGAGTTCCAGCAGAAGGCTGCCGCCGGCGCCGTGGGCATAGAGGAAGTGAAGAAGACCTCTTTCTACCGCGAAAACGCCCACAACCTCATCCTCCAGCTGGAGGGGGAGACTGCCCAAAAAGACATTGAGATTGAACGGCAGATGCAAGTGGTGATAGAGCTGGACAAGGAAGTGAAAAGCCTTGAAAAGCTGCGCGAACGCCAGTGGGAGGAGTACCAGGCCGACAGCATGCGCGAAGAGAACGAGCGCATTTTGGAGATTGTAAGCGGCCGGTTTGTAGAAAAACAGCGCGAGGGCGACGAGGCACAGTGATATGCGCGGCCCCCTTGCCGCAAAGAAAGTTGGCTTGCACGCCAAAGCTGGAGTGGATACACAAAGGCGGAGGCGCTTGGAAAAGCATAGAGTACCAAGACCGTATTTTATGGAAAGGAGGTGAGAGAAAATGGACATGTATGCAATGGGTATTGCCACGGGGGCGCTGCAAATGGTGAACACGGCCACCACAACCACCACCGAAGCACCCGCGGGCGACAACACCTTTGCGATGCTGCTGACCCAACTGGCAGGCGGCCAAACGGCCGACGGCCAGACGAGTGCCACGCCCCTGACAGGCCTTACCTGGCGGGACATACAGGCCGGCATGATGACCGAGGCCATGGGCGCCTTGGCCGACGCTGAACGTCCCATTACTACCGACCCGGTGCTGGCCCAGCTTTTGAGCTTGCTGAAGAACCTTTCAACAGAAGATGCGGGCGGCATGCAGCAGCTGGAGGATTTGATAGCCCAGATGCAGGACCGCCTGCGGGAGATTTTGGAAGAGAGCGGCGCAGAAGTGGCCGGCCAACAGGTGCTTGCGCTATTTGCCTTTTTGATGCAAGACGCCACCGGCATACAAATGGACGCAAACGCGCAAGGTGCACTTTCGGCCGACGGCGGCAACGCCCTTTTGGAGATGATGCTGCAAAGCGCCCCGCAAGACATTTTACAAATGTTGACGGGCACGCCCACCCCGCAGGAAAACACCGGCACAGACGCCACATTCACCCTGCCGGAGCAGGCGGCACCAAGCGCCCAAACACCACAGGCCCCGGCGCAGGCAGAGGTTCCCATCACCGAGGTGCAGTACAGCCCGCCCACACCCACAGCCGACTTTGAAGCGGCGGTACGAACGGTAAAGCAGCAGATGGAACACGGCGATACCGAACAGACCGGCGTAACAGACCAGACACTGGACGTGGACGAGCTGCAGCAGCGCGTAAACGCGGGGGAATACCTGCAAAATACGCCGCTGGCCGTACAAACCGAAGCGCCACAAGCCCCGGCCCCGGCAGCACCCGCCCTGGATGTTCAGATGTGGGATGCCGTACAAGCGGCGATTGAAACCGGCGAAGGCGAGCTGACCGTGACCTTGATGCCCGAGAACCTGGGCGAAGTGACCATCCAGCTTACCCGCAGCGCCGAGGGCGGCATGATGCTCAACATCATTGCCCAAAACGCCGAGACCCAAAGCCTGTTGGCAAATGGTGCAGAAAGCCTGCGCGCATCCCTGCAGCCCCTTGGGGTACAGGTGGAATCCATCCAAACGCAGCAGCAGTACACCGCGGCAGACGCCCAGGGCCAGTTTGGCGGGCAGCAACAACGCCAGAACACCCCCATGCACGGCGCGGCCTATTACCGGGACGAACCCCTAACAGCCGCCCAAAGCCCCCAGGAAATGCCTGCCCCACCCGTATACGCCACCCCGCAAAGCGCGCTGGACGCCTACATCTAATTACACCGGCGCACAACACCCTGTAAGAAAGGAGAACACATGCGAATCGCAGACGACGGCACTACCATTTATAATGGCATTACCGTGAACACCCCCTTTGAAGAAAACGACAAGGGCGTGAAGGTGGAGGACTTTTTGCAGCTGATGATTGCCCAGCTGACCAACCAGGACTTCATGAACCCGGTGGACGACACCCAGTACGTCTCGCAGCTGGCACAGTTTGCCACCATGCAAAGCATGCAAGAGCTTAGCCACTACTCCCAAACCAACTATGTGACGGGCCTTGTGGGCAAAAGCGTTACCGTGGCAACTTACGGCCTGGGCGGGCAAATCAGCACAGACACCGGCATTGTTACCAAAATTGACCTTTCCGGCGACGAATACACTATCACCGTGAACGGCAAGCAGTACAAGCTCAGCAATATCATGAGCATTGCCGACCCCAACGCCGCGCTGGACCAAAAGGACATTGATGAGGCGAACAAGATTGCGCTGATTGTGCAGAGCACCGGCCAGGAGAACATCTCTATCCGCTGGACACCGCCCGTAAGTGACACCGAGCTTGCCAAGGAACTGCGCTACGACATCTACTACACCACCGACGGCCAGCAGGACTTTTCCACCGTGGAAAACGTGAAAAAGGGCACCCTGGTGGCGGCCAACCAAAGCGGCACCGAGTACGACATCACTGGGCTGGAGCCGGGCAAGACCTATTTCATCAACGTAGTGGTGCGCAACAAAAATGGCGACGAGGCCGTGTACCAAAGCACCGCACAATCTACGAAAAGCTGAAATAGCGCAGGAAAGCTGAACAGCGGCCCCTGCGCGCAGATGCCCGACAAGGAGGTTAGGCATTATGGCAGTAATTGACCCCAACAGCCTGCCCCGCCCCATTGTAACCGGCACCCCCGCACTGCAGCCCCAAACCACCGGCAAAACGCCCGGCACGGCACAGGGCACCCAAAGCTTTTTGGGCGTGCTGCAGCAGCAACTGGAGCAGGACAGCAACACCGCATTTTCCAAGCACGCTGTGTCCCGAGTGATGGAGAGGCAGATTGACGTTTCCCGCCCGAACATGGAACGGCTGAACGCCGGCATGCAACTGGCCCAGGAAAAAGGCCTGCGCGACGCTCTCATCCTCATAGACCAAAGCGCCTACATCGTGAATGTGGCGGCCGGCAAGGTCATCACCGTAGACGGCGAGGCACAGAAAGGCAGCGTATTCACCAATATCGACGGTACCGTCATAGCATAAAGCTGGCCCTATTGCAGGAAGCTTTGGAACCCCGACTGACTGACGGGTTCCCTATGAACCAAAAGCCCGGCGCCTTATACGGGTGCCGCACCGCGCGCTGTGCGCGGCCGGTTCAAGAAAAGGCCTTTGTCCCTCGGCGCGTGCGGCGCCGAAGGCGGCAGTCCTGTGGCGGTATCAATTCTCAAAAACCATACAAAGCATAAAGAGGAGAATTGATTTATGGTACGTTCAATGTATTCCGGCGTTTCGGGTCTTCGCACCCATCAAACCCGCATGGATACCATCGGCAACAACATTGCCAACGTAAACACCTACGGCTTCAAAAGCGGGCGCACCACCTTCCGCGACATCTACTATCAAACCATGTCCTCCGCCTCGGCGCCCACCGCGGCCGCCGGCGGCACCAACCCCTCGGCCGTGGGCTACGGCACCCAGGTGGGCAGTGTAGACCTTATGATGGATGGCTCCACCTTTACCATGACAGGCCAAACCATGGACCTTGCCATAGACGGCGACGGTTTCTTCCAGGTGCAGGACGCCGGCGGCAACATCTACTACACCCGCGCCGGCATGCTGAACTTCGACGCCGCGGGCAACCTGGTGGACATGCAGGGCAACTATGTGCTGGGCATCAATGGAGACCCCACCGGCCGCGCCCCCGGCAGCGAGCGCATTAGCGTGGTGCTGCCCCCGGTGAACCCCACCCCTGCCAGCGTGGTGCAGCAGATCAACGGCCTGGAGTTTACCATCAGTGCCGGCAAGCCCACCATAGACGGCAACCTGAACTTCAACTTCACCACCAACGCGAACCTGTCCGACAACGAGGTGGTGGCCTCCATCTCCACCACGGGCATCGTCATCAGCATGCACCCGGACAACGTGTATTCCAACCTTGCCACGCTGAACGACGCCATCAACAACGCCATTACCAAGGCCAACGATGACAAAGAGCACGCGGCCGGCCGTTTTGAAATTTCCTACACCGGCCCCGCCGCAGACGACCCCTTCCTGGCGGGCAACATGCCCGCAGGCGGCTACAAAGCGTCGGACCTCGTCTCGGTGGATTACAGCGTGCAGCTGGGCAGTGCCAAGTTCACCACGAGTGACCGTATCTTCGGTGGCGTGTACCCCACCGGCAAGGTGGGCAACACCTTCGGCAAAGACTTTGTCTCCGACGACCCGCAGATTCAGAACTTCACCTGTGAGTACAACACCACCACCCAGGCCTTCGACTTTGTGCTTACCATTGACGGCGTGGACTACAAGGGCAGCGTAGACAGCAGCAAAAGCGGCAGCGGCAAGTTCTTTTTGCAGAACGGCGCAGACGACAGCGATGTGATAGAGCTGGCCCGGCCCGGCTTTGACGTGATTTATGACGCCTGGGGCGGCAGCGCCGGCACCAAGGGCAAGTACAGCGTGAACCCTCCCGGCTTTCCTATGACCGCGGGCACAGACTATGAGGTGGCCGGCTATACCTACACCCCCGCGGCGAACGAGAGCGACTATATAAACTTCTTGGCCGCCATTAGCGCCAACACCGCGTATGACGCCGCCATAGTGGGCGCCGAGCTGGTGCTTACCGCCAAAGCCGTGGGCACCACCACCGCCCCCGCCGTGGAGTATGACGGCACCACCCAAACCGTGAGCGGCACCGACGGCACGGCCCCCGTGGCCGGCAGCTTTGCCCCCGTGGCCGGCGCAGATTTGGGCGACGGCACCACCGCTCCCTCGGCGAAGGCCTCTGCCGCCAGCAACGCGCTGGGCTTCTCCAGCACGGCGTTTGCCCTGCGGGGCGGCACCGCGGGCGGCGCGCAAACCATCGCCGACATGACGGCCATCTACATCGCCACCAACGGCATCATCACCGGGCTGGACAGCCAGGGCAAAACCGTTACCATTGGCCGCATAGACCTTGCCACCTTTGCCAACCCCGCGGGCCTGAACCAGGCGGGTTCCTCCAACTTCACCGAGTCCGCCAACTCCGGCATACCTGTTCTGGGCCAGCCCGGCCAGGGCGGCGCAGGCCAGCTGGTGGGTGGCTCTCTGGAGCTTTCGAACGTGGACCTCTCGCGCGAATTTTCCGACATGATTACCACCCAGCGCGGCTACCAGGCCAACAGCCGTATCATCACCGTGTCCGACACCATGCTGGAAGAGCTTATAAACCTGAAACGTTAAGAAACCAACTGCGGCAGCGGGAAACTGCTGCCGCGGCCAAAGGGGAAAACAGCTTTTCCCCTTTGGCCGCGGCAGAAGCCCCAAAAAGAGGGAGGGCGCGGCGTGATTACACTAACACGGCTGAACAAAACCGAATTTGTGCTGAACTGCGACTTGATTGAGACCATACAGGAAAACCCGGACACCACCATACGCCTTACCACCGGCAATATCTATATTGTGCGGGAAAGCGTGCAGGAAGTGGTGCGTGCCACGGTGGCCTATAAGCGCAGCCTGTTTGAGGGCATGCTGAGGAGGGACGAGGTTTGAACGAAGAGGGCGGCAAGAAGAAAAAGAAAAAGGGCGGTAAAAAGTCCTTCGATATCATGACCGTCATCGGCCTTGTGGTCGGTCTCGGTCTGATGGTGTTCGGCATTGGGTTTACCACAGAGCCAAAGCCCCCGGTGGCCCCTAATGAGGCCTGGATGAGCAAAGAGGACTACGACAAGGCCTACAAAGAGTACGAAGAGAACATGGCGAATTACGAGGCGTATGAACTGACCCAGTTCAGGGATTTGGGTGCGTTCCGCATCTCCAACCTTACCGACAGCTTCATCGACGTGCCTTCCATCGCCATCACCATTGGCGGGTGTTTCGCGGCGCTGATGATTGCCTTCCCCATCTCCTCTTGGGCCAAGTTCCCCAAGTGGGTGTCCATCTGCTTTATGCCCAGTAAATACGACCCCGACGACTACATCGACCAGATTGTGGAGTTTGCCAAGGAGGCCCGCATCAAGGGCCTGCTTTCCCTGGAGGACAAACTGGCCGAGGCTAGTGACCCGTTCTTAAAATCCAGCCTGATGCTGGTAGTGGACAGCGTGGAGCCCGAAAAGGTGCACAACCTGCTGCAGGCAGAGCTAGACAAGCTGGACGAGCGCCACGGCGTGGCACGGTCCTTTATGGATCAGGGCGGCGCCTTTGCCCCGGGCTTCGGCATGATCGGTACCCTCATCGGCCTCATCAACATGCTGAAAGACATGAGCGACCCCAACGCCATTGGCCCCGCCATGGCCACGGCCCTGCTTACCACGCTGTATGGCTCCATGCTGGCGAACCTGCTGTTCAGCCCCATGTCCAACAAGCTGGGCATTCGCCACAGCGAGGAGTATTTGTGCCGCGAGCTGATTTGCGAAGGGGTGGAGGCCATCCAGGCCGGCGAGAACCCGAAGTTTATTGAAGAGAAGCTGAACCTTCTGGTGGCACAGAAAAAGAAGAAGGGCAAGAAAGCCAAGAAGGGCAAAGGCGGCGACGACGAATAGCCCCGGCGCCCCCATAAGCAAAACAAAACGGAAAGGTGGTGAAGCACAGTGGCAAAAAAGCCAAAGCCCGAAGGTAAGAAGTATAGCTATATGGATACCTACGGTGACCTGGTTACCCTGCTGCTGTGCTTCTTTGTGCTGCTGTTTGCCATGAGCACCGTGGAAGAGGAAAAGTACAACGCCTTTGCCGAGGCCTTGAGCCGCCAATACCCCCAGACAACCCAAACCAGCGGCGGGCCGCCGCCCGTGCCGCCCGATGTCTCCGGCAGTGACGCCGGCACCGAGGACCCCGCCGGCGACACCATGGCGCCGGACCAGGTGCTGCCGGCAGACTTCAGCCAGGTGGCCGAGGCCATCCAGCGTTATGTGGAGGAAAACGGCCTGGAGGGAGACATCCAGGTGGAGGTGGGCGAAAGCGGCTTCACTTTCATCCGCCTGTCCAACAACCTCTTGTTCGACGGAGACTCCTTCATACTGCGTGCAGACGTGTTGGATCTATTGGACTTTTTGGGCGAGGTGTTCATGGAGGTGGAGGACGAGATTTTGAAGATCCGCTTCATGGGGCACACGGCCGAGATTGCGGGCAGCGGCGTGGATGACTGGACGCTTTCCAGCGCGCGCAGCGGCGGGGTGGCCAGCTACTTTGAACGCACCGTGGGCTTTGACCCCTACAAGCTGGAAGTGGTGGCGTTTGGCCGCCACTACCCGGTGGTGGACAATGCAGACGATTCTATACGGTCCCAAAACCGCCGGGTGGACATTGTGGTGATGGGCAAGCAGATTACCGATGTGGGGGCCGCGCTGATAGATTCTTTGCGGACATATTTTCCCGAGGACGACCCGCAGTATTTCCAGGGCCCCATGGACGATTTGCCCGAGTATGCCCTGCAGGACGTGGCTGCCATGAACCGCACCATAGACGTGGAGAATATGACCAGCGCCGAAATGCGTATGCTTTATGACCAACTTATCGCGAACAATGCTTGACCTGGCCGCCCTGCTGCGGGATAATAGAAGAATAAGCGAAAGGGGGGAGGAAGTTGGCCGAAGTACTAAGCCAAAGCCAGATAGACGCGCTGCTGAACAGCATCAGCTCTGGCGAGGAAGTGGTTACCGAGGAGCAGGACGGCTCCAACGTGAAGGTGTACGACTTTTACTCCCCCAAAAAGTTTACCAAAGAGCAACTGCGCACCGTAGACAGCCTGCACGAAAATATGGGCCGCCTGCTTTCCTCTTACTTTTCGGGCATCTTGCGGGTGTTCTGCGACATCAGCGTTTTGCAGGTGGAAGAACAGCGCTACTACGAATATAACAACGCCTTGCCCGACACCGCGCTCATCGGCCTGGTGGACTTGAAACCCGCCAACATCAACCTGCCGGATTCCACCTTTATGCTGGATATGTCCAACAACCTGTCCTTTTTCCTGATAGACCGGCTTTTGGGCGGCAGTGGCGCCAACAGCAGCATGCAGCGCGATTTTACCGACATAGAACTCGCCATCATGAACGACATCTACCTGAAGATCACCGAGTACATGGTGGAGAGTTGGCGCGACCATCTGGACGTACGGGGGGAGCTTTCGAGCCTGGAGACGAACCCGCGGCTCATCCAGGTGTACGCCCCCGAGGACATCGTGGTCATCGCGGTGCTAAACGTGAAACTGCGCGACATGGAGGGCACGCTTTCCGTGTGCATCCCGGCCATGGGGCTGGAGGCGTATCTGGGGGAATTCACCTCCAAATATACGCGCATCTCGCACAAAATGAGCAACGAACGCCTGGACAATATGCGGCGTGAGCTGATACAGGAAGTGCTTAGTGATTCGGAACTGCCCATCAAGGCGGTGTTCGACGAGACCACCATCGACGTGGCGGACGCACTGCGGCTGCGCCCCAACGACATCATCCCGCTGAAAAAGCCACTCAACGGCATCATCCGCATCGAAGTGGACGACACCCCCTGGTTTATGGCCCAGCTGGGGGAAAGCCGGAACCTGAAAGCCATCAAGATTATCGACATGGCGGGCAGCCACCCCGAGGAACCGGCGTAAACGCGCGTTTTGGCTACGCGCCCGGCAGCCCAAACAGCCATGCGGCACCGCGCAGCAAGGGCGGTAGCATTCCATAGAAGAGGAGTTTTGCCAATGGGGACGAACCATGACGGGGACACCGGAAACATCGTGCTAACGCCCCTGGAGAAGGACGCCATTGGCGAGGTGATGAACATCAGCATGGGCAGCGCCGCCACGGCGGTGTCTCAGATGCTGGACAGGCAGGTAGAAATCACCACGCCGGTTGTGGATATCCAGCAGATGGGGGACGTACGGTACGACCATTACGAGCCGGCCCTGCTTGTGAAGATCGTATATACCAACGGGCTCACGGGCTCGAACGTGATGGTGTTTCGCCAGCACGACATGCAGATGATTTTGAATACGCTGATGGGCATACCGGACCCGCCCAGTGACGACTTTGTGTTCGACGAGCTTTCCATCTCGGCGGCGTGCGAGGTGATGAACCAGATGATGGGGTCCTCTGCCACGGCCCTGGCAGAGTTTTTGGGAAAGACGGTGGATATCTCCACCCCCACGGCCACGGTGATGGAGGACGAGAATACCTTCAAAGACGCCATGGACCTTCCCGCCGACGCCACGGTGGCCACCATCACCTTCAAGCTCACCATCAAGGATATGCTGGAGAGTGAGTTCATCAGCGTGATGACCACCG
>JAJDGD010000035.1 GCA_030265505.1 Ruminococcaceae bacterium OttesenSCG-928-O06 | reverse complement strand
GCGTTGGCGGCGTCGATGGCGTTCTGGGCGATGTCCTCCCATTTATAGGGCAGGTAGTCGCTCATGGTGGGGGAATGGATAGAACCGGTGATCGCGCAGTTTACGATTCTCTTATTGCTCATAACAATATGCCTCCATTCTTAGGGGTTTGTTGCGAATATATCTTGCCCGCGCCGCCGCAGGGCGCGAAGGAGTACATTGCTGCAGGCCGTTTTGCCGCTGTGCCTGCATTTTTTGCGCAACCAAAGAAGCACCTTTGGCCGCAAACCGTCTTCATTATATAGTGCCGTTATTTTTATGTCAATTCTATGGGGCAACAAGGCAAACCTGCCTGTTCGCCCGGGTCGGGTGCGCGCAACACACCCTTGGGCGGCGAGTGTACTTATTATACAGAATGCGAAGATAAAAATCCACAAGTTGAGTGAATTTGTGCTGGAAAAACAAAGAAAAAAACGGAAAGTTTGCCTTGCCAGGGCCAGTTTTGGAAAACCGGGAAGATACAGAGCAAAACGCCTGAAAAACAGCACAAAAATCTGGGCGATAATTTGGCGAAACCACCAAACCGATCTTTGGTGCCGGGAAGGCTGTGTGGGCAAAAAAGTGCAGGGTGCCCGGCGGGCACCCTGCGGCGGCAGCGTGTATAAAAGGCGCACACCTTTCTCAAACATGGGCAGCGCCAGGCGGAAGGCGCCGGGTGCTTTTCACAGGCTCAGCGGCCCAGGGTTTTGGGGTCGTAGCTGGCGGCAAGCCCGGCAATGGGGTCGTTGTCGGCCGCATAACTGGGGGCGGGGTAACGCAGCCCCACAGAGGCAAGGCGCATCATGCCCTGGATGGCCGTAGCAAGCTGGGCGGGGGTAAGCGCGGCAATCAGTTCCCCCTCGGGAAAGCCGCCGAAGCGAAGCTCGGCATAGCAGGGGGGCGTAAGGCTGGGTTTGCCCGTTACCAAGGTGCGTATCCACCCGGCGCTGCAGCTGGATTCCCCGACGAACTCAAAGTCCAGCTTTTTGTAGTCGCCCTCGATGAGCCCGCTGAACAGGATGAACGCCTGGGCGGGGTTTACCAGCAATACGCACACGTCGGGCTCTATGCGGGCACTGCGCAGGGGCGAGTATACGATGCCGCCCTGGGGGTTTTGTGGCAGGGTGTGCAGCGAGGTTTGGTGGGCGCAGGCGGCCTGGGCGTTTGCAAACCACACGCCGTTGAAAAACGCACCGTCCAGGAACTCCTGGCTGATTTCCCGAAAGCCGTGGATGCTACAACAGTTGAGATTGCTCACATACTCGGCGGTGGCGGCAATGGTGAACCCCTTCTGGATGGCCTGGGCCATGATCTGGCAGGGGTTCAATTGGGTGGTGGGCGTGCGCAGCTTGGGCACGGCGGCCAGTTCCTCTTTGGTTGGCAGCACCTTCACACCAATGGGGGTGCTGTGCAGGCGCAACAGTTCGTTTAGCGCGGCGGCGGCTTCCTTCCAGTTGTGTTGCTCACTCATCCTTGCCTCCTTTGTTTGTTGTGGTGGCCCGGGTGCGTATTATATTTATTATACCCCAGGCGCCTGTAAATCGGAAAGGTTTTTGTGCAGGCATGGATGGATTTTTACCCTCGTCCATAAAGGCAAAATTTCTATTACTTTCGACCACACCTTCCTTTATATATAGAAAGGCAAAGCCTGTTGCCTGTCCCGCCGGGGAAGAAAAAAGGTGGCACAGAAGAATGCAACCGTCGCGGTGTGCAAAACAAGGGCAGCGCCATGTGTGTGCGATGCACCCGCGCGCCCCTTGGCAAAGTGGGGCAGGCATGGTATAATTGCTACGGCAAAACCGCCGCGGGTTTGCATATAGTATCTGCATGCAGGTGTAGTTCAATGGTAGAACTCCAGCCTTCCAAGCTGGCCACGTGGGTTCGATTCCCATCACCTGCTCCAACATAATGTGCATAAATTTCTATGCACGATAGTATGCACGATACGATAAAATGCGATGATTCGTTATTGTCAATTTTTATGTATCGTGCATACTTATTTTCATATCTTGAACGCTACATTTCTTGTCAAAAAAACTTGCTGCCAATCTGAATTCCATAAAAAAAGAAACCACCCACTTGAATAAAAGTGGGCGGTTTCTCGGATGATATCACTAAAGCTTGATGAGATTTGACGATATCTCAGTCTGGTATTTCCCCAACAGTCGACCATACTTGTCTTTTAGAATATTCAGTTCCTCTTTTAAATGTTTGTTTTCATTTTCAAGGTAAATTCGTTTTTGCGAGAGAAAGCTGATGGTTTTTTCATGTTTGATGATTTTGTTTTGAAGTTTTGTAACTTCTGCTTCAGCGATTTTTTTGGCGTGAAGTTCAGAAAATTCCACTAAAGAGGGGTTGAACTCAGGCAGTGTGTATAGATAGGCTTCCACATGGGGCTTAAACATTACCCGGTAGGAGATTTCTGCCTCATCGGAAATGGATTTTTTAGTTATAGGGACCATATTTTCACGCAAGCATTCCACTGCCTCCTTAATCTTTTCAATTGTTTCATCCCGCGAGGATTGCTGTTTGTTTTTTAAACCCTTATTCATGTTTTTCTCCTTATCCAATCATTTCATTTCGATTTGCATTCCCTGCGCAAGATGCAACAAAGCATTTATAAAGTGCAAGGCGCTCTTCGTTGAACTGTATTGCTTCTTTTGAAGCATGGGGGTTGCTGTAGAACCGGTTGAGTTTCTCCTCCAAAATGAGAATGCATTCTTCAAAATAGGGAAGGAATGTATTATCAGGTACAAAATAATCACAGGTGATGCACTGTTCATATTTAGGAGAGCACGACATGTCACAACATGCGCCGTAAGCTGGAATAATACGTACATAGGGCTGCTGCAGCAGCGCATCATACCTTTTAGAGCTAAGGGGTTTTCGCGGAGTAATACACTTCTCTTTGTGTGTAAACTCACTGGAAAGGGTGTAGTTGGTCAGCTCTTCAAGGCGATTGGTTTCGTCATAGATGCTTTGATAACCATACCCGAGCGTTTCTTCAATCCGTGAATGCGCAGCTTCTTTTTGAATTTCGTGGGACATGATGAGATTGCTATTAAATCTCTCTGTAACTCCGATGTGGCGGAACCCATGGGAAGTTACGTGGGCAATGGTTCCATCGTGGTTTCGAATATTGTACTTTTGGCACATATCATTCAAATATTTATTAAAACCATCGATGGTGAGGAGCTCCTTCGGATTTTTCGAAGAGAGAAATAAGTAGTCCTTTGCATATTCCATTGCATTTGCTTGATTTGTCCGGGCATATTGCTGCTGTTTGAGCAGTGTATCAAAAAGTATATTTTCTACGTTTCCGTCTATAAGTCGGCTGTGTGAAATGTAAATCGGAAGTGATAACGGAGTAGCCTTCTGGACAGGGATAGAAACCGAGAAGATGCCTTCTTCGGGGATTACCATACATTCGAGATGCATATTTTGTACTTCACTGAATCTATTGAGAATAAGGCGCAACAATAAATACATGAGACGCATATCGAGTGGCACATATGTAGCGAGGTCGAAGAAAATCCTGTCAAGTTTTTTTATCACACCATATTCCGGCGCCCTTTTGGGAAGCTTTTTACCCTCATCAAATTGAAAGTCGAATGCAATGAGATTGGCACGAAGCAAATTATAATCTGCTGCGAATCTCAGTGCTTTTTTCGCTGTAGCGCATATGGAGTTCTTTGTTGAGGGCGGGCAATCCAATGTGCCGATGTGTATCACATATTTGTGCATCAGCGCAGATACAACATTGGAGATATAAACATGTGTCGAATATAGAAAATCGAAGAATGTGATGCAGTTGTGCAATTCACGTTTTGCTGTAGAGAGGTTCATATTCGGCGACTGCACAATAACCGTCACAATATATGCTTTGATGAAATTTATATCGCACTCGTCAAAATTCACCCTCGTGAAATCAATTGTTATGGGTCGTCTCGATTGTATAGGTTTCAGTACCCATTTTGCGTCTCGAAAGTTTACTTCCCCGTAATTTTGAAGGGTTTTGTTGAATACAGATATTTGAGATTCACTGAAAAGCTCCCGACCGGAAGTGTTATCACTAACCACTGTCGAAAAGGGAGATGCGCAGGTATGCTGTTTGGCGGTATTGGAAGGGCTATCAATCATTTTTGGGCAGTATCCTTTCTTTTGCATATTTGAAGCAGGTCACATTCAGAGCAAATATTGTTATTGGGACATTTATCAGAGGACACACAAGAGCCGTAAAGCACATCATTGGTTGTAGTATCCTCGGGCAGTAAAATGGTATTATCACTAATTTCCGTCAGGGTGTCAGAAAAAGTATGTTCGTAGAACATGTTATATTTAAGGCTCTCTGTGCGTTTATCTATCGTATTATAGTGTTTTGATGCTACTGCAGAGGTGTTTCCGAGCTTTTTTGCCACCTCTGATTCAGTCTTACCTTGAGCAAATTCTGCACGTCCACATTCTGCGCGTATTTGTCTGGCAGTGCATGTGTTAAGGGTTCCGTCCCAAGTATAGTTTCCATGTTTTACAAGAAGTCTATTTATGTCTCGTCTAAATGCTTTTGCAGTCAAGCAATGTGGTGCTCGATTTGTGGATTTACGAATATTTTGGGGATAATACACGAAGATGTAATCGATATCATGTTTTTTTCGAATCTCGCGAAAGTCCTCAATATATGCCAATAACTCATGTGCAAGGTCATCGCTAATATAATGAGTGGTGTATGGAGATGCTCCTGCATTAATTTTACGTGCGTCAGTTTTGTGCATGTGAACCCTTAAAACATACCGACCATTCAGTATATGCAATGCAGATGTATTTAGCTCACAAATATCGCGCGCCCTGCCAGCAGTTTCAATAAACGCCATAAAGGCTATCCACACGCATCTCAGAAGCTCCTCATGATGTTCCTTGATGATTAAAAAGGTTTCTTCGGATGCCGGCTGTGTCGGGACGGCGGCTTCGTTTTTTCCTTTGATTCTGAATTTGTAAAACGGATTGCTGATATTTTGCTCATTTTTGATAGCCACGGTGTCGTAAAAATTTGCCATTACCGAAAACATTTTTGCCATTGACCCCACGGAAAACTTGCAAACTTGTTCAAAGTGGGCGCGTATCCCCATTACATCAATTGGCGTTAGCTCAATAACACTGTGAATGTCCTTGTCAGAAAGTAAGCGATAGATATCTACGGTTGTCTTAATTGCGTAAAAATGGTACTGGATAATAGGAGCATTATCATTTGCAAGTCCATATTTTATAATAAGAAATGAACGAACTTCCTCAGCAAAAGCTTTGCTAACAAATAGAGAGAAATCAAGAGTTTTGTGCTCATACTGAATGCATGTCCCTGTATACAATTCCCAACGGTCTTTTCTTAGTAGCGCAAGGTCATTTTGAGCCAAAAATGTATTAATTTGTCCGGGAATTTCCAACTCTAATCTGGCGACCAATGCTGCTGCAAATGGGATTTTTCTATAAAGAGATGGGTTCAACTTAAGAGATTTCAAATCCTTAATAATCGGATATACTAACCGCTGTTGAGTATAACTATCCATTCGCCGCATGAAAAAGTCGATGGCATCTTGTGGACATACTGCGCCCATGAGTTGATAGCATAACGTCCCTCCAAATTCCGTTGCGATTGCCCAAAGGTCACCGTCATTGATAAGACAGTTACGAAGCCGGTGGCATGCATCGGCAACCCACGACGTAGAAAACCGTTCTCCCCTATTTTTTACACACACCTGAATGATTTGTTCATTCACAATAAAGCCGATAGTATTGGAATATTTAAGAGACTTATCGAGAGAAACGTGAATGTCCTCATCATGGATGTCCACGAACTGCAACGCGGAGAACATTTCCAGCACATACTCTTCCTTGTCAAGCCACAAGCGCTCGTCTTGGACAAGCGTATTGAAAACGCTCTTCATCTCCATAAGCAAAGCGACATTTTTTACACCACTGAGCCCGGATTTTGTCCCAGTGATAAGAGATATTAACCTATCATAATTACGATTTACAGGATTGTTAAGGTGAATGCAGGCGCTTCGATAAAAATAATTATCCAGAAAAACATTTCGACATCCCGCTTCGATAACACGAAAAGCGTTCAATGGACTGATACTTTGAAAAATACGGTGATAAGGTTTCCCATGAGCGAAACACTCGGCAGCCTCATTGAGCATTTTTTCAATAAGTGGAGCATCGTTCTCGCTAAGAGAGTATGGAGGCTGAGTAGCAGAGAGATATACTTCTTTGCCGTTTATTTGAAAGCACAGTTTGTGCTCGTGACGCTTCAAAAACGCTACTTCGACTTTTTCGTTAAATTCCATTCAGGTATTGCTACATCCTTTCTAATCGGTCCATTTATTATCGTCGCCATCATCACCCAAATCTTTGGTATCTATATCAGGCATTGAATTGGCATATATGTTCATCACCCACGGGGAGATTTCTTCAACACGGGTACGCAGGTCATAGTTGTCTAAGCACTGCATGGATTTCCAGTCCATCAAGGCACATATATCGCTGTCACTGAAAGTCGGGCGCCCCTCACGCTGGTCCATTATCTGCCGACTACGGATATTTGCCAAAAACGTGGAGCGTCCTGCGTGTGTATGTACATTGTCAAGAGATAAATTGGGGTTAATTTCTTTAGCACGCTTTGCTGCGGTTATGAGAGCAGCTCTAAAAGCAGCAGCCGTAATTGTTTTCCCGGCATCTTTATGCGTTTTAGTGAGAAAAAGTGAGTCACTTGTTGAACCGGTCTTTTCAACAATTTCTCGACGCATTCCAGAGATATAGTTAGAAATCATTTCGTTTAAAAACGGCGGAATTGATGCGGTATGAACACGTCCGGTTTTAGAGAATGTTGGGCGAAGCTTTGCTTCTTTAAGAAAAGTGGTGGACAGCTTTATAGAGACAATGCTGGAAATGCGGAATCCTGTTATGATTGAAATCCAGAAAATACACGCATAGTCTAAACGAAGTTGGCTGGCAATAGCGTCCGCTTGTTCTGGGGTATACCACTTGAGGTAATCAACATCTTTCTCCATCCGCTCTTCAGCGCTAATCGAAAAAAGATATTTCATGCGTCCGATGATAGTAAGCTTGTCTTTATTGCCTTTGATTTTTGTTTTTCCTCTGGATGCCAGTGCCAGTTTGATATCGGGTCGATACAGCGAATCATCAAAGGTGTGTCCTCTGAGGGCGAGGTTCTCGTAAGCACTTTCCACCACACTGATATAGCGGCATAAATTATCGTAGCTTGTCTCACCAGCAACATAAAGTCCGTGTATGAAAAGATAAATATCATCATATTTGGCAGAATCAAATTCTATGCCACGGGATTCAAGGTAGCGAAGGTATCTGGCAAGGTAATAGACAGAATCTGAACCAGAGGCACTGCGCAATTGACGAACCTGCAGATTCTGATTAAGCTCAATCATAGGAATGCCGTCTTCTACCAGAAGAAGAAAATCTTTCTCTCCATTTTTGGTAACTACAATGGCATGTGCGACAGAATATTTAGAAGGGGCGATGCTGGACATTTGTAGGTCTCCTTTGCAAAGTTATAGTCCTATTGTCTTTACTCTGCGGGTTGACTCAAGCAAATTGACTCAAAGTGGTATGTCGAGCTTAAGAATAAATATATCATACTTAAGAATATTATTTATGTCAAAATCTATGCTGTTTATATGCAAATTGAATACTTATTGCTGGAATATAAATTAGAAATTATGCAATCATACAAAGTTGCTCAAATTTGAATTTTGAGTATTGCATTTTCGGTCTCAGCTTGATTTCGACTATTCGAATCTGCTTCGCCGTGGTATACTGGGTAGGACCCAAGGAGGAGATTATGAACACAGAAACATCGTTCGACGAAGTGTATAATAAGGTGTCTCCATTAAGCGACTCCGCGTTTTATACTTTGCTTTGCCTGTTTGCCATCTCCAATTCTGATTTGGTAGATGAAGAAAGAGGAATACACCCATATGGAGTGAAGCGGTGGGTGCGAAAATTCAGCAAAAAAGTAATTGAGCTTCCAACGGCGACAATATATACGGTGCTAAATAGATTTGTTGATGCGGGCGTGGCTTATATATTTCGACAGGACGAAAAAAAGTCTTATTACGAAATTACGGAGGTTGGTAGGCAAGTTTTCATAAAAGAACACAGCCGCCTCAAGGTTCTCGGTGAAGCGGCTGAGGTGGTTATGGATGGGTATGGGGTTGAGCCAACAAACCTTCCGTGGTGATAAGGGAAAAGGGCTATTCGGCATTTTTTAAATGGTGGAGCATTATCAAATAGAATGGTGTTATCGTAAGTGATGACACCATTCTATTATTGCGCACAAAAATAAGTTCAACACTTAAGTTGAATTATGTTGACGTTTCAACCCATATATGGTATAATTTGCTTGATGGCAAAAACGGAATCGTTGCTGAAGCAAGCAGTGATTCCGTTTACAACGTGCATATTACAGAAAGTGAGCACCGAATATGAGAATTATTAAGAACCCTGCATGGGTTTTTTATCTTGGAGATACAGACTCTTTGATAGAAGAAAAAACGGGCAAATGGATGTATTTTTTTGACGGGGAAAAGGGTGCGCAAGTTGCGTCTGAAATGTGTAATAAATCCGTTCAGGAAGATGTGGTTGTAGAAGCAAAACATAGTAACAGCATTAAAGGTGTGGCGTGCTTTTATTTGAATTGCGATGACATGGGGGCACATAAGAAGATAATAGAATTCTTTATTAGCAACGGGCTGATTGCCAAAACCAAAACGGGGAAATATTATAACATTTCGTTCAAATTGGATGCGCAGACAGGCGCCGGAGAATATGGCTCAGATTTTTCTTCAGACATAAAACTGTCGAACTTTATTGACCTGTATACTGGTGAATGGGTGGTATAATCTCGTATATCTTCACATATGGTATATTGTGATAAAAAATGAATCGCTGCCAAAAAGCGACAACTAATCATGAAGGGCTTGCTGAACATTCTTAGGAGGGTAAGTTATGGCGAAAAGAGAAGCTAAAACGGATTTGTGGGTAGCTTCCCAATTGGACGAGTGTAAGATAAAGTATGATGCACAAGGAAGCAACATCAAAGAACTTGATGAAGTTCTTAAAACGGCATCTAAACGTGGAACAGGTAACATTGGCTATCCAGAGTATGTTGCGGTTATAGGTGATTTTGTACTTGTCATTGAAGATAAGGCGGATTTAGATAAACGAATTTCACTGACCGAAAAAGGTATTATAGCGACGGATACTAAGTCTGTTACTGATTATGCGGTCAATGGAGCGTATTTCTATGCGAAACATATAGCGCAAAACAGTTCATTCAAGAAGGTGTTTGCGGTAGCTGTTGCTGGCAATGAGAAACATCATACAATTACTCCACTCTGGGTTGATGACCGTGAAGGGTATAAGCAACTGCCTGATATCGAGTCATTTATATGGTTCTCTGAGCAAAATATTAACGAGTATTATACGAGATATGTTTTGGAGGAAGCTACTGATATAGAGAAAACAACGGAGCAAGTATTAAGAGATGCAGCCGAGTTGCATGAATATTTACGCACATATGGAACGCTAAAAGACCAAGACAAGCCCCTTGTAGTTGCAGGGATACTGCTTGCACTCGATGAGATTGAATATGGTGGTTTTAATGTCACAATGTTGACAGGCGACCAGATGACAGGGGCACGCGACGGCGATAAGTTGATGAATGCAATCAAGAGCCGTTTAACTCGTTCAAATGTAGGTCCTGATGCAAAAAAAGATAAACTCCTTGCTGAGTTCGCTATTTTGCAGACAAGTTTTCGACTGAACGAAATAAGTGACATCTTGGGCAAGACTCCGCTAAAGTTCTATACGGAGTTTTTATTTGAGCATGTGTTTAAGAACATCAAGTACCAAAAGACATCAGAGGATTTCATCGGACGTTTTTACGGCGAATTCATGAGCTATTCTGGTGGGGACGGTCAGACATTGGGGATTGTGCTAACGCCTCGCCATATCACTGATTTAATGTGTGATTTACTTGATATTCAAGCGAACGATGTTGTCCTTGACCCTACATGTGGAACGGCTGGATTTTTGATTTCTGCCATGCATCGGATGCTTTCTCTGGCAGACACTGAACAGCGGCGCAAGAGCATCAAAAAGAAACAACTACACGGTTTTGAGCTGCAAAGCAATATGTTCGCCGTAGCTGCGGCAAATATGATTTTGCGCCGTGATGGTAACAGCAATCTTGAATGTAGTGACTTCCTGAAGAAGAATCCTGCGCAAGTACAAATGAAGGGTGCAACGGTCGGTTTAATGAATCCCCCGTATTCTCAAGGTACAAAGAACGACCCTGAACAATACGAATTGTCATTTATTGAACATATGCTGGATTCTCTGACAGTAGGGGCACGTGCAGCGGTTATTGTGCCTCAATCTTCCATGACGGGTAAGTCAAAAGCAGAGGAAGCTTTCAAAGCAAGTATCATGAAAAATCATACCCTTGAGGGTGTTATCACTTGCAACACAGACACATTTTATAGAGTGGGAACAAACCCTGTTATTGCGGTTTTTACTGCACATGAGCCGCATGATAAAGACCATATTTGCAAATTCATTGATTTTCGTGATGATGGATATGAAGTGCGTGCTCATGTTGGGCTTGTTGAATGTGATTCCGCTAAGGACAAGAAACAACATTTAATGGATGTTTGGAACGGACTTGTAGAAGCACCCTCAAGGTTCTGTGTTGAATCAACAGTACAGCCAGATGATGAGTGGTTGCATAGCTTTTATTATTTCAACGATGAGATACCAACAGATGCAGATTTTGAGAAGGCAATTGGCGATTATCTGACATTTGAGTTCTCAATGATTATGCAGAATCGTGAGTATCTGTTTGATGGGGGTGGCGAAGATGCAGATGTTGAGTGAGATGGAGTGGAGAGAAAGAACGCTTGAAGAAGTATTTATCATTGGCGCTGGTGAGCGTCTTACAAATGCTGATAAAATAAATGGAATTAGACCGTTTGTTGGTGCTACCGATAACTCTAATGGCATAACTGGGTTTGTTGGAAATATAAACAAGTCACTGGATTCAAATGTGTTAGGTGTTAATTATAACGGAGCGCCGTGTATTGCTTTCTATCACCCGTATGAATGCATCTTTACTGATGACGTAAAAAGATTGCATTTAATAGATTGTGATGATGAAGAAGGCAAGCTACTGTTTTTCAAAGTTATTATTATGCAACAGCGTTCAAAATACAGTTATGGTTATAAATTCAAAGAAAAGCGTATGCTGAGACAAAAGTTAATGCTCCCCGTCACAGATGACGGCGAGCCTGATTACGACTACATGTCAGATTACGTGCGAAAGCACAAAGAAGCGATGTTGGCGAAGTATCGTGACTATGCAGAAAAGCAAATAGCCGAACTTGGTGATTATGCCCCGATTCCTGCTCTGGATGAGAAGGAGTGGGATACATTTAGTGCTTTTGGTGAAGATGGATTTTTTGAAATTGCTACTACCAGTAGTAGTATTGATGGTATTAGAATTATTGATGGCGATAACAAAAATGTACCATATGTGACGAGAACCGATACTAATAATGGAATTGCCCGTTTTGTCAGCGATAAGAATTATAATTTTGGATATGATACTGCTGGTTGTATCACGGTTGGGCTTGATACGCAGTCAGCATTTTGGCAATCAAGTGATTTTGTCACAGGTCAAAACATACAAATAATAACGAGTGATATACTAAATCCTTATCTTGCTCAATTTGTTATTCCGCTATTCAGAAGTCAAATGAAAGCAAAATTTAATTGGGGTGGTAATGGGGCTACTCTTGGGCGTATGAAACGACTTGAACTGATGCTGCCCACCAATGATTCAGGAAAACCTGATTTCGAATACATGGAGCAATACACAAAGAATATGATGCTACGCAAATATAAGCGGTATCTTGAGTATTTGAACAAAAAAGCACGCAACAAGAAGTATAATTAGTTTCATTTCTCTATCCAAGCATATTTGCGAGTGGCTTTTTGAAAATTATTGAGCTATAACAAAGGAGGGTTTGTTATGCCTCGTAAGAAAAAAGACGGAAGATATATTAATTATTTTATTGACCGGGAGATTTACGAAAAGTTAGAGCGGTATGCCGATGATAAAGGGCAGACCAAAACCATTGCGATTGAACGTATATTGAAAGAACATTTAGACAAATTTTTCGCCGACAACCCCGGTATTGATGATAATACGACTATTTCTAAAAGGGGTACGGACGAAAAAGAATAACTATCAAAATAGAATCATTGTGATTGCACGATACGGTACGCAAGTGTCGTAGGTCGGTACGCAAGTGTCGTAACTGAATGCAGAATTTCCACGAAAATGAGCAAAATAATTTATGATAATACGCTAATTATTTTTTGAGTATTGGTGGTTCTGACTTCTCCCAAATCCGTCGTAACTGAAAATACACGCCTGATATGATGATTGGATACGTGGTGATATATTGCATACCAAAGTGATATTTTTGGATATTGACGGTGTTCTGAACAGTAAGTCATATTTGGCATGTGCCGCAAAAAGCAATGCTGGGAGTTATAAACACCTGAATCCTAAGAAGATTTTGCTACTAAAATGGATTGTCGAGCAATCTGACGCCGATATAGTATTGTCATCTTCATGGAAAGAACTCTTTTTCCACATGACACCTATTGAGCCGGCAGCCAAAACTTTATTAGAAGTCTTGCACAACCATGGAATGAATATTAGGGATATGACTCCAATAATGGGTGGCGATAGACCACAAGAAATTAAGCATTGGCTTTCGATGCATCCTGAAGTGACATCTTATGTGATTTTGGATGACCACAGATACAAGTGGGGGGAACTATCACCACATTGGGTGCAGACAAGCCAACGTAGCGGCTTAACACAGCGTACGGCTCAAACGGCAGTTTCTATTCTCCGTAATTGACACGACGACCAAGATTTCATGATGGATTCTTTGAAGGACTTATAATGGCTAAAAATAAAAAATCACCTCCGCAGGCGGTCAGGAAGCGTAAATTCAGGACCAAGTCGGATATAATGAAGAATACAATACGCGGAGTCTGTGAACGCTATCAAATGCACGCAGACTTCGAAGGCGGCATGGTATATATAACCACCATTGCCGGGGAGTGGTACTTCAATTTTAATGACAGACCAATTCAGTTACGTCACAAAAATGCGGAAATGCGGTTTGACCAGTTCGGACGCTCAAAAGGTCATTACCATTTACAACAATACTCCTTTAATGCCCCGCTTCAAGCCATCAGCTATATTTATAATCATGAGCGGGCAGCGATGTGGCGCTTAATGCCCAGCTCCGTAGAGCCAATAACGCTTCAGGAGTTGCTTCGCCAAATTGATTTGCACCTGCTTCTACAATTTATCAAGCTGGAGTATGGTATCTCACAGG
Source organism: Ruminococcaceae bacterium OttesenSCG-928-O06 (assembly GCA_030265505.1). Taxonomy (GTDB): domain Bacteria; phylum Bacillota; class Clostridia; order Oscillospirales; family Ruminococcaceae; genus JAAYCI01. The sequence continues at coordinate 2,235 of JAJDGD010000035.1, read as the reverse complement.
AAGACGAGCCTGCACTACAAAAAAAGTATGATGAGTTGATTTTAGAAACCCCGGTCGACGATATGGAGGAATCCACCATCCTTGTTGCTTGTGTACGCAGACCAGAAATGGATGGAGGAAAGGGATATGAGTCTTCTTACATGCTTCCTGGGGATACCTGTCCCCACGCTATCTCAGAAGCGCCTCTACGGACGATTCTATCCATGAACGTGAGCCGAGCATCAATTGACCTGTACGGTCCGGTGGCGGTTGCAGCAAGCGTTTTGCACACAATCTGGGCGCCGGCTCTTTCGGGAGAAGAGCAAATCAAAAAGAGTTATGCAGAAAACAAATTGGTTTATGCAATTATTACAAATGATTCATTATCAGCAATTACCCCGAAAGAATAAGTATATGGGCGCTCCACGAACTGACAAAATGGCTGATACTTTAAGTGACTGGCAGTTAATAAAACCAACTGTGGCATATTGCAAAGGGAGCGTATTTGGGGGTGAATTTATAAATTGCCGCTCGCTCTCATCAAATCCTCATGACTATAGCCAAAGCAATAGTCATCATCACAACCATTTGACAGGTAAATCTCAGCAGCATCCCATACGCTGAGAGATTCTCCTGTGCTCGTATCGTCTTCGTTAGGTACTCCGAAGGGAATTACTATGCCACACGAGGGACACTCCCAGTCGCCATTATCGATGTATTCCATATCAACGCCACACCCTTTACCACAACCATACGATGCCATACAAAACTCCTCCTTGTTTATGATGTGATTAACCTATCAAATATCATTTCCATCGACAGACCTCGAGGTTGAGCTGTTTTCATCATGGTAATGTGCAAAATTCTTCGCGCCACATTTTCTGCAGATGATATAAGGGTTATTATCATCGGGAATCAATCTTGCTCCAGTTAAAGGTTTCCCGCAATGCTCACATACTCCAACATTTGGAATCTTAATAATTCCTTTCCTTCTGAAATATCTATAGGCAAAGTAGCCACCAGCAGCCGTAATCGCTGCAATAATTATCGCAGGAATAATCCATTTATTACTTGCTCCGTTTTTTTTTATATTATTCAAAGATGTTGTGTTGCGAACAGATGGCATTTTGATTGTATCCATCGACATTGTGTTAGGCACGGCAATTTTTGCAAGGCGCTCACCGCCCATCCGTGTTAATCCTTCTGGAAACTTAAATGAACCGATTATATAGCCGCCGTCCGTATACTGATTTCCAAAAAATGGATGTGTTGCCCCAGCCATTTGAATGCCCTCCTACTTTAATAATCTCTTGGACCAATTTGTTGAACTCCCGATGATTGCAGCAATAACTGGAACTACGTATGGAATCGTTTTTATGAGTATATCAAACACAACGTCGAGTTTAGCTGTTGAAGTTCCACCGGCAGCGGTGGCGGCAACGGTCTCCACCACCTCTTGGACTTTTGAATAATCATCTTCATCAATTTCATCTTCACTATCCAGAAGTAGCGCCACTACTTTTGGAAGAACTTCATTTTGGCGATTGCTTTCAATTTCGGCATCAATTACCGAGCGGATGGCAATGTATTGGGTGAAATTCATGTTGGTCTTCTGATTTTCAAGATTGCTTATTGTCTGTTTTGTGACGCCGATTTTAGCACCCAAGATTTCCGCACTCCATCCAGCAATTTTTCGTATCGATGAAAGGCTTTGCTGCAGTCGCTTTATTTGTTTCGTTCGTTCATTGTGCTCATCAGACATAAAACCCCTCCTTTCTCTGAAAAGGATACCGCAATTGGTTTACCTTGTCAATATATTTGACAAGGTAAACACAAAGGTCTTTCGCCGCCAAGGTTTCGCAAATATTTAACGTATCGACTTGTGGCTACTATGTTTGACCGAAGCATCCTAACCAATGCGACTACTTTACACTTGCGCAACTGGCAACCTTTTTGCTAAGCTAACTGCAGCTACTCAAGTTTCCTCTTTATTTCTATTTTGGAATAGGGCGTGCACGATACAAAGCCCCAGCAAACGTGTTTACAATAGTGGTTTGAACCTCATTTGTATAGTGTACACTTCTATGGTGAACACAGTTCTTAACATTTCCAGCAACGTGACGTTGCATCCAATGGGCACTTCTCAGGTTTGAGGAGTGCCTTTAGTTTTGTGCTTCACCGGTGGTGTTTTATGAACCCCCGCTCCACGTCGCAACGCGCACTTCGTTCAAGCATTGCGGGGCCCAAAGGTCAAGG
>JAJDGD010000036.1 GCA_030265505.1 Ruminococcaceae bacterium OttesenSCG-928-O06 | reverse complement strand
AAAATTGAACCAGGCCTCTTCCTCCTGGGTGTCGCTCAGCATCTGCTCCCAGTGCAGGTTCACCACGCGGTTGCATTTGCCCACGTTGTTGTACACATGGCTGTTCAGGCCCTCGTCGTCGTACAGGTTGCTGGCCACCAGCACCCGCGGCTTTTTCCAGGTGAAATACTTCAGCTTCTTGCGGCCAAGCAGCTGGTGCACCTCGCTGGTGTAGCCCCGGCGGCCAAGCTCCTCCTGCAGCAGCACGATGCTCTCGTACTCCCGCACCACATGCTCGTACAGAATCAAAAAGTCAAGCGACATGGCTGGCCCCCTCCCCGCCGGCGGCAATGGCGCGGAACAGCATCTCGCACCAGGCATCCAGCCCGCGTTCCAAATCCAAATGGAAGCCGTCGTAGAACTGGTCCTCCCGCAGCAGGTGGCGGTTTTCAAACTCATAGTCCAGCACAAGGGCCCCGGTGGCATACAGCTTGGCCAATACTTCGCGCATGGGCGCCTGGATACCCAGGGGGGCCACCACCCAGTCCATCACCTCGTTACTGGCCGGGGGCAGCACCACAATAAAGCGGACGCCCCGCGCTTCGCAGTCGTCTATCAACTGCAACAGGCGGCCAAACTCCTCGCTAAGTTGCCAGGCGCGGCTGCGCTGGTACACTTCGGTGATATGCCGGGCCATGGTGTCCCGCATCGGCACGGCCTGGCCGCTGGCAGGGTCGGTATACTCTACATACACATAGTCTGCGGGGTCCTGGGTCTCGCCGCCGGCGCCGGTCTCGCGGTGGGGGGCCAAGTGGTCGTACAAATTCGTGAGCATGTTGATATTGTACCCGAGATTCGTCATATACACAAAGGGGTTGTTCAGCGCGCGCACCAGCATCCTGTCGTGGTTGTAGCCGGCGTTCAGGGTGTAAAAGCTGCCCATGAACAGCACTTCCTCCAGCCCTTCGTTCGTGTCCAGCGCCCACTGAAGCAGGTCCAGCTGCTCGGTAAGTGAGGCGCCGCCGTAAGACAAATTGGCCCACTGGCCGCCCCCGGCGGCGGCTATCACGTCGGGGTCCAGCTGGGCCAGGCGGCTGTCTCCCAGTATAATGCGGCTTTGCGGCGCTTTTTCATAGCGGCGCAGCACCGCCATGATGCCGGTGCCCGCGGCATCGGGCCGAAGGCCGAAGTAGTTGTTGGGCTCAAAGGCGATGAACACGCCGTAGTATAACACCACCGGGATGAAGGCAAGCAATATGTTCCGCAGGAGTTTTTTCATACGCTAAAACCCCCCGTACAAAAAGCTGGCCCCGCCGTAGCCGCCGCTTTGGGCAAGAAAGGCCGCAAAACAGCACACCACCAGCAAAATGTAGATGCCCCAGCGCGCGCCGGGCGTAAATGCACCTAGCTGCAAGGCAAAAGGCTGCCCGCCAAAGCGGTGGTGCTCGGCCCAATCGGCCCAAAGGGCAAGGGCGGTGCACACAAGGCAAAACAGAATAAAGGCGCCGGCAATCAGGCCGTCGTTATAAAAGCCGTTTTGCACGGCAGAGGAAATATCCGCCCCGATGCGCGCAAACCCCGCCGGGGAAAACTGCCGTACCAGCGCCAGGGCCGCCTGCTTTACGGCCCAGCCCTGGCCGGCGCCCGCGGGCAGGGGCGTCATGCCCATTTTGAAGAACACCAGGCTTTCGGCCCACAGCACCAGCACCACGGCGGTTTTGCCCGCCCGCGCGGCGCGCCCGGCGTTCTTTTTGGGCTTGCCCAGGGTGCGGTGCAGCACTTCCTCGCCAATGCGGAAGGCCGCCTGCAGCGTCCCCCACACCAAAAAGCACAGGCCGTCGCCATGCCACACCCCGCTTAACACAAAGGTGATGGCAAGGGAGGTAAGCACCGGCGGCTTTGCCACTTTTTTGCCAATGATGGGCAGTTTTTCCGTCCATCGGCTCCACACCAGGGGGGTAAACACATAGTCTTGCAGCCAGGAGGACAGCGAAATGTGCCAGCGCTGCCAAAAGGCGGAAAAGTTGGTGGCGTAGTAGGGGTTTTTGAAGTTTTGAGGCAGCTGGATCCCCAGCAGTTGCGCCGTGGCGCGGGCAATGTCGGTGTAGCCGGAAAAGTCAAAATACAGCTGCACGGCGAAGGCCGCCGCCGCCAGCGTTAGGGTGCCGCCGGTGTAGGCCGTGATGTTGCCGTACACCGCCGTGGTGAAAATGGCCAGGGTATCGGCCACGGCCAGCTTTTTGAAGTAGCCGGCGGCGGCAAGGCGCAAGGCGTCTGCGGCACCGGCAGCGTCAAATTTGGCGGGCGGGTTTTGCAGCTGGGGCAAAAGGCCGCCCGCGCGGGAGATGGGCCCCATGGTTACAGAGGGGAAAAAGCCCAAAAACAACGCGAAGTTGAGAAGGTTTTTTTCCGCCGGCACGTCGCCACGGGCGGTGTCTACCAAATAGCCGATGGCCGTGAAGGTGTAAAAGCTGATGCCCAGCGCCCCCGCGGTGGTGAAGTATCCGCCGGGGTAGTTTGCCCCTGCCGCTGCAAACAGCGGCGAAAGAAATGCCGCAAAAAAGCCGTTGTACTTAAAGAAGCACAGCCCCAGCACCAAAAGCACCACGCCAAAGGCCATGCGCGCCCGGCGGGGTTTGCCCGCAGCGGCGCGGCCGATGAAAAGCCCCAGCAGCCAGGTGGCAAGGGTGCCGCACAAAAGCACCACCAGATACTTGGGCGCGGCAAAAAAGTAAAAGTAATAGCTGCCCAAAAGCAACCACGCCCGGCGCCATTTTTGCGGCAATAAAAAGAACCCCGCCACCACCAGAGGCAAAAACAACAAAAAGTGCACCGACGAAAAGGACATTCGCCAGGCGCTGGTAACACTTTCTGCTGCGGCCAGAAGGCCGCTTTGGGCGGAGGTGGGCATGGTGGGCTTCTCCTTTGGGCGCTTTGAAGATTTGAAAGCACACGCTAGAGTGCACTGCGGGCGCAACACGCACCCGGGACCTGCTTAACAGCACAATTATAGCCGCCGTGGCAGGGTTTGTAAAGCGGGGCTGAAGGCCGCCAGATGGGGCTGCGAGAGGACACACACCGTGCTGCCGAGGCGTGGCAAGGGCAAAGGCCGCCAGATGGTTGGGGGTGCGAAGCACAAAATTTGGCTAGGGGCCTGAAAGGCCGAGGCAGGCTTTGCCAAAGGCAAAACTGCCGAGCCCGCCGCATGCCGAATGGCCCGGGGCGCATGAGGCATGAAAGCGTAGCGACCGCGGCGGGTAGGCGCTATACTGTAGAATTTGCCCGTTTAAGCCAAACAAATTTTCCCGACGCCCACAAGCACAAGGCACAGCCGAAGTGCGCGTGGGATGCGGCGGGTGTGTAGCCAAACATCTGGCGCCCGCCGCCCAAGAACGCGAGCTACAGGCACACACCCCCATTTGTACAACCCCGCTGGATAATGCTATAATCAACTGATGCATGCGGTGCACGCCGGCACGCCATCCCGCCCCGCAATATACCTGTTCATCCATGCTATACCATTATAAAAATAGAAAGGGGCCGGCCATGCCACACGGGGACATCACCATCGTTGTTAGCAGCTGCGACGCTTATAGCGACCTTTGGCCCCCCTTTTTCACCATTTTGGCCCGGTGCTGGCCGGGCATTCCCTATCCCGTTGTACTGGCCACCGAGAGTGCCGAATGCACCGGCGCGCCCCTGCCCGTGCGCACCCTGCACCCGGCCGACGCCACCCTGCCCTGGACGGGGCGCCTGGCCCAGGTGCTGGGCCAGATAGACACCCCCTATGTGCTGCTTTTGCTGGATGACTTCTTCTTCACCGGCCCCATAAACGGCGCCGGGGTAGAGGCATGCCGCCGCTGGATGGACGAGGACCCGCTGGTGGCCTGCTTTTCCTTTTACCCCACCACGGGCAACGCGCCCACCAGCCCCTACCCGGGTTTTGAGCCGCGCCCCCAAACCGGGCTGTACCGCTTTAACGCGCAGGCGGGGCTGTGGCGGCGCGAAAGGCTGATGGAGTTTTTGGCCCCTCCGCAGGACGCCTGGCAGTGGGAGCAAGAGGGAAACAAGCGCAGCTTTGCCCTGAAGGACACCTTCTACAGCCAGCAAGACGGCCCAAACCGCTTTTTCCCCTACGACTATATGCGCCACGGGCTGATTGGCGGCAAATGGTTTGCCGACACCCCCGCCCTGTTCGAACGTTATGGCATCGCGATGGACTTTGCCCGCCGGGGCTTTTATACCGAGGAAGACTGGCCCTTTTTGCCCTCGACGATCTCGGCGTTCGTGCTGGACTCCGTACTGTATTGGGACGACGGCACCGGCTACAGCGAAGCGCGCACCCTGCGCTGCGAAGAGGTTTTGCCCGCCGGGGCGTTTACACAGCGCTACACCCTGCCCTCGGGCTGCAAAAATGCCCTGCGGTGGGATGCCTCTACCCACCGGGGCTTTGCATTGAAGGGCCTGGCCGCCCACTTTGTATACGCCGACGGCAGCGCCCGCCCCGCCGAGATAATCGCGGGCAACTATACCGCCATAGACGGCCACCTGTTGTTTTTGCAGCCGGACCCACAGTTGCTGCTGCCCCTGCCAAAAGGCGCCCCCACCGCAGTGGAACTGTGCGGCACCGCGGTGTGCCCGGTGGACGAAAGCCGCTACCGCAAGGCCCTTGCCATGGGCAAAAATGCCGCAGAAAAACCCCGGGGCCTGTTTGGCCGCCGGCAAAGGCGCAAAGGCAGAGGCGCAGAATAGCCCGCCGGGCCATGTGCCGGGCACACAGCGCCCTTCCCGCTGCGGCCCTTCGGGCCACCGCTCGGGCGCCTTGGGGCCCCTCGCGGTGCATCGGGCTCGCTCCGGCGTTGCCGTCACTCGGCGCACAGCGCCCCCGGTTGAAAACCACCCCTTTTTATTGTATAGTAGCATGGAATAATCGGTATGGGCCACGGCGCTGATGCCGCGCCCAGCCTTACAGAAAGCAGGTTCATCCATGGCACAAAATGTACTGGTTACCGGGGCCGACGGTTTCATCGGCAGCCACCTTACCGAGGCGCTGATGGAACAGGGCTTTCGCGTGCGGGCCCTGTGCTGCTACAACAGCTTTGGCAAATGGGGCTGGCTGGACGCCCTGCCCGCCCCCGTAAAAAATGAGATAGACGTGGTGCTGGGCGACGTGCGCGACCCGCGCGGCGTGCGCCTTGCCATGGAGGGCGCCGAGGTGGTGTACCACCTGGCGGCGCTTATCGCCATCCCCTTTTCCTACCACAGCCCAGACAGCTATGTGGACACCAACATCAAAGGCACGCTGAATGTGCTGAACGCCGCGCGGGACCTTGGCACCGAAAGGCTGCTGGTTACCAGCACCAGCGAGGTGTACGGCACCGCCCAATATGTGCCCATAGACGAAAACCACCCCTACCAGGGGCAAAGCCCCTATTCCGCCACCAAGATAGGCGCCGACCGCCTGGCCGAGAGCTACTGGCGCAGCTTTTCTTTGCCGGTGTCCATCGTGCGGCCCTTCAACACCTACGGGCCCCGGCAAAGCGCGCGGGCCGTCATCCCCACCATCATCACTCAGCTTCTGGGGGGGCAAACAGAGATACAGCTGGGCAGCCTGCATCCCACGCGGGACTTCAACTTTGTAAAGGACGTTGCCGCGGGCTTTCTGGCCATTGCCGGGTGCAAGGCCGCCGTGGGGCAGGAGATCAACATTGCTACCGGGCAGGAGATCTCCATCGGCCAGCTGGCAGAGGAGCTGATCCGCCAGATCAACCCCGGCGCCCACATTGTGTGCGACGAAGCCCGCCTGCGCCCGGAAAACAGCGAGGTGGAGCGCCTTTTGGGCAGCGCCGAAAAGCTGCGCGGGCTTACGGGCTGGGCCCCGGCGTACACCTTCTCTCAGGGCCTGGCCGAGACCATCGAGTGGATGCGGCAGCACCTGGCCGACTATAAGGCCGACCGGTACAACATCTAGCCGCCCGCACCGCCGCGAGGAACCCCATGCAAACAACCACCGAGGCGAACAAAAAAAAGCTGCCCGCCGCCGCGCGCTGGCTCATCGGCTATGCCGCCGTGCTGGCCGCCTGCGTGGGGCTGGTGTATTACTGGCGCGTTGCCTTCATGCTAACACAGCTGAATGCCCTTCCCTTCACCCTTGCGGTGATGGGGGTATTCAGCCTGTTGTATCTTGCGCTGTTTTTTATCTGCCGGGCAAAGGACATTTCCCTGCGGGCCGCTTTGTGCGTGTTTTGCCTGGGGGTGGTGTTCTGCTTTGCCACGGCGCCCTTACAGGCGCCGGACGAAGGCGCCCACTATCTGCGGGCGGCGGCCATCTCCACCGGGCACTTCACTTACAACTATGACGAGGACTGGCCCGAGGACATCGACCTTTTGCGCCAACACTTTCCCTTTTTTATGAACCATACCGTGGCCTACCAAAATGGCCAACTTACCCCCGCCCGGCTGGAGGCGTATTTTGCCGACGTGCAAAACGGCGCCACAGCGGAAAAGCCGGCGGACGCCCCCATTTTGTTCATGCTGCTTCCCTTTTTGCACCAGGGGCCTTTTATGGCGGTGGCGCGGCTGTTTGGCGGCGGGGCCCTGGCCATGCTGTACGCCGGGCGCATGGCCAATTTGGCCTTGTACAGCCTGCTTTGTTACTTCACCTTCCGGGGCTGTGCGCGTTTCCGGGGGGTGTTCATCGCGGTGGCCATGCTGCCGGTTTCCCTGTTCATGGCGGCGTCCTGCTCTTACGACGGGCCCATGCTGGCTTTGTGCTTTTTCCTGGTAAGCTATGTGTGCAGGCGGCAGGTAACAGGCCGGGACGTGGTGCTTTTCTGCGTTTTGCTGTGCCTTGCCGTGTACATAAAGCCCAACAACTTTGTGCTGGCGGGCGTGCTGCTGCTTGTGCCAAAGGCCGCCTGGCAGTGCCGCTTCAAGCGCTGGATGGTGCTGGCGGGCATGCTGGCGGCGGCGGCGGTGTTTTACTTTGCCACCGGCGCCCTGAACACCAGCGGCTTTATGCTGCAGGGCTACCCGGAGGAGCTTCCCCGCGGGGAGGGCACGGGCCCGCTGGCCCAGCTATTGTTTGTACTGAAAAACCCGCCCCGCTTTTTGGCCACGGCCCTGCTCAGCATCTATGAGGCGGACGGCTTTTTGTTTGACCTTGGGCGCCTGGGCAGCATGGACCTTGTGGTGCCCTTAGCGGGAGGGCTTTCCGTCATCAGCCTGGTGGTGGCCTCTGCCCTTTCCATCCGCCAAAAAGAGGACGCAAAACCCGGCGCCGTGTGGGGGCTGTTCCTAGTGGGGCTCATTTATGCCGCCGCGGTACTGGCGGGCATTTACGTCACCCAAACCGGGGTGGGCTCTGTGCGCATTGTGGGCCTGCAGCCGCGCTACTTTTTGCCCACCTTTCTTTTGTGGGGCCTTGTGGGCAGCATGCTGTTGGGCAAGGCCGTGCGCCCCCGGCTGGATGCCGCATCCCCCCTGGCGCACACAGAAGATATCACCCTGTGGATTGCCGCGGCCGCGGCCCTTTTGGCGGGGGTGCTATTGTTCCAAAACTACTTTGTGGGCCAGTGGCTGCAAACGGCCGACGGCAGCCACAAGCTGGTGAACATGTTCGGCTGGGTGATAGGCGGCGCGGCGGGGTAACAAAACACGAATGAAAGGAGGCCGCATATGGGCGTGCTTGCAGGGCTTGTGTCACTGGCGGCCCTTTCGTTGTTCTATGCCAGGGCGCTTCAGCGCTCTGCGTCGTTTATGCCGCTTTTGGCCGCGGCCAGCGCCATGGTATATTTTACCCTGGCGGGCTGTTTGGGGCTTTTGCGGCCGGCCGCGGTGCTGTGGTATGCCCTGTGCGCCGTGGCGCTTTTGTACACTCTGTGGCGGGAAAAAGGCCGCATCCTGCACCTGTTTACCCCGGGGCTTGTGTTCTTTTTGGTGGGCGGCGTGCTGCTGGTGGGGGTGTTCCAGCTTACCCGGCCCATGCTTACCCTGTGGGACGAATTCACCTTCTGGGGCACCGCCGCCAAGGCAACGTGCAACACCCACCTGCTGTACACCGTGGCCCCCAGCAACCTCATTGCCCGCAGCTACCCGCCGGGCATGGTGGTGTTCACCTACATGATGCAGTTCTTCGGCGGCTTTACCGAGCCGGGCTTCATCGCCTGCTACGGCATTTTGATGCTGGCGTGCTTTTCCGCCGCCTCTGCCCTGTGGGACAAAAACAAAAGCGCCGCCGTGGTGGCCCTAGCGGCCCTGTGCCTGTTCCCGCTGTTGTTCGAGACCGCCGCCCCCGCCGGGCGCATGATGTACAGTTACCTGTCCACCATGGTGGACATGCCCATGGCCATGGTGTTTGGGGGCGCGCTGTGCTTTTATTTGGCCGGGGGCGAAAAGGACACCCGCCTTTTGGCCCCCTTTGCCGTTATTCTGGCGGCCCTTGTGTGCATGAAGGACATCGGCCTGGCCCTGGCACTCATCGCCTGGTTTATGGCCGCGCTGGACCTTTTGTTTTGTAGCCGGGGGCGCCTTGTGTTTTTGCGGCTGCGCCGCGGCAAGGCCCTGCTGGCCTTTTGCGGGGTGTGCCTTGCGGCCATTGTGGCCTGTTACCTTTTGTGGGCGGTGCACATGCGCACCGCCGGGCTAAACCGTTTCAATCTCGGCTCCTCGGGCGAGGAGATGGGCCAGCTGGAAATGTTGTTTACCGGCATAAAAATGCTGTTTGGGGTGGGGCGCACACAGCAGTTTTCCACCGTGGCGCGCGAGATGCTATACGCCCTGGTAAAACGCCCGGTGTTCCTGCTGGGGCCGGGCGTGGTAGCGCTGGCGCTTATTTTGGCGCTGGCGGTGGCCGCCCTGCTTTTGGCGGCAGACGGCAGCGCCCGCCGCCGGGTAGTGGTGTTCACCCTGGGCATGGGGGTGTGCTTTGCGGCCTTCTACATCTTCAACCTGTTCACCTATGCCCTCATCTTTAAGCCAATAGAGGCCGAGAGCCTGCGGGAGTACCAGCGGTACATCTTCCCCTTCTGGGCCGCCTGGCTGATGGCGGGCCTTGTGCTGCTGGCCCAAACCGCCTGCAATGAAAAGGCCGCCTTCTACCGGCGGCGCGCCGCCCGCGCGGTGAACATGGGCGCCGCGGTGGTGCTGATTGCCGGGGTGCTTTTGCGCTTTGGCTGGCAGGCCAACTTTTTGCGCATCAGCCCCTCGTTGTACACCCAGCGCACCACCGTGGCCGGCGTGCTGGCCACCGCGCGCGAAGAAGGCCTGCGCGACGAAGACAAAGTCTATCTCATCTCCCAGGGGGACGACGCCACCCGCTTTTACATCTACGGCTTTGAGATGCAGGCCGAGCGCGCCCTGATGTACACCGGCTACCAGATGGACTACACCACCGGCCGCCCTGTTTTAGGCACCGACGGCTTGCCTCTTTTGCAGGGCAACGTGCAGGCCACTTTGGTGGCCCCCAACGCAAACACCGATGTCCCGTACGAGATTGCCTGCACACCGCAGGCCCTGGCCCGCTACCTGAAAGAAACCGGCTGCACCCACCTGCTTTTGGACACGGTGGACGAATATATCTTAACGGGGCTTGTTACCATGTTTGCCGACGGCCTGGTGGGCTGGAGCGCCGATACCCGCGGCCACACCTATTACCGCGTGACGTGGGACCGCGTGGGCACCTGCACCCTGGTGCCGCAGGAAGGGGGCGCACCATGAGCACAAAACCCCTGAAACGCGGGCGCCTGCTGGCCCTGCTGTATGTGCTGGCCGTTTTGCTCTGGCTGCTTGCGTGCGGCGGCACCGCTGTGCGCGACGCCGCCTGGGCCCGCAGCGGCGCTTTGCAGCAGCAAGAGCTTTCCCTGGCGGACTTTGCTACCTCGGGCATACGCATGCGCGGGCAGGAAGGGCTGTTCACCACCACAGACCCGGACCCCCAGCTCATTTATACCCCGGCGCCGGGCACCCGGGTGGTGCGCTTCACCTTCCGCGGGCAGCCGCTGAACCGCGGCATTGGCGAGATGGCGGTGTACTATACCCGCACGGAAAGCGAGCCCTACAGCGAGGCCCGCAAAGTGTGGGCCCAGCAGGACGCCGCCGGCAACTGGGTGTTTGAACTGGGAGGGCGCTCCATTTACGCCCTGCGGTTCGACCCTGACTCCGTCGGCGGCATTTTGTGGCAGGCAGAGGGCTTTACCCTGAACGCCCCGAAACCTCTTGCTGCCTATTTTGTACCCAGCCTTTTGCAGCTGTTTGCCCTGCTTTTGGGCCCGCCCCTGGCATGGGGCCTTGTGTGTGAAAGCACGGCCTTTTTGCGGCCCCTGCTGGTGCGCCGCCGCTTCGAGGCACGCTGGCGCGCCATGGAGGAAGAGCAGGAAGAATAGCCTGCCGCTTTCCCTGTTCTTTGCGCCGCTTTCTTTCGTACAGCTTTGCAGCGGGGCCGCCCGTCACATCTATATGTTTTTCCCGCCCGGCGGTTTGTTTTCACCCTTGGCCCCGCGGCGCGCCACTCCCAACGAAAGGATGGATACCCCCTTGCTTGATGCAGCTTTCGGCTTTTTGGTATTGTGCGCCCTGTGCGCCCTGTTTGCTTCGCTGCGCGGGGTAAGTGGGGCTTTGGCGCCGCTGCTGGGGGTGTCCACCACCATGGTATATTTCACCCTGGCGGGGGTGTTGGGGGTGTTGGTACCCGCGTTTTGGGTGTTCTGCGCCGGGGTGCTGGGGCTGTTTTGCGTGCTTTTGTACCGCCGCAGGGCCGCGGCGCTGGCGCCGCTTTTCAGCCCCGGCTTTTTGCTGTTTTTTTGCACGGGGCTGGTGCTGTTTGTATACTATGCCCTGCGGCAGCCCATGTTCTCTCAGTGGGATGAAATGAGCTTTTGGGGTACCGCCGCAAAGCTGCTGGTGCAGGACAACGCCCTGTACACCACGGCGGACACCGGCTATTTCTGGACGATGACCGAACGCCCGGCCCTTTCTGTGTTCAGCTGGTTTTTCCAGTACCTGGGGGCCGGCTTTGCCCCGTGGAAGGTATACTGGGCCTATGCTTTGGTGCTGCTGGCCTGCCTGTGCGTGCTTTTGCACCCCTTTGCGGGCAGGCGCTGGCGCAGCTGGGTGCCGTTTGCGGTGGCGGGGCTGGCCACGCCCTTTTTCTTTACGGTGCCCAACCACACGGTGCATATGGCCAGCACCTGGCTGGACGCCTACGGCGACTTGCCCGGCGGCCTGTTGTTTGGCGGCACGGTGGCGCTGTATTTTATGCTGGCGGGCCAAAAAAGCCCGGCGGGGGGGCAGGCAGCAGGGGGGGCCACCGCACTTTTGGCGGCGTTGCCCCTGGCGGCCCTGGCCCTGGTGAAGGACAACATTGTGCCGGTGGCACTGGTGGCCGGGGGCATGCTTGCAGTGGACAGTGCGCTGTTTGCCCCGCGGCGCGCAGCACACCCCGGCGGCAAGGCATGGACCGGGCAGGGCTTTGTGCAGCGGGCGGGCAGTTTCCTGTTTTGGTTTGCCGTGCCCGCCGCCATGTATGTTTTGTGGAACAACCACGCCGCCTGGGCCGCCACCGGCGGCGGGGCCACCAACATTCCCCTAAGCCAGGCGGTGGGGCAGGCCCTGCGGGAAATAACCGGCCGCGCCCCTGCAAGCGAGGCCTACCTGGCTGTAAGAAGCCAGCTGTGGAATAACTTTTTGGGCCGCACGGCGGCAGGGCAAAGCGCCACATTCCGCGTTAGCATGGCAGGCACGCCGCTGGTAAGCTGCCTGTTTATTGCCGCGGTGTTTTTGGCCGCACTGCTGCTTTTTAAAGGCCGCCGGGAAAGGCTGCGCTGCGCCGCTGCGTGGGTGCTGGGGGCGCTGGGCTTTGCCGCGTACCACTTCATGCTGCTGGTGCACTACGGCTTTTACAGCCACCAGGCCGGCGAAGTGGTGGACTATTCCCGCTACCTCACCTCTTACCTAAGCGGATGGTTTTTGCTGGGCCTGGGGCTTTTTGCCCTTGCCGCAGGCGGCGCCAAAACGCTGCGGGCGGTGGCGTGCCGTGCGGCGGCGTTGGCGTTGGCCGTTTTTATGGCCGTGCAGTGCGGGCGCTTTGTGCGCCCCGGCTACAGTGTGCTGGACTGGCCCGAAACCACCTATGCCGCCGCCCGCAAGCAGGAGGAAACGGCCCGCGCCATCGCGGCAAACATGCCCGCCGGGCAACGCATTTTCTATGTGTGCCAGGGCGGCAACGGCGAAGAATATTTTGCCTGGCACTACCACCTGCTGCCCGCCGTGCTGGACTATAGCTATTTTGCCGGGCGCACCTTCCCCCTGCCGGGGGATGAGTACTATATCAGCGTTACCCGCATGAACGAGTACCTGTACGACACCGGATGCGACTATATTTTGATAGACGCGCTGGACGCCGCCTTTGTGCGGTACTACGGCAGCCTGTTTGAGGACCGCCTGGCGGGCTATGCCGGCGGCACCGCGCTATACCACCGCGGGCAGAACGGCCTGTTTTCCCCCGTGCCGCTTACCAGCTAACGCTGGCGCGCAAGGCGGTGGCTGTCAAATTAAATTCTCCTGTTTGTATATTTTATTCCTATTATTCCTATAAGTAACCAAAGTGGAGTGCCCATGAAGCGACGCAAACCAAAACTGCAAACCCGCCTGCTGCTGCTTTGCTACGCCGTTTTTTTGCTGGCGTGGGGGGTGGGGGGCGCCGTGCACATGCCGGGGGACGCCCGGCGGCAACCACAGGCCCTTTCCCCCGGCGAAGCCGAGATGCACAACCTGGCTTTGGCCCAGGACGGCAGCTTTGTTACCGAGGGGATAGACGCGCAACTGGTGTTTTCGGGCATTGATGCCCCGGTGCGCACGGTGCGCCTGCGGGCGGCCTTTGCCTGGGACCCCGGGGAGATGGAACTGTTTTACTCCCGCAAAGAAGGGCAGGGCTTCTCTGTGCGGCAACGGGTCATTGGTGTGCCGCAAAACGACGGCAGCTGGCTGTACACCCTGCCTGCCGGGCAGGTGCACGCCCTGCGGCTGGACCCCGGCACCGCCGGTGGCAACACCGTTGTCATCGACGAGCTGGTGCTGAACCCCCGCCTGCCCGCACACAGCTATTTTGGCCTTTCCCTGCGCTGGCTGGTGACCATGGCGGTGGTGCCCGCACTTGCTTGTTGCGGGTTTTATACTATAATAGAACTGGTATTGGCCCTTGCGGCCCGGCGCCCAAAACGGGCCGGGGCCGGTGGTGGCGCCACATAGGCGCGGCCGCACAGCCAGCCGGAAAGAGGATGCTATGAAACCGGATTTCATCCCTTTGTCGGTGCCAAACTTTGCCGGCAACGAGAAAACATATGTGAACGACGCCGTGGTGAGCGAGTGGGTCTCTACCGGGGGCAGCTTAGTGCCGCGCTTTGAGGAAGAGATGGCCGCCTATGCCGGTGCGCCGGGTGCCGTGGCCTGTGCCTCGGGCACGGCGGGGCTGCACCTGGCCATGCTGGTGGCGGGCATAGGCACGGGAGACGAAGTGCTGGCCCCCACCCTTACCTTTATTGCCGCGGTAAACCCCATACGCTATGCCGGGGCGCAGCCGGTGTTTTTTGGCTGCGACGACAGCCTGTGCATGGACGCCGACGCCGTGCGCCGCTTTTGTGCGCAGCAGTGCGAGATACGCGACGGCGTTTTGCACAACCGGCACACCGGCGCCGCCGTGCGCGCCATAGCCCCGGTGCATGTGTTTGGCAACCTGGCCAACATGGACACCCTTGCCGCCATTGCCGAGGAGTACCACCTGCTGCTGATAGAGGACGCCACCGAGGCGGTGGGCAGCCGGTTTTTGGCCGGGCGCTTTGCGGGCCGCATGGCCGGCACCGTAAGCGATGTAGGGGTATACAGCTTCAACGGCAACAAAATCATCACCACCGGGGCGGGGGGCATGCTGTTCAGCCCTCACGCGCAGTGGCTGGCGCACGCGCGCCATCTTTCCACCCAGGCCAAAACCGACGAGGTGCAGTACCTGCACGACGAAGTGGGCTACAACTACCGCATGACCAACCTGCAGGCCGCCCTGGGCCTGGCCCAGCTGGAACAGCTGGAGGGGTTCATCGCCCACAAAACGGCGATGTATGAACGGTACCGCCAGCGGTTGGACGGCGTTTGCGGCCTGCGCATTTTGCCCTTCCGAAAAGACATCCGCAGCAACCACTGGTTCTACAGCCTGTACCTGGAGGACTTTCCCCTTTCCCGCGACACACTGCTGGAAAAGCTGCGAAACGAAGGCATCCAAACCCGCACCATCTGGGGCCTGATACACGAGCAGCCGCCCTACCAGGCGTGCCAGGCCTTTGCCACCGAAAAAGCCGAGGACTACCGCGCCCATGTGCTGAACCTGCCATGCTCCACAAACATCACCCCCGAACAGGTGGACAGGGTATGCGACGCTATACTGGCCTTGGCCGGGGGGTAGTGCGAGCAAGCGGTGCCAGGCGCCTGCACTGTGAAGCGCTGGGCATGGCGTGTATATCCCTCGAGGCCTGGCTTCCGCGTTCGTTGTCATACAGGCTGCGCCTGTTCGCCACCAACCTTGCGGCTGACGTCCCCTCGGCATACACGCGCCATACCCAGCGGGCGAAGAAACCTCACCTGATAGTGGGCCAGTACCACAAGGGCCCTGTCCTCTCGCTTTCCTTTTCCAACATTCTGCCCGCAAAACCCGCCGGGAGGTGCCCTTTTGCAAATAGACGATTTGATCATCGACGCGCGCATCAGCACCCTGGACGCCATGCGCCGCTTAGAGGAGACCG
Organism: Ruminococcaceae bacterium OttesenSCG-928-O06; assembly: GCA_030265505.1. GTDB lineage: Bacteria > Bacillota > Clostridia > Oscillospirales > Ruminococcaceae > JAAYCI01. The sequence goes on along the minus strand of JAJDGD010000036.1, from coordinate 971 downwards.
GCCGCCGCATCCTGTTTATTGCGCCGGGCGGCAAGCTTGGCGCCGTGCTTACAGACAGCGACGTGCGCAAGTTCATTCTGCGCGGGGGCGACCTTACCCGCCCTGCAAGCGAGGTGGCCAACCAACACCCCAAAAGCCTGCCGGTGGAACAACGCGCTGCCGCCAAGGACTTTCTTTTGCGCCACAGCATAGAGGCCGTGCCTCTTTTGGACAAGGACGGCGCCATTGCCGACGTGGTGTTTTTGAACGATTTGGACGGCATTGCCCCGCCAAAGCGGCTGGATCTGCCCGTGGTGATCATGGCGGGGGGGCTGGGCACCCGGCTGTACCCCTACACCAAAATTTTGCCAAAGCCCCTCATCCCGGTGGGCGAGGTACCCATCATCGAGCGTGTTATCCAAAGTTTTGCCGCCTTTGGCTGCCGGCAGTTCACCCTGGTGGTGAACTACCGCCGCAACATGATAAAAAGCTATTTTGCAGACCTTGAGGACAAGGCCTACACCGTGGATTTTGTGGACGAGGACGAGCCGCTGGGCACCGGCGGCGGGCTGTACCTGTTAAAGGGCAAGATGCACACCCCCTTCTTTTTTACCAACTGCGACACCCTGATAAACGCCGACTATGCCGACGTGTACAAGCAGCACCAAAAGCAGGGCAACACCATCACCATGGTGTGCGCTATGAAAGAGTTCGTCATCCCCTACGGGGTGGTGCAGCTGGGCGAAGACGGCACCCTTGCCAGCATTGCCGAAAAACCCCGCATGAACCACCTTACCAACACCGGGGTGTATGTGGTAAGCCCTGAGGTGGTGGAGCAAATGCCCAGCCGCGAGGCGCTGGGCTTCCCGGACATTATAGACAGCTGCCGCGCGGCGGGTGCCCGCGTGGGGGTATACCCCGTGGGCGAGGCCAGCTGGATGGACATGGGCCAGCTGGAGGAACTGGACGAGATGCGCCGCCGCTTTGAGGAG
>JAJDGD010000034.1 GCA_030265505.1 Ruminococcaceae bacterium OttesenSCG-928-O06 | reverse complement strand
GGATAACCACCACGGCAATGGCGATGCCGGGCAGGCGGTCCATCCAATAGGCCAGCACCGGGGTGTAATGCCACAGGGTGCTGTACAAAACGTCCCACAGGTTGCCATACAAAATCAGCACGCCGATGCCCACGCACACCCAGCCGGCCACCTTGCCAAAACGGATGCCCTTCACCCACTTTTCCATGCCGGTGTCGTTCAGCCATTTGGCGTCGGGGATGAAGCTGTCGGCAAATACGGCGCGCTGTTGCTCGGAAAGGCTGCGCAGGTTGAAGCTGTCGAAAAAGCTATAGGCCCACACCACCGGCAGCAGCACCATCAGCACATAGACGTGCGTCAATACACTTACCGCTATCACGGCGCAAAACCAAAACATCAGCGAAAGGCCCCGCTTCATGTACCCCTGGTACATCTGGCCGCAGCCCGGTACAAGGGCAAAAATAAAAGTGAATATCCCGTTTTTTTTCATGGTGTTCTCTCCTGTTCGTGGCGTATCTTTGGCGCGGGGCCTTATGGGTTGGAACCGCTTTGCCCACCGGGGGTGGTTGTGTTTGCCGCCTCTGGCTGGGGCTGGACCTTCTGCCGTTCAAATACTTCTTCTTTTTTCTTGCGCTCTTCCTCTTCCCGCTGGCGCTGCTGGCGGGCCAGGGCCTCCTGGGTTTGGGTTATGGTGTCCTCTTGGGTGGCGCCCCCGCGGGGGGAAAACATGTTGCCGAAGAAGCTGCCCACCCCGCTGGCGGCGTTGTTCACCGCTGCGCCTATCCTGTCTCCAATGCCTGTGGCGGGCTGGCCCGCAGGCTGCTGCACTTGGGCGCTGGGGGGCTGCTGGGCGCCTGTGGCGGGCACACCGCCCATGCCCGGCAATGCCCGGCTGGTAAGCCCCCAAATGCCCACCGCCAACACGGCGGCCGCGGCCACCGCGCCATAGCGGGCAAACACCACGCGGCGGCCGCGGCTGCGCACGCGGCGCATCACGGCGGGCTGCAGCGGGGCAGGTGGGGCCAAAAGGACATCATCTTGCAAAAGCCGCAGGTGGCGGCCCAGGCATTCATCACAAAAATCCAGGTGCTCGGCGGCTTCCAGCCGGCCCATCTCGTCCAGTTCGCCATTTACCAGGGCCTGCAGGCCCTCGTCGGCCAAATGCCCGTCTTTACGGAACAGCTCCATCCTCGCCGCCTCCTTTCATTTTCTCCTGCAACAGGCGTTTTGCCCGGTACAGCTGGGTGTGCACGGTTTTGGGAGGCCTTTGCGTGCTGGCCGCTATCTCCTCCACGCTTTTCTCTTCCAGAAAATACAGCACGGCCACTTTGTGGTATGGCTCTTTCAGGCTGTAGATGTCGCCTTTGATTTTTTCCAGCGTCTCCTTGCCAATGGCCAGGCTCTCGGGGGAATCCTCTTTTGCAAACAGCACGGTGCCGCTGCTTTCCGGCAGGCCGTCCTCCCCTTCTGTGCGCACACGGCGGTTGTAGGCGCTTTTCAGGTGGTCTTTGGCCTTGTTGGTGGCAATGCGGGCCAGCCAGGGCTTCATGCTGTCGGCCGGGCAACTCTCGCGGTGGGTATAGGCGGAGAGGAAGGTCTCCTGCGCAAGGTCCTGTGCGGTGTGGTGGTTTTTTGTATATTGGTAGCAGATGGTGTACACCAGCTTTTCATATTGGGCCACCACCTGCCCAAATTGGGCATCGTTCATCCCCTGCCATCACCGCCTTTCCCAAAAACCGCAGGCGGCAGGGCCGCTGATGCCGGTGTTTCCCATCCCACACTTACTGGTACGAGGCACCCGGCCGGTTTTCTTCAAATTTTTGTCTGTGTTTCTGCTTTTCTTTGCTGTTGCCCGCTGTGTGAAAATTTTGGGGCAAGGCCCGCCTGGGCACACGCCCCCCGAAGGCCGCTTACCAGGCACCCGCCGGAACCCCCGGCAACATAAAGCGCCCCTGCCTGTGTGGGGCGGGGCGCAAGGCACGCGGGCTATTCCTCTATAAAGATCTCCTGGGTACCGTCCTGCTCCTCCATAATCAAAGGCACGCGGTACTTCTCGCGGTAATAGCGTATCAGCTCGTTGTAGCGGGGCAAGTCCCCCGCGTGCTGGCTGCGCCGCAGGCTGTGGGGGTCCATCTCGCCGTCCTCGGTGGTAAGCAGGCGCGCCGCCACGTTGGAGCAATGGTCTGAAATCCGCTCGTAGTCGTTCAGCACCTCTAAAAAGATGATGCCCGCCTCGATGCTGCACTCGCCCTGCTTCAGCCGCATAATGTGTCGCTCGCGCAAGGTCTCGCATATGGCGTCCACGGTTTCTTCCAACGGCTCCACCCGGCCGGCCAGCTCCATGTCTGCCTGCACAAAAGCCTGCGTGGCCATGTCCAATATCTCGCCCACCGCCTCGTCCAAAACCTCCAGCTCGGCAATGGCCGGGGCAGAAAAGTGGATGCGCTTGTCCGCCACCTCGCCGCTGCGCTCCACCACGTTGATGGCATAGTCGCCTATGCGTTCAAACTCGGTGACGAAGTTCAGCAGCGTGGTCACCTCGCGGCTCTCGTACTCGCTCAGCTCCAGCTCCGTCATGCCCACCAGGTAGTTTGTGATGTTCACGTCCAATTTGTCTATCACATTTTCCCGCTGCTGGGCCAGCTGGATGTTTTCTTCATTATAATGCAACATCACGCCGATGGCGTTTTTCTGGTTCAGGCGGCCCAGGGTGGCCATTTGCTCCACCGCGTTACGCGCCTGGGCAATGGCCACGCCGGGGCTGCCGTACAGCCGCTCGTCCAGCACCACGGGGGTCAGTTCGGGGTGGTGCTCTGCCGGCACGTCGCGCACAGTCCATTCGGTCAGCTTCACCAGCACCCCGCTGAGGGGGATGAACACGATGGTGGTGATGACGTTGAACAGGGTGTGGAAATTGGCAATGCCCCCCATGTTGATGGTGTTTTCCCAGAAAGGCAGAGCCCCAACCGCCCGGGTGATATATATGCCTATTAACCACAGCACGGTGCCCACCACGTTAAAATATACATGGCTGATGGCCACCCGCTTGCCCGCGCGCGAGGCACCCACCGAGGCGATCATGCCGGTGACGCAGGTGCCGATGTTCTGCCCCAGGATGATGGGCACGGCGTTGGCCCAGGTGATGGCCCCGGTGGCCGTAAGCGCCTGCAAAATGCCGATGGACGCCGCCGAGGACTGGATGATGCCGGTGACGATGGCGCCGGCCAGCACACCCAAAATGGGGTTTTGCAAGGTGGCGAACAGCTCGTAAAACCACGGGGAGTCCCGCAGGGGCATCACCGCTTCCTCCATGGAGAACATGCCCGCAAACAAAATGCCGAAGCCCAGCATGATTTGCCCGATGTTGCGCCGCTTTGCGTTTTTCATAAACACATACAACACGGCGCCCACAATGGCTATGGCCGGGGCAAGGGTGCTGGGTTTCAGCAATTGTAAAAAGAAAGAATCGCCGGAAAGATCCGACAAGCGCAGTATCTGGGCCGTTACAGTGGTGCCTATGTTGGCGCCCATAATCACGCCAATGGCCTGCTTGAACTGCATGATGCCGCTGTTCACAAGGCCGATGATGATGACGGTGGTGCCCGAGGACGACTGGATGAGCGCCGTGATGATGGCCCCCAGCACCACCCCTTTTACCGTGGAAGAGGTAAGCTTTTGCAGGATGCTCTCGGTTTTGCCGCCGGCCAGCTTTTCCAGCCCGCTGCCCATGATGGACATGCCGTACAGGAAAAACGCAAGGCCCCCAAACAGTGTAACCAGGTTGAAAAAGTTCATTCCATTCTCCCTTGTTTACGCCCGCAGGGCTATGGCGCACCCCACCGCGAACGGCCCGTCTCAGGGCGCATTCTCCTGTGTAGCATTATATCATTTGGCCAAAGCGCGGCGCAATAAAAAGCCTTCTTTTCGGCAAGTGGTGCAAGCCGCGGTGTATTTTGCCCACAATTACTGGTAACATCGCCCGCCGCCGGCGCCCGGCAGGCCGCAGGCTATGTGCCCGCCCTGCACATTTGGCGGCGGTGCACGGTTTCTTCCCCGGGAAAAGTGTGGTATACTGGCAGGGAAATTGTTCCTGTGCAGGAGGCGACCCTTTGGCAAAAGTAAAACATGTGTGGCATACGCTGCGGGGCATGCGCTGGCTGAACTGGCTGGCCTGCGCTGTGGCCGTTTTTCTTACACCGCTGGCCTTTCAGGCCATGGTAGAGTTCATCCGCATGCGCAGCGTTACCTTGTGGGTGGAGTATTTATGGATTCACCGCGTGCCGCTGCTTTTGGGCACGGTGGTGCTGGTGCTGGCCGCGGCGGCCATCACCTTTGCCACGGCCCGGCCCTTCATTGCAAACCTTGTGCTGGGGGCAGTGCTGTTTGCCGCCGGCTGCGCCAACCTGCAAAAGCTGGCCTACCGGGGCGAGCCCGTCATCCCCAAGGACGTCTTCCAGCTCTCGGAGGCACTGGCCATTTCGGGCGAGATGCGTTTTTCCCTCACCCGGGAGATGGTTTTGTTCCTGGTTTTTCTCGTTCTCAGCACCCTGGTGCTGCTGCCCTTCCGCCTGCCTGTGCCCAGGGGCTGGAAGGCCGGGGTGGCCCGGGGGGCGCTCTCTCTGCTTTGCGCGGGGGGCATCCCGCTATATATGTTCGGCCTGATGCGCGACAAGCCCCGCATGGCCGAACTGGGTGTGTACATGCGCATCAACTCTATGGCCATCACCTATTACCGCAGCACCTTTGTCACCGGGTTTTGCTTTTTGGCCGCCAACAGCTGGCAGGCCCCGCCCGAGGACTACAGCCAGGCCGCCATGCAAGTCCTGGCCAAAGAGATGCCTGCAGCCGAGGGCCGCAGTCCCGACATCATCGCGATTTTGCTGGAGGGTTTTTTCGACCTCTCCGCCATTGAGGGAACAAGCTACTCGGAAGAACTGATGCCCAATTTTGCGCGCCTTGCCGCCGAAGGGGTAAGCGGGCAGATGCTGGGCGCCTCGCGCAGCGGCGGCACCTCGAACTATGAGTTTAGCATATTGACGGGCTATTCTTTAGATTTTTTCCCGCCGGGCAGTACCCCCACCATTGAGCATGTGAACGGGGAGTTTCCCTCTTTGCCGTGGTACTGTGCGCAAAACGGCTACCGCACCGTGGCAGTGCACCCCTATTACCGGGAGTTTTACGGCCGGCCCACGGCCTACCCGGCCATGGGCATCGAGGAGTACTACTCCATCGAGGAATTCTCCGACGCGGACACCGTGGGCAATTTCATCGGGGACGACGCGCTGGGCCGGTACATCCTCCAAGAGTATGAAAAAAGCGCCGCGGCGGACGAAAACGTCTTTATCCACGCCGTCACTATCCAAAACCACCTGCCCTATCCGGCAGACCGCTACCCCACCGGCTACGGCGTGCAGGCAAGTAGCGGTGTCTCTGCCGAGTATGACAAGATCCTCTCCACCTACGCCACCGGCATACGCGACTGCGACGCCATGGTGGGCATGCTGTGCGACTATTTTGCCGGGATAGACCGGGACGTGATTCTGCTGTTTTATGGAGACCACCAGTCCGCCATCTCGGACGAAGGGATGGCCGACATGCTGTACGAAACGGCCTGGTACCAAAGCGCCGGGGCGGACGAACAGTGGCGGATGACCCATGTGACCCCCTACCTGATGTGGGCCAACTTTGAAACAAAAGACGCCGAGGACGGCGGGCTTTTGGCCCCCTACATGCTGGTGCCCACCATGGCGCAGGCCTACGGCCTGAACTGCGCGCCGTATTTCAGTTGGATGGCGCAGCAGGCCCAAAGCGCCGGGGGCGGCAGCGTAAGCGGGTACTACATCCAGCCTGGCGGCACCCTCTCTCAAACGCCCACCCCCGCCCAGCAGGCGTGGGAGCAAAAACGTGAGCTTTTGCAGTACGACATGATTTTTGGCCGGCGCTATGCGCAGGCGGCCATGTTCGGGGCGGGTTAGGGCGCTTTGCGCCGACACTTGCCCGCGGCCCGGCCGTCCAAACACGCCCATCCACCCAAACAGGGAGTGACTGCAGTGGAACATGCCAAAACAAACGGCCAGCCCTTCATCCACACGGCGGCGCAGGCCATGGGCCTGCCCGAGGAACAGCTGGAGGCCTTTGTAGCCCAGTATGTGGATATGCAGGTGCTGTACCGCAGCGCCATCCGCGAGGTGAGCAACCGGCTGGAGATACTGGACGACGAGTTCCAGTTCCGCCAAAAGCGCAACCCCATCCACCACATACAAACCCGGCTGAAAAGCCCCCAAAGCATGATGGAAAAGCTGGGCCGGCGCAATTTGCGCCCCAGCGTGGACGTGCTGCGCAGCGAGGTGACCGACATTGCCGGGGTGCGGGTGGTGTGTAGCTATGTGGACGACATCTACCAGCTGGCAGAGCTGCTGTGCGCCCAGGAGGGCGTGGAACTGGTGCGCGCGCTGGACTATATCAAGCGGCCCAAGCCCGGCGGCTACCGCAGCCTGCACATTGTGGTAACGGTGCCGGTGCATTTTTCCGACGGCCAGCACCGCGTGCCCGTGGAGATCCAGATCCGCACCATCGCCATGGATTTTTGGGCCAGCCTGGAGCACGAACTGCGCTACAAAACCGAGGCAAAAATTACCCGGGACATTGTGCGCGAGCTGCGCGACTGCGCCGACAATATTGCCGAGCTGGACGAACGCATGCAGAAAATTTACCACCGGCTGGAGGCCATAGAGGGCAACGCCCCCCACCGGGCAGATTTTTGGGAGAAGGCCAAAAATGGCTTTGGGAAAGGGGACGCCGATGCCTGAAGTCACACGGATAAAAATAGGCACCGGCAACTGCTACCTGCTGCGGCACAATGGCGCCGCCATTTTGGTGGACGCCGCCGCCCCGGGCGGCGAGGAAGAATTGCTGGCGCGCCTGCAACAGCTGGGCACCCCGCCCGAAACGCTGCGCCTGCTTTTCCTCACCCACGGACATTTTGACCATGTGGGCGCCGCCGCCCTGCTGCAAAGCCGCGGGGTGCCGGTGGCCCTGCACCCGGGCGACGCCGGGCGCATGGGCCCCATGCAGCCGGACGGCAAAGCCGGGCAGGTACTGCTGAAAATTGCCATGCAAGGCGCGCAACGCCCGCAGCGCTATACGCCGGATGTTTTGTTGCAGGACGGCCAGCGCCTGGACGAATACGGCATCCCGGCGCTGGTGGTGGCCCAGCCGGGGCACAGCGCGGGGTCCGTATGCCTTTTTACCGACGATGGAGATTTGCTTTGTGGGGACGTGTTCATGAACTTTTTGTCCCCTCACACCGCCCACATTGCCGAGGATTTTCCCACCTACCACCAAAGCCTGCAAAAGCTGAAAGCCCTGCCTTTCCACAAAATATGGCCGGGGCATGGCGCGCCCTTTGCGCCCGCCCGCCTTGCCGGCTGGCCCGCCACCAGCTAAAAAGAAAAGCCTCCCGCACAGAAAAAGCCCCCGCGCATAAGCGCGGGGGCTGTATTGCGCGGGGGCTTTTTGTCCTTGGGCGGCGGCCTGGTGGGCCCTGAGCCGACCTCCCTGTCGACTTGTATGAGCGCGGGCCTTACGCGGCGGTTGCCGCGTTGCCCGTTCTCAGCCTAAAAAGCTTGCCTGCTTTAGCGCAGCAGCTGCAGCACCTGCTGGGGCTGCATGTTGGCCTGCGCCAGCATGGCCTGCGCGGCCTGCGAGAGGACGTTGTTCTTCGTGAACGCCATCATCTCTTTGGCCATGTCAACGTCGCGGATGCGGCTCTCGGCGGCGGTCATGTTCTCAGTGGTAACGCCGAGGTTGTTGATGGTGTAGGTGAGGCGGTTTTGCAGGGCGCCCAGGTTGCCGCGGTTCACGGAAACCTTCTCAATGGCGGCCTTGATTTTGTCCAGAGACTGGGCTGCCTGAGTCTGGTCTATCATGGTGATATCCTTGATATCCAGGCCCTTGCTGCTCATGTCGTCCACATACACGGTAATCTTGTTGTAGCTGTCGGCAGTGTCACCCACCTGCATGGTCAGGCCCAGGCCGGTGGCGGGGTCAACAACTGCTTCCCCTCCGGCGCTGCCCTTCACGCTGCCAATGGCCGCGGCCAGCTTGTCGCCCAGGTTAGCGGCATTGTAGTCGGCATCCAGCGTAACGCTGATTTTCCCAAGGTCGCCAAGGTCAATTTCTTGGGCAGTGGTAAGGTCAGTGTCTATGCCGGTCGCACCGCTGCCAATGGCGATGACGATGGGGGTCACATCCTTGCCGTCGGCGTCTTTGTAGCTCACCGTCAGGTTGCCGCCGGCAAAGGTGGCGCTCACATCGCCCTGCACCTTGCTGATGTCGATGGTGGAGCCACTGAGGACAGCGTCGCCAGAAGTGCCACCTGAAGCAGGCGAAACGCTGGCGCTCCCAAGGGCGTTTCTGATACCATTCAATACCGCTTCTGCATCAATTGTAGTACTGGAGGTGTTGTCGACAGAGGTCAACGTAAAGGAACCAAACACACCCAAGTTAACGTTGGCCGTCTGATTCACAGTACCAATAGTTGTCAACTGGGCAGACAGGTCAATTGTCACCTCCAGGTCTGCGCCGCCGTCTTTGTCGGCTACTTTAAACACAAGACCATTGTTACTGGCTGTATTGCTTACCGTAATGTTACCCGAGCCATTGGCCAAGCCAGCAAAAAGGCTGTCCGCGGCCAAATCACTAATGGAAGAGCCTACTGTTCCACCGGAAATAGTCACTTCGTGATTACCGCCAGAGGTACCGGCAGTTGCTTGGCCATCGGTGGGTTTTGCGGGTGCAGTAACGGTAGCCGGGGAGCCACCCGAAGTGGTGGTCTCCAAAGTGCCGTTCTTCAGGCTGCCAACATCGCCGGTGCTGCCGCCGGTGCTGGGCGGGGCCACGGTAACGCCGTTCAGCAAGGTAACAATGTCACCAGCCACAGCGGCCTCAGACACGTTGCCGTTGCCGGTGGCTTCCAGGCCTACAGTAAACGCGGTGGCGCTGTCGCCTTCCTTCACAAAGTTCACGGGGAACTTGTCGCCGGAAGCAGTAACGTTGTAGCCGCTCATGTCGGCCACATACTTCTCGGTAACACCTTCGCTGTTGGTAAAGCTGACAGTGATCTTGTGGTTGGCGGCATCATACGCTGCGGCAATGTCGTCTTCCACCGCACGGCTCAGCACTTCTTCCACGCTGGTCAGCTTGTCAATCTTCACGTCGGTGGCGGTGGCCAGGGCTTGGCCGTCGGCCAGGCCGGCGGGCAGGGTGGCATCGCCCGTGGTGGGGGAGGCAGCCAGGCTGCCGTCCAGCAGCTTGATGCCATTGAAGTTGGTGGCTTCGGAAATACGGTCAATCTCGTCTTTCAGGGCGGTCAGCTCGGCTTCAATCTTCTGGCGGTCGTCGCCCTGGATGGTGCCGTTGGCGCTCTGGGTGGCAAGCTCCACCATGCGGTTCAGCATGCTGTGCACTTCGGCCAGGGCGCCCTCAGCGGTCTGAATCAGGCTGGCGCCGTCCTGTGCGTTCAAAATGGCACGGTCCAGGCCGGTGATCTGCGCACGCATCTTCTCGGAAATGGCCAGGCCGGCGGCGTCGTCGGCCGCACGGTTAATGCGGTAGCCGCTGGACAGCTTCTCCAGGTTTTTGCTGAGGTTGGTGTTGTTGATGCCCAGCTGACGATGCGAGTTGATCGCCATAATGTTGTGTTGGATAATCATACAGGTAATCCTCCCTAATTGTGTTCCGGGGGCTTCTTGCCCTCGGTGTTTTTGGCGCTCATCCCTTCACTGGCGGGCCCTGCCCGTGTCAGGTTTTGCCCCTGCGTTGCAGCCCGCCGGCGTTTGCCGGTGTTTTTGGGCTCCGTTTACTACATCGGCTGCCCCGGGGCAAACTTAACGCCCATTTTTGAAAAAAAAGTCAAATACGGGCGCATCGTCCCCCGGTTTGTGACCATTGCAATGTTTTTTTCATCCCATCATTGTTTCCCCGGTGTTTTTCGGCGCATTTTTCACCTGTTTGGCGCCCCTAAAAAAGGAGGAAAATTGCGTGCTTTGGGCCGGGTTTGGCACTTTGTGCGCAAAAAGGGTTGACATTGACGTAACGGAAAGGTTTATGATGGCCTTGCGGGCAGGTGCCGCCCGCCCCTTGGCCAAAGGAGGAACCCCTATGGAATACACCGTAAAACAGCTGGCGCAACTGGCCGGGGTAAGCCCCCGCACCCTGCGCTGGTACGATAATTTAGGCCTTTTGCGCCCGGCGCGTGGGGAAAACGGCTGGCGGCGGTACGGCCCTGTGCAGGTGCAGCGGCTGCAGCAAATTTTGTTTTACCGCACCGCCGGGCTGCCCCTGGGCGAGATTGCCGCCATTTTAGACGACGACGATTTTGCCGCGCAGCAGGCCATGCAAACCCATCTGCAGGGGCTTTTGCGCCGCCGCGCGGAGCTGGACACCCTGATTGCCAACGCGCAGAAAAGCCTGCAAACCCTGAAAGGAGAGACCACCATGAATGACCAAGAGCGCTTTGAAGGCTTCCGCCAAAAGCTGCTGGACGAAAACGAGGAGACCTATGGCGCGGAGGTGCGCGAGCGCTGGGGCGATGAAGCCGCCGACGCCAGCCGCGCCAAGATGATGCAGATGAGCAAAGAGGATTACGCCCGTTTTGAGGCATTGAGCAATGAAGTGAACCAGGCCATAAAGGCGGCCATGGCCACGGGCGACGCCGCGGGCGAGGCCGCCATGCAAGCGGCGCGGCTGCACAAAGAGTGGCTGTGCTTCACCTGGCCGCAGTACAACGCCCAGGCACACAAAAACCTTGCCCAGATGTATGTGGACGACCCCCGCTTTACCGCCTATTACGACGACGCCATAGCCCCCGGGGCCGCCGCCTTTTTGCGCGACGCCGTGGCCCATTTTGTAGACGCCGGCCTGGCGGAGTAAGCGGGCCGCCTAGCAAGCCCACCGGCTGCCCCTAACACACAGAAAGCATCTGCTGCTTCGCAATGTACTGCGAATGTGGCAGATGCTTCCTTTATTAAGAGGAAGGTATTCGCCCGGCAGTTCAGCCCCGGTACAGAAATGCCTTATCATCCACGGCACGCATGGTGAACAAAACCCCGTCCAGGTGGTCCACCTCGTGCTGGGCCAGGTGGGCAAGGCCGTGCTGCAAAAGCACTTCGCGCACCTGCCAGTCCAGGTTGCGGTATCGCAAAAGGCAGGTGGCATAGCGCTTCACGCGCACCACCAGGTGGGGAAAACACATGCAGTCGTCCTCCACCTCCTGGTATACCTGCCCCTCCGGGAAGGTAAGCACGGGGTTCACCAGGATGATGGGAGAGTCGATGTTCACATAGAGCATCCGCTTGTGCACCCCAATTTGCGGCGCGGCAATGGCCCTGCCAAACCCGTGCCGCGTGCGGAAACCCAATAGAGTATCGTGCAGGTCCTCTGCCAGGGCCCGCATGGCAAGCAGCTCTTCGGGCCGCACCTCGGCGCTGGGGCGGTACAGGGCCTCGTCTCCCAGTCTCAATATAGGCCGCACCATCGGCGCACCTCCTTTGGCGGGTTTTTGGGCGTGCTCAGGCGTCTTTTGCCTCGGCATCGTCTTTTGGGGCGGGCAACTGCGCCTCCAGTTTTTCCAGGCGCCGGGCCATCTCGTCCATGCGTTGCTGGAAGATATTGGGGTAATCCCGCTGGTCCAGCGCCTCGCTGGCTACGTCTTTCACGCCGTTTTCGCGCACCACCACCGCGGGGGAACCCACCGCCGTGGCCGAGGGGGGAATGTCTGTAAGCACGGTGCTGTTGGCGCCCACCCGGCTGCCTTGGCCCACCACCACAGGGCCCAGCACCTTCACCCCGGCGCCCAGCAGCACGTTGTCCTGTATGGTGGGGTGGCGCTTGCCGGTGCCGCGGCCCGTGCCGCCCAGGGTAACGCCGTGGTAAATGGTAACGTTGTTGCCAACCTCGGCGGTCTCGCCCACCACCACGCCCGCGCCATGGTCAATAAACAGGCTGTGGCCTATGGTGGCCCCGGGGTGTATCTCAATGTTGGTAAAGCCCCGCCCCCACTGGCTTACCAACCGCGCCAGAAAAAAGCGGCGTTTGCCGTACAGCCAGTGGCTTACCCGGTAGAATATCAGCGCGTGGAAGCCGGGGTATAAAAGCATCACCTGCGCCATGCTGGTGGCGGCGGGGTCTTTTTTTTGTATGTTTTTTGCGTCTTGCCAAAGGCCCATGTGTATCCTCGCTTGGTTTTTTTAAAGTGGCGCCGCGGCAGCGGCAGAAAAATGCCCGGGACGAAACCTCGCCCCGGGCAGGTGTGCGGCAAAGAAAACTAAGCCGACCACGGATGCCGGAGCGAGGGTGTACAGATGCAGGTGCAATTTCCGCGTGTTGTCATCCCGTTGCTCCTCTCCATGGTGGTGGTGGCGGTGCGCAAACGTTGCGCCGCCGATTTTCCAAAAGTGTACCACACCGGCGCGGGCGCGTCAAGGGCGGGGTGCGAAGCACAAAATTTGGTTTGGGCACACGCTAGCATTAAGTACTCCGCTTAGCCCCCCGCCGCCTGCACAATGGCCGCAAAGTCGGCCGCTTTCAGGCTGGCGCCGCCAATCAGGCCGCCGTCCACGTCGGCCTCGGCCAGCAGTTCGGCGGCGTTGGCGGCGTTCATGCTGCCGCCGTACAACACCGGCACACCATCGGCCGCGGCACTGCCGTACAGTTCGGCCAGCTGGGCGCGGATGGCCCCGCACACCTGCCCGGCCTGGGCCGCCGTGGCGGTGCGCCCGGTGCCAATGGCCCACACCGGCTCATAAGCAAGAATGAGCCGGGCAAGCTCTGCCTCTTGCACGCCCTGCAGGGCAATTTTTGTTTGCATGCGCACCAGGTCTACGGTAACGCCTTGCTCGCGCTGGGCCAAATTCTCCCCCACGCACACAATGGCGCACAGGCCCGCGGCTAAAGCGGCGCGGGTACGCAGGTTCACGGTTTCGTCCGTCTCGGCAAAATACTGGCGGCGCTCGCTGTGGCCCACAATGGCATACTGCACGCCCAGCGCCGTAAGCATGCCCGGCGCCACCTCGCCTGTAAACGCGCCGCTCTCCTCGTAATGCACGTTCTGCGCGCCCACGGCAATGGGCGTGCCGGCCGCAGCATCCAGCACCGCGGACAGGGCCACAAAGGGCGGGCACACCACCACGTCGCACCCGGGGGTGCCCACGGCCGCGGCAATTTCCCCTATCAGGGCGGCGGCCTCGGCGGCAGTTTTGTTCATCTTCCAGTTGCCGGCAACCACCGCGCGGCGTTTCGTCTTGTCCATTCCGTCCTCCTTCTCTCCCCCGTGCCGGGCTGTTTGGCTTATGCGTCCTGAATACAGGCGATGCCCGGCAGCTCTTTGCCCTCCAGATACTCCAGGGATGCACCGCCCCCGGTGGAGATGTGGGTCATCTTATCCGCAAGGCCCAGCTGCATCACCGCCGCGGCGGAATCTCCCCCGCCGATGACCGTGGTGGCGTCGGCTTTCGCCATGGCCTCGGCCACAGCCAGGGTACCGCCGGCCAGCTGCGGGTTTTCAAACACGCCCATGGGGCCGTTCCACACCACGGTTTTGGCAGCCAATATAGCCTGGGCATACAGCTGCTGCGTCTTTGGCCCAATGTCCAGGCCCTCTGCGTCCTTCGGCAGGGCGTCTGCGGGGTGCACCGCAGTTTTTACCTGGGCGTCTATAGGCTGGGGAAAGGCCGCCACCGTTACGATATCTACGGGCAGCAGCAGCTTTACCCCGCGCGCTTCGGCCTTTTCCAGCATGGCGGCGCAATATTCCACCTTTTCGTCGTCCACCATGCTTTTGCCCACCTCCAGGCCCTGGGCCTTTAAGAAGGTGTAGGCCATGCCGCCGCCGATGATGAGGGTGTCCACCTTGCCCAGCAGGTTCTCAATAACCTGCAGCTTGTCGGCAATTTTGGCGCCGCCCAGGATGGCCACAAAGGGGCGGGCAGGGTTGTTCACAGCGTTGCCCAGGTACTCTATCTCCTTGCCCATCAGGTAGCCCACGGCCGTCACCTTCACATACCCGGTAACGCCCACGGTGCTGCAGTGGGCACGGTGGGCACTGCCAAAGGCGTCGTCCACATACACTTCGCACAGGCTAGCCAGCTCTTTGCTGAAAGCCGGCTCGTTCTTGGTCTCCTCGGGGCGGAAGCGCGTGTTCTGCAACAGCACAATGTCCCCGTTTTGCATGGCGTCTACCGCGGCGCGCGCGCGCGGGCCCACCACTTCGGCGTCGTCGGCAAACACCACGGCCTGCCCCATCAGCTCGCCCAGGCGCTCGGCGCAGGGCGCCAGGGAAAAGGCAGGGTCCGGCTGTTTGGGCTTGCCCAGGTGGCTGCACAATATCACCTTTGCGCCTTCTTGCACCAGCTTGCGGACGGTGGGCAGCGCCGCCACAATGCGGTTGTCGTTCGTGATTTTGCCGTCTTTCAGCGGGACGTTGAAGTCCACACGCACCAGCACGCGCTTGCCGGCCACATCCATGTCGTCTATGGTTTTTTTGCCAAGTTTCATAAGTGTTTCCTTTCTGTACTTTCCGGGCCCTCTGCTTTTAGTATACCCCGGCCGTTATGCAAAATCCAGCTTTTGCAGGCGAACCAGCGCCAAAATATATACTTTCAACGCCTGCCAAAAGTCGGGCAGGTAGACGCCCTCGTTGGGGGCATGCTCCGGCCCGGCAAAGGCGGGCAGTTCCCGTTCCTCCACCCCGGGGCCGTAGCTTACGGCGCTTTGGAAGTGCCGGGCATAGGTGCCGCCGCCCATGGTGAAAGGTTTGTCCGCGCGGCCGCTCACTTCGTTCCAGGTGTCCAAAAGCAGGCGGATGGGCGCGGCGTTGGCCGGGATGTAAAACGGCTGGCCGCTGCGGCCGGGCACGAATGTGGCGCCGTGCCGGGCAGCCGCTTCGGCAAGGGACACCGAGAGGGCCGCGGCCGTGGTGGCGGTGGGGTAGCGGATGTCGATGCTTTGCCGCAGCCGCCCGCCCTGCAGCGAAACAACGCCGCCGTTGATGGTGAGCGCGCCAAAGGCGTCGTCCCGGCAGGCAATGCCAAGCCCATCCCCGTAGGGGGAGGAATGCAGGTGGTGCAGCAGCTGCAAAAACGCCTCCTCGCCGGGGCTGCAAAGGCCGTGCTGCAAGAGGTATTCTACTAGCAGGCCAATGGCATTTTTGCTACCCTCGGGGAAGGCGGCATGCCCGCCTATACCCTGGGCTGTAAGGCGCGCAGCGCCGTTTTCTTCCTGCACCGCCACGGCATCGCTTGCCGGCGGCGGTGCGCCGTGTATTTTCACCAGGCAGGCGGCGGTGGCGGGAATCACGTTCGGCGCCATGCCGGCAGAAAACTCAATCATATTCCCCTGCAACGGGGCGGATACAAACTCGCCGCCAAAGCTGCCCTTCTCCCCGTTGCACACCGGGAAGGAGGAATCGGGCGAGAAGGCGAAGAGCGGCTGGGGGTTGTGCGCCAGGTAGTAGTCCACGTCGGTCATGCCGGTCTCCTCGCAGCAGCCCAACAGCACCCGCACGCCGTAGCGCAGGGGTACGTTTGCCTGCTGCAAAAACCGGGCGGCGTACAGACACAGCACGCTGGGGCCCTTGTCGTCGGCCACACCCCGGCCCAGTATCCAATCTCCCGTTTGGCGCAGCACATATGGGTCGCCGTCCCAGCCCTCAGTGCCGGGGGGCACCACGTCCAGGTGGGTGATGGTGGCGATATAGCCCGGCTCTTTGCCCGGCAGGTGCGCCCAACCCACATGGCCGTCCCCGTCCTCGGTGGCAAGGCCAAAGCCCTCGGCAATGGCAAGGGCGGCGTCCAACGCACGGCGGTTTTCGGCCCCGTAGGGTGCGCCTTCCGCGGCCGGGCCCTCCACGCTGGGAATGGCCACCAGCCGGGCAATATCCCGCACCATGTCCTCCTTGTGGGCTTCGATGAAACCGTCGATTTGCTGCAGCAGATCTTTTTCTTCCATGGCATGTGTGCCGCGGGCATGGCGCCCGCGCCTCCTTTCGCCGGGTGTACCGGGGGTTTGTGTATATTGGGTTAAGGGCCATAAGGCGGCAGCAGCCTCTGCGGCTCAGGCGCGCCCCGCCGGGGCACCCTTTATCCGCCGCAAGCAATTGCGCCACACTGCGTTTGCGCGCTTGGGCGTCGGGCTCCAAGTGTTCGGCTTCGCCGGGCCACCTGTCGGGGCCTAGCCCCCTTACCGCGCATCGGGTGTCAGTTGTTTGCCTGCTTCCGCAAACCCA
>JAJDGD010000033.1 GCA_030265505.1 Ruminococcaceae bacterium OttesenSCG-928-O06 | reverse complement strand
GCCCAGCCGCACACCTGCCTTACGCCCAACCGCTGCACCAACGCAAACTGCCTGTGCAATACCCTGGGCGCCGCCTACTGCCTTTGCGAGGACGACTGCCGCTGCATGTTGCCGGATTTTGACGTGGATGTGGCCACCACGGTGGGCAACAGCACCCCCGCCAGCGGCGCCATGGTGAAGGTGGATGTAAACGCGGTGCTAAACAGCACCGGGGCAAGCTTTTCCGATATTGTGTTTAAAACCTATGTGCCCAGCTGCCTTACCGTGCCGGAGCTGGACATAGACAACCCGCAGTTTTCCCTGGTGGAGCGCACGGTGGAAGGGGAGTATACAGTTATTTCGGTGCACTGCTCGGCCACGGGCGCGGCCGCTTTGCAGTATGAGTTTGACGTATATTTCCCCGCGGGCGTTACCCCCGGCGGCACCGAGGCCGTGATACGCACCGTGGCCGAGGGCGTAGTGAACGATACCTGGCCCATCACCGAGGCGCTGCAAAACAGCATTGCGGCCACCTGCACGGCCCAGGCCGCCGCCCTTTGGGACGTGGATATCAAAACCGTGAAGCTGGATTATAAGGACCCTGCCAACAACGGCATCAACATGTTCCGCACGCAAACCACCGTTACCCGCACGCCCGGCGCGGTGGAACAAGGGGTCCTGTACCTGCGCGAAGAGGGCACGGCCTTGCGCATCCAGCTGCCTTCCGATGGCGAAAACGACATCCTGACGGTGCTGCGGGTGGTGAATGCTTCGGGCACACCGGTGCCCTATACCGGCCCCGACGCGAACGGTGTGATCACCGTGCAGGCCACCGACATTCCCTTTGCCCAGGGCTTTGCGGGCACGCCGGCCCTTTCTTCGGCCAATGTGGCCAACGTCTTTGTGGTGTTTGAGCTTGCGCAGGACTACCTGGATGTGCCGGGCCGCCTGACAGACCTTGGCGGCGGCCATTATGCCAGCGACATTGAGATTGGCGCAAGCTTTGCCTATACGCTGGCCGACGGCACCACCGGCACCGCGAAGGACGACGACACCACTTTGGAGGTGCTGAACTACATCCCTGCGCAAGAAAGCAGCGGCTCCATCGACAAATGGGCCGAGCCGTACATCGACGGCGCGTTTTTCTTTTTGGCCCCCGCAGACGCAGCGGCTGCGCCCGTGGTTTACGGCGACGCCGTACCCATCGTCTACACCCTCAGCTACCACAACAACTCCAACACCCCGGTGGACCAGTTTGTGCTTACAGACACCCGCCCTGCCATGATGGTACTGGAGAACGGCAGCCTTACCGACGCAACCCAACACCCCGACGGCGACGTGAGCGCCGACATGGTGTATTTTAGCGAAGTTGTCTTCAAAAGCTGGAACGCGGCCACCTATGCCCCGGGCGCCACAGCGCAGCTTGTGGTGGTGCGCGGCAGCACAGAAACCCGGGTGCCCATAGCCCCGGGGGATGCCGTACCCCTTGGGCGGGATGTGGATTCCACCCGCGTGGAGGTGGAAGCCGCCGACGAGGTGGAGGGCCTGCGGCATGGGTTCCGCCTGGCTTTGGAGGTAAAGGTGCTGGGCGCGCCCGAGCTTTATGCCGACGCCGACGCGCGCAAAAAAGTGAACTATATCGACAACACCGCCAGCTACACGGTGCGCTCTACCAAAGACCATGGCGTAAGCTGGACAAGCAGCGCCTTCCGCCGGGTGCATGTGTACCCCTTTGACATGGAGGACCCCGAGCGGGTGTGGACGCTGAACGCGGGGGTATCCTCTGCCGCGGGGGGCGTTTTTGACGATACGGTCACCCTGTCCCGCGGGCGGGAGGTATTCTACAAAATTACGGTGACACCGCAGAACACCGCGCAGCATGTATACGACCCGGTGTTTTATCTGGAGCTGCCGCCCGAGGTACAGTTTGACGCCGGCGCACAGAATGCCGTTGTGTTCAGCGGGGCGGTGGCAGGCGAGGGCATTGCGCTGGGCTACTACCTGATAGACAACCCGGTGGGCCCGGGCAAAATGCTGGTAATAGAAAACCCGCTGGCCACCAAAATGCTGATGAACCCCACCGGCGCGGGAACCATTACGGTGCGCGCGGTGATAAACGCGCAAACGCCCCAGGGCGCAACCATTGCCAGCAGGGTGTATTTTGGCGTGCAGAACGCCGGCACCCCCCTGGACAAAACTGCCTATACCGAAGACGCCTATACCGAGGCCACCTTTGGCGGCGAAGCACTGCTTTTGGTGGATGCCGTGCAGGTGAAGGTGCGGGCCAGCGGCTATTTGGAGGGCGAGCTTTGGGTGCAGACGGAGCTTGACCGCGAAAGCGGGTACTGGCACCGCCACCCCGAGGTGGCCGAAGCGCTGCCCGGCGGCCTGCTTACCTATAAATATGTGGTGCGCAACGGCGGCAACACCGCTGCTGAAAATATCATTCTGTATAGCATCTTCTCCCACGAGAACGACAATTTCATCGTGGGCGGGCAGGGGCGCCAGTCTCAGTGGCAGCCCTACCTTGCAAACGAAGTGGCCCTTCCGGCGCATGTCATCTCCGCCACGGGGGAGCAAATCCCCATCGGGGTGACGGTGTCTTACAGCGAGTATGCCGACCACCGGGTGAGCAGCACCGGCAGCACCGGCAACTTGGACGCGCTGTACAGCGGCACCGATGACTGGACAGATACCCCCTACGCCTACTCCGGCATCAAGGCCATCCGGCTGGAGCTGGATGCCCCCCTGCCTGCCGGCGCCACCTTTACCATAGAGGTGCCCATGTACGCCCCGGTGGACTATGATTTCACGGACCACACCCCCCCGCACGAGGCCATCACCTCCATGGCCACGCAGTTCAACTTTGAAGGCTCCGACAGGGTGACGGCGCTGGAGCCGCTGAAGGTGACCGTGGCGCTGGAGGAGAACACAAAAGGGGAGATAAGCGGCGCCGTGTGGGGCGACGACGACGGCAACGGCAAATGGGACGACGGCGAATACCCCCTGGCCAACGTGAACATAGAACTGGTGGAGGCCGGCTACAGCGTTTGTACCGACCAAGACGGCAAATACCGCTTTACAAACCTGCCGGGCGGCACCTACACGCTGCGGGCCACTTTGCCCACCGGGTATTCGGCCTGTACTGTACAACAGGCAAACGTGTACGCCGCCGCCGGCACGGGCTTTGCCGAGGCAAGCGTTGTCATCGATGCCACCACGCCCACACACGCGGATGTGGACGGCGGCTTTAAGGCGCAGCCGGGCACGATATCCGGCACGGTGTGGCGCAGCCTGGCTGGCTTTGGCACACACCCCGTAAGCGCGCAGCGCAGCGCCAACACGGGCGAGGACATTGGCCTTGAAGACGTGCGGGTAACGCTGTACCGCCTGTTGGGCCAAGGCCTGCGCGAAAAAGTGACCCAAACCGACACCGCCGCCGACGGGACGTACAGCTTTACGGCGTCGCCCGGGCGGTATGTGGTGGTGGTAACGCCGCCGCAAAACTACACGGTGCTAAACCCGCGCATGGACGCGCCGCAAGTAATGGGCAACCCGGGCAATGCGGGTTATTCCCAGGGCGCGCCCGAGAGCATTGCCACCGGGAACGACAGCATTGCCACCGGCCAAAGCTACGAAGTGTGGCTTGGGGCGGGCGGCGCCCACACCGGTATTGACTGTGGCCTGGTGCCCGCCGCCGGCAGCATAAGCGGCACGCTGTGGCAGGATGCAAACGGCAGCGGCACCCGGGAAGAAGCCACCGAACCCGGCCTGAACGGCCGGGTGGTGTCCCTGTACAAACTGACGGATTACGGCGCCAGCGACAGCCAGCACTACGCCACGGCCACCACCGCCGCCGGCGGCAAGTACCAGTTTACGGGCCTGGCCCCGGGGGAATATGAGGTGCGGTACAGCGGCGCCGGGCAAAGCCCGGTGGAGTATATCTCTTACGACGGCACGGCGATGGTGCCGGAGCTGCCCGCGGGCACCCGCACCACCGAAGGCGCCATTGGAAACCTTGTGGTGGCGCCGCACTTGGGCGACGCCAGCCGCCTGTACACCGGGAAAAACCTGGGCCTTGTGCAGCTTGTCACCATCAGCGGGCGGGTGTTCAACGACAAAAACACAAGCGCCACCTGGCAGGGCGACGGCACCGACGCCGCGCTGGAAACCGACGCCACGGTGGTAATTACCCGCACAAGTGGCGGCGACGAAAGCCCCTTTACCCAAACCATTGCGGTGCCCGCTGCCGGCTACAGCATCAGCGTGTGGCCCGGCACCTATACCATAGCGTTCCCGCAAAACTGTGTGCAGGGCACCGATGCCGGCGGGACGGACTATGACGACTACCTGGTGTACACACCGGAGCGCACCACCGGCAACGGCGACCTTTTTTCGCGCGCGGTGCGCACCTGGACGCTGCAAAGCCTTACCTCCGGCGTGCAGAAAACAGACATTGGCCTTGCCCTGGTGCGCCCGCGCAGCCTGGCCGGGTATGTTTGGTACGACGAAGACGGAAACGCGGCGCAGGATGTGGACGAAAACCTGCTGGCGCGGCTGCTTACCCTGAAGCAGGGCACCAGCACCGTTGGCACCCAGGACAGCCCCGACGGCAACTACCTGTTTGGCCGCCTGTACCCCGGCACCTATACCATTACGGTGAACCGCGTGTACGACACAGACAAAAGCTATGTGATTACCAACGAAAACGCAGGCAAGCCGGCTGCAAACGGTGTGTATTCCATCACCATTCCCCCACTGGACGCCGGCCCCGGCACCGACCCCGCCGGCCTTGCCTTTGGCCTGGCAAAGCCCGTCACCATCACGGGCCGGGTGTGGCACGATGTAAACCTGACGGACTACGAGGGAGATGGCATATACCAAAGCGGCACCGACGCACCCCTGGCCTTTAGCGCCGTTGCCACCCTGCTGCGCTACAACAGCGGCAGTGGCGAATATGAAGCGGTGGCGACAAACGGCACGGCAAGTTCTGCCGCGGCCAGCGGCGTGTACAGCTTTGCGGGCCTTGTGCCCGGGCAGTACAAGGTGCAGCTGGCCGTACCCGCCGCCCAGGCGCAGGGTTATTTTTATGCCGGGCTTGCCACCCAAACCGTGGCGGGCGCCACCTTCACGCCGCCTGCCGCAAGCACCCAGCCCGCCTTTGGCGCGGCGCCTTCGGGCAGCTGGGAAGGCATCGTTCTGCGCACGGATGAAACCATTGCCGGAATGGATTTGTCTTTGGGGAAATACGCCGCCATCACGGGTGTGATTTGGCACGATTTGGACGGCAACGGCGCAAAGGACGCCCCCCCAGGCGGCACAGAGGGCAATGTGAACACCACCGAAAGCCTGGCCCTGGCACGCTACAACACGCAAACCGACACCTGGGACGCCGCCGGCACCTGGGGCGGCAGCACCGGCAGCTATTCCTTTACGGTGCGGCCCGGGCTGTATCAAGTCACCCTTGCGCAGGGCGCGCGCCGCATTACCAACGATGTAACCACCGGCAGCGACTTTGTGGTAAACGCCGCCGGCGCGGCAGAGACCCGCACCGCCATATGGACGGTAGACCATGCGCTGGCCACCACCCTTACTTACCCCAACCGGGACTATCTGCTCTCGGTATACGCGGCCATTGGCGGCAGCGCCTGGGTGGATGCCGATGCCGACGCACAGCCCGATACCGGCGAAGCGCCGAAAACAGACGCCCTGGTTACGCTAAACTACAAAGAAGGCCCCTTTAAGGACAGCTGGTGGCCCACCTATACAAACCGCACCTACACCATAGACGCGCTTAACGGCGGCGCCATTGCCGATGCGGCCTATACATTTGCGGATTTGTGGCCCGGCACCTATACCGTCACCCTCAGCGGCGGGGACCTGGACGCCCACCTGCTTACCAACAGCTATGCCTCCACCTCACCCGTAAGCCCGGGCGCGGTGGCCGCAGGTACAAAGCAGTGGGAGGTTGTCGTGCAGTCCGACGCGCCGGTTGCGGTGAACTTTGCACTGGTGCAGCCGTCCACCGTGGGGGGCTATGTATGGCGCGACGCAGACAACAGCGCCGCCAAAAACGGCGAGGAAGTGTATATCCCCTGCACCGTGCAGCTGGTGCGGCAAAACGTGCCCACCGGCGGCGTGGCCCTTACCTGCAGCGGCAGCGTTACCGCCACTGCCGGGTTCAACATCACCGGCCTGTTGCCCGGCACCTACAAAATGACGGTGGACGGCGTTGCGCCCGGCTGGCTGCACACCTATGCCACCGACGGCGCGCTGGCCCTGCAGCCGGCGCAGGCGGGCAGCATTGTGATGGCGGCAGGGAGCAGCACGCGCGAATATACCATCACCATTACCGATGAGACCGGCGCCGGGGTGGCCACCGCGGCCGACGCCGCCCGCATGGGCTATGCCGCGCCCGGCACCATTGGCGGCACGGTGTTTGTGGACGAAAATAACGATGGGGCGAAAACTGGCACCGAGGCCTTTGCCAGCGGCGTTGCCGCTGTGATAGAGCGCTGGGACGACGCAGAGGACGACTATGTGGCCTTCACCGCGCCCCTTACCGTTACAAAAAATGAAAATGGGGAGTTCACCTTTACAAACCTTTTGCCCGGGGAATACCGCATCACCTTCACCGGGGTGCCGCCCGCTTACCTTACCACTACAAAGGATGTTCCCGCATCAGACGGCCTGGGCCGCACGTTCACGCAGGCGGGCCGCACCTGGCTTGTTTCCATGCCAACAGATGATACACAGCAAACGGCGCTGCACACCGGCGTGGTGCCGCCGGCCAGCATTGCGGGCACCGTGTGGGACGACAGCAACGCCGATGGCCTGGCCACAGACGAAAGCGGCCACGCCGGCGTGGCCGTGGCGCTGTACCGCGCGGGAGCACTGGACACCGCCCTTGCCACCACCACCACTGCCACCGGCGGAGCCTACAGCTTTGGCAACCTGTACCCCGGCAGCTATGTTGTGGCCATCACAACGCCCAGCAGCCACTATGTAACCAACACAGGCACCGATGTGCTGAACAACCCGGTCAGCCGGGCGGTGAACGGCCTTGCGGCCGGGTACGACGAAGCCGGCATACACTTTGGCCTAACGCAGCTTATCTCCATTTCCGGCAAGGTGTGGCTGGACGAAGGCGCCGCCGGGGCCAACGGCAGCTGGAACGCGGACGACACCCCCCTTGACGATGTGCGCCTGTTGGTAACCGGGGCAGACGGCCGCGGCGCGGCACCCGCCGTCACCTCGGTGCAAACACAGGCGAACGGCACCTATACCATCACCGGCCTTGTGCCCGGCCAATATACCGTTACGCTGGACGCCGATGTGTACCCAAGCTATGTGCTGTCCAACTCCTTCGTGGCTGTTACCGACCCCGTCTATGGTGATTTAAGCCTGGACGTGGCGGCCCGCGCCTGGGTGGTGCACAGGAACGCAGGCTCTACCCAGCAGAACTGTGATTTGGCCTTGGCGCTGCTCTCCCGCATCTACGGCACGGTGTGGCATGACGCAAACGCCGACGCCACCCAGGCAGAAAGCGGCGAAGAGGGCCTTGCAGGCGTGCAGGTGTACATCTACAAAAGCGCCGATGGCGGCAGCACATACAACACCGCCCAGCCGGTGCACAGCCAGCTTACCCTGGCAGACGGCCAGTTCTCTTTCAGCGGGGCGGAAATTGGCTATTACCGCATTGCACTGGCCCTGGCCCCGGGCACCTACCAAAACTATGGCGTTACCACCACGGCAAACAATGTGCATACCATAGATGTATATGTGGACGTGCTGGGGGAAGTGTACCCGCGGCAGTTCGGCATAAGCGAGTATATTACCCTTGCCGGCAGTGTGTGGCAGGAGAACGACGGCAACGGCGCGTATGCTGCGGGGGAAACGCTGCTGGATGGCCACGCCTTCACCCTTACGCGTGACGGCCAGGCGGTGCCGGGCAGCTTTGCCTCGGTGGATGGGGTCGTGTCTATCACCCCGGCAGACAAGGTATTCGCCGGCGATATCGTACTTAGCTATGCGGGCCTGAACGGCTGCCTTGCGGTGGAAACGGCCGCTACAAAACAGGTGTGGGCGCTGCCGGGCCTTTCCAGCGGCGCCAATGTTACCGGCCTTAACGCCGCCTTTACCCCGGCGCGCACCATACAGGGCACCGTGTGGTATGATAACGACGGCGACGGAACCAAAAACGGCGCAGAAGTTTTTGTGGACGACATGCAGGTGCAGCTGCAACGGCAAGACACCCAGGGCGTGTACCGGCCCGTGGCCGGTGCGGTGATAGACCTTGCCACCCCCGGGCAAAACGGGGCCTTCCAGTTTGACGGCCTGCTGCCCGGCAATTACCGCGCAGCGGTGGTGGGCTACGGCGGCTACCGCCGCACAAACCCGCCCACCGGCGGCACTGTTGCAACCGTTTTCAACAGCTACAGCTTTGGCAGCAGCGACACTTTCGCCACGCCGGCCAACATTGGCCTGGCCCTGCCGGTGCGGCTTTCGGGCCTGGCGTTTATCGACCTTGACTCCGACGGAATATACGATGCCGGATACGACGGCGCCGCCCAGGTGGGCTACACCATCACCTGCACCAGCGCCGTGCCGCAACAAAGCTGGAACTACACCACCGCGGCCAACGGCACCTTCTCCACAGCGAACGATTCCTCGCTGGTGCTGATGCCCGGCCGCTACACCGTGCAGTTTGCGGCCATGGATGGACACGAGGCGTCCAACACCGGCACCGGGTTTGCGCCGGCGGCGCGCACCTGGACGGTGACGCTTACCTCGGGCCAAAGCGCGGATGCGCTGGTGATAGGCTATAAGAGCAACCAATACACCATCACCGGCTTTGCCTGGATAGACACCAACGGCAACGGTGTGCAAGACCCCGGAGAAGTGTGCTGCGATGTCTCGAACGACGTGCAGGTGACGATAAGCCATGCGGCCTACCCGGACGTGTATGCCGCGGTGGGCGCCGACGGGACCTTTACCGCAGCGGTGCCCGGGCCGGGCAGCTATACCATCTGCACCACCTGCCACTGCTCCACCCATCGAATTACCAACCGCGAGGCACACTACGACGTAGCGGCCAAGGCCTTTTCGGCTGCGCTGGCCTACGCCGTGCCCACGGCGCACATCAATGTGGGGCTGGCGCTGCCGGCCGCCATCTCGGGCGTGATGTGGGAGGACGTGGACGGCGACGGCATGCAGCAGCCGGGTGAGGATGCCATCCAAAGCGGCAACGTACAGCTGGTGGACGCCGCCGGCCGGGTGGAGGCAACGGCCCCCCTGCAAACGGACGGCAGCTATCAGTTTGCCGGCGTTATCCCGGGCAACTACACGGTGCACCTGGCCACCCCGCCCACACAACAGGCGCTGTACACGGGCTACAACGGCCCCGGTGCGCCGGCGGCGGGCATAAGCGCTTTTGATTTGCGCACCGGCACTTGGCGCCTTGCGGTGGACGAAGGCGCCACGCTGCAGAATGTGAGCAGCGGCTACCACGCGCCGTCCACCATCGGCGGCACATTGCGGGACACGGCGGGCAACGCCATTCCCGGCCACACGGTGGAATTGTACCGCGACACAACCGGCGCAGGCGCGTTTGAACTGTGGATGAGCGGCACCACCAATGCCGCCGGAGAGTACAGCTTTGCCCCGCTGCTGGTAGGCCAGTACGAGGTACGCGTCACCATCCCGGACGGCGCCACCAAAACCGAGGCGTCTCCCGGCACGCAAAACGGCAACGTGGTGGTCATCGAGGTGCTGATTGCCACCATGAACAGCGATTTGACGAACCCCACGCAGGTGGCGCGCCCGTACAGCGCCACGGCGGCAGACGAAGCAGGCCGTGGGCGCGGTGTACAAACTGGCGATGAGGCACCCATTATGGCCTGGGCGTTGCTGGCGGCGGCCATGGCACTGCTGGTTTTGTCCATGGCGCTGCTGCGCCGGCGGCTGAAAGGGAAATAACATGCAAGGCAAAACAAAACACCATAAAGGCCTGCGGCGCCTGCTGTTGGCGGGCATGGCGTGCTGCACGGCCGTGCTGCTGTTTGCTCTTTGGCAACTGTTCAGCATTGCGCAGGGCTACCTTGCGGCCCGGCAGGAGTACAGCACCCTGCAGGCATACCGCCCGGCACCGGGCGGCGCACCGGGCCAGGGGGATGCCACGTTTACCACCGCCGCCCCAAAGGCCCTTGTGGAGATTAACGCAGACTATGTGGGCTGGCTTGAGATACCAGGCATTGGCCTAAGCTACCCGGTGGTGCAGGGCGGGAACAACGCCACCTACCTGCACACCACCTTTTCCGGCGAGGACAATGCCGCCGGCGCCATTTTTATGGATTGTGAGAGCAAGGGCTTTTATGCACCATACAATATTGTTTATGGGCACAACATGCGCGACGGCAGCATGTTTGGGGGGCTGCACCAATACCTGAACGCGGATTTTCTGGCAGAAAACCCAACCCTTACCGTGCACACGGCCAGCGGGGAAAGCCTGCAGTACACTATTTTTGCGGCGCGCCGGGCCACTGCCGACGACGAGGCCTACCGCCTGGACTACTTGCGGCAGACCCCTGCTTCCAACGAGGAATTCTGCGCGTTTGCCCAGCGTGTTGGCGCAGGGCAGGGGTACTACGGCATCCTCACCCTGTCCACCTGCGGGGCGGCCGGCGGCGCAGACCGTGTGCTGTTGCACGCGGCCTACACCGGCACCTGAGAGGCAAGCAGAAAACACCGCAAAAAGTGCGCGGCCACAAACGGCCGCGCACTTGCATTTACCGGCGTGTGGCGGTATGATACAGGCAAGAAGAAGCAACACACCAGGGAGGAGAAAACAAGGAGGAGCGAACAATGAAAAAACGGATCTTCGCAGCACTGTCCGTCCTTTTATGCCTTGCCATGCTGGCGGGATGTACCGGTGGCGGCACGCCGTCTTCCAGTGCATCATCCGGGCCGGCGCCCACAGCACCCACCAAGGCCATCACCATCGTGCATACAAACGACGTTCACGGGTATGACTCCGCCACAGACGCTTTAAGCGGCCAGCCGTCGGAGACGGTGATTGGCCTGGACGCCGTGGCGGGCCTGCGGGACGCTTTGGCCGAAGAGGGGCCGGTATTCCTGCTGGACGCGGGCGACGCCACCCAGGGCATCTTCTTTGTTACGCAAAACAAGGGTGAGGCCGCCATCGACATCATGAATGCGGCCGGGTACGACGCCATGACGCTGGGCAACCACGAGTTTGACTATGGCTGGTTCCAGCTGATCAACCTGATTGGGCAGGCGCAGTTCCCGATATTGTCCCAGCTGGACGACGAAGAGACACAGCAGACGGAAAACCTGCACCACTACACGGTCCTCGAGCGGGACGGCGTGCGGCTGGGGGTTTTCGGCATCACCACACCCGAAACCCAGTTCAAAAGCGACGGCGGGTTTGGCCGCGATTTTGGCACCGTGCAGGATTTGATTGACTACGCCGACAGCATGGTGCACCTGCTGCGCGAGGAAGTGGTGGTTGACTATGTGGTGTGCCTGGCCCACCTGGGCGTGGAAGACATGGGATATGGCACCAGCTACGATATCCGCGACAATGTGGAAGGCATCGATTTGATCATCGATGGGCACAGCCACACCGTTTTGGAAGATATCGTGAACGTAGAGGGCAGAACGCAAATCACCTCCACGGGCGCCAGTGGGGCGCGCGTGGGTGTGGCAAGGCTGGACGCCACCGGTGAGGCCCTTGTAGTAGAAACGAAGAACCTGGACAAAGCCGCCATGGCCGAATACACACCGGTGGCCGACGTAACGGCCGTAATCGACGGCTGGGCGGCGCAAGTGGCCACAGAAGGCAACGTGGTGGTGGCGCAAATTCCCTTTGACATCACCGTGGCGCGCGAAAACGAGCGCACCGGCGAAACCGTGATGGGCAACATCGTCACCGACGCCATGCGCGAAGTTTCCGGCGCGGATATCGCCATGCAGAACGGCGGTGGCATACGCGACCAGCAGCTGGCCGCAGGCGATGTGACCAAGGCACAGCTGATTGCCATTTTGCCGTTTGGCAACGTGCTGCAAATGGCCGAAGTGGAAGGCTCTGTCATTCTGGAACTGCTGGAGCAGGGCGTCTCGATGTACCCGGAGGCGAACGGCGGGTTTGCCCATGTGTCGGGCATGGCCTATACCTTTAACCCCGACGCCGAGGTGGGCTCACGCATCGTATCCGTTACCGTGGGCGGCCAGCCGCTGGACCCCGACGCCGTGTACACCCTGTGCACCAACGACTTTACCGCCGCGGGGGGCGACCTTTACACCATGCTGGTGGAGCCTTTCTCCAGCCAGCTGCCGCTGGAAAATCCTGATTATGCGGCCATTGACCAAGCCTTGGTGCATTACCTGAGGACGCACCAGGCAGAGCTTTCGCCAGACCTGGAGGGACGGATACAGCCGGTGCCCGGGCAGTAACCCCGCAAAAGGTTGTTGCAAGAGCCAATGCGCCTTTGCCTGCCGGCAGGCAGCATAAAGCGTTATGCGCCATGATGCAAAAGCCAACTTCCGTTATACTCTATTCGCTTTGATGACATCAGAATGTACGACACAAAATGCCCGCCAAACCCCTTGGCGGGCATTTTTCAATCAAACTTTCTTGGGCCGGGTGAAGCACAAATCCGAACCCGTCACCAACCACTATGCGGCTGGCCCAAGTTCGGATTATATGCGTGTGGCACCCCCGATAGGAATCGAACCTATAATTAACCCTTAGGAGGGGCTTGTTATATCCATTTAACTACGGGGGCATATTCACTTTTTAGGTTGGTTTTATGCATTTTAGGGAAACGAACATCTGACACTTAGGAGGGGTTTGTTATATCCATTTAACTAAGGAGGCGTATTTTGTGCACGCACGCCACCTGCACAGGGCTTGCAGGGCGGGTGCGGGCCCCGGGGCAAAAAATACATGGATAGCGTAGCACGTTTGCCCCCGAAAAGCAAGCCGCTTTTGGGCGCAGGGCGCCCGTTTTGCGGCCGCCCGCAGCATATGAACGCGTTGACATCAACCCCCTTGTGTGCTATTATGTGTAAGCATTCGCGTGGCCGCCTGTGGAGAGGTGTCCGAGTGGTTTAAGGAGCTGGTCTTGAAAACCAGTGTCTCCGCAAGGGGCCGTGGGTTCGAATCCCACCCTCTCCGCCATATCTGCTACAAAATTATTGAACACCCCAAAAATAACGGTTCCAAACTTACTTATCTGCCTTGGAGAAGTACCCAAGTGGCTATAAGGGGCTCCCCTGCTAAGGGAGTAGGCGTCGAAAGGCGTGCAGGAGTTCGAATCTCCTCTTCTCCGCCAAAAAGAGCGTTGGTTCGGCCAAAAACGGCCCGGCCATCGCTCTTTTGCTTTGCACTCTACGATGGTTTGCGGCGCAAAATCTACCGTTGTGGTTATACCGTGGCACGCTTCCACAAATGACGCACTTCGGGCGTGCCTTTCAATGTAGTTGCCAAACCGCTTCACACATTGGGGCTTGCTTTTTTTCATGAAAACCCGTATCATTTTTATAGTTTTCTCTACGCGCTGGTAATACTATCGTCACGGAGGAATTTAAGAAAGCATGAACAGTTACAAAAACCTGAAATTAAAGACCAAGCTGATGATCTCTTTCGCACTGATGGCCCTGGTTTCCATCATCATTGGCGTTGTCGGTGTGGTTAGTATCAACATGATACGCCAAGAGGACATGGAGATGTACCAGGAGAACACCATGCCCATGGGAGAGCTTGCCAGCATGTACGACACGTTGGCCTCCCAGCGCATTTGCGCCGCCAACATGGTGCTTTTCCACACGGCCAACCCCGGCTTTGCCGCCGAGGAAGCCGATGCCCTATACGAAAAAGAAGAGCTGTTTGAAGCGGCCTTTGCCAGCTACAAGGGCACCATCACCACCAGCGAGGAGCAAGCGCTGTACGATGCGATGGACCGGCTGTACCACGGCGACTTTGTGGGCATAAAGGCCGATTTGCGCACCGCCTTTTCCGCCGGGGACGAAGCCGCCATGGCCGCGGCCATGAAATCCATCGACGATATGGGCGCCGAGATATCGGGCTATATGGACGAGGCGTTTGCGCTGAACGTAAGCGCTGCCGAGGAAAAAGTGGACGCCAACGGTACCTTGGCCGCCACCGCCTCCATCATACAGATGGCCACCATCGCCTTGGGCCTTGTGTTTGCAGTGTTCTGTGCGTTTTATCTGTCCGGCCTCATCACCAAACCCATTGGCCGCGTAATGCAGGCCACAAAGCAGGTGGGGGAAACCGGCAGCCTGGAATTCTCTGCCGAGGTGGTGGCGCAAATTAAGGCCGACGCCACCGCCAAGGACGAGACCGGCCAAACCGCCCTTGCCTTTGCCAGCATGATGGACGCCTTGATTGCCAAAACCAAGGTGCTGGAGCAAGTGGCCCACGGCGACTTGAGCGTGGAGGTGGTGAAAGCCGGCGACGAGGACACCCTGGGCAACGCCATTGAAATGATGGTGAACCAGATGAATGAGATGTTTGGCGAGATCAACACCTCTACCGACCAAGTGTCCACCGGTTCCAGCCAAATCGCCTCCGGCGCCCAAAGCCTTGCCCAGGCAACCACAGAGCAATCTGCCACCGTGGAGGAGCTGCTTGCCAGCATAAGCGACGTGGCCGACAAGACCCGCGAAAACGCCCAACGCGCAGAGCAGGCCGCCACACTGGCGGGCAACATCAAGCAAAACGCCCAGCAGGGCACCGAGCAGATGGCCCGCATGACCCAGGCCGTGGAGGAGATCAACGCGGCCAGCCAGGCCATCAGCGCGGTTATCAAGGTGATAGACGACATCGCCTTCCAGACGAATATTCTGGCGCTGAACGCCGCGGTGGAAGCCGCGCGCGCGGGCGAGCACGGCAAGGGCTTTGCCGTGGTGGCCGACGAGGTGCGCAACCTGGCCGGCAAAAGCGCCGAGGCCGCCAAAGACACCGGCAGCATGATTGCCAACACGGTGGAAAAGGCAGAGCTTGGCGCCCAGATTGCCCGGCAAACCAGCGAATCGCTGGATACCATTGTGGCCGGCGTGAACGAGAGCACGGCCGTGGTGAACGAGATTGCCGCTTCTTCCGAGCAGCAGAGCATCGCCATCGAGGAGATCAACAAGGGCATTGACCAGGTGAGCCATGTGGTGCAGCAGAACAGCGCCACCGCCGAGGAAAGCGCCGCGGCAGCCGAGGAGATGAGCAGCCAGGCCGCCGTGCTGAAAAGCATGGTGGAACGCTTCCGCCTGCGAGGCACCCCCCAAAGCGCCGCGCTGCCCGGGCACAGCGCCACCGCGTACAGCGCCCTGCCCCCGGCCGAGGACAATATCATATTCTAAGGTTTGGGCAAAACCAAAGCGGCCATCTGCATAGATGGCCGCTTTTTCTTGCCGGTGTTGCCGCCGCGTTCCTTGTCGGCAGCGAGTGGTCAGGCATCGGTGCTGGGATAGATGCTTGCCGCGTACGTCTGCTTTTGGGCCGCGGCATGGCGCGTACCGTGAACGTGTTGCAACACAAGAAGAAGTTGCGGTGATGCGCCTGGCAAGGCTGCCCCCCAGACAGCCTACCGCACCCCATTATGCCCGCTGGCGCCCGCTTTGGGCCAGTTCTATCAGCGTCTCCATGCGTTGCACTGCCGGTGGGGTGAAAAAGGGTTTCAGCACATGGTAAATACTGAGGAACATGTCGAAGGCGAAACGCTCTTCGGGCACGTCTTCCTCTTTCAGCAGGCGGTACACCACCCAGGTTTGGCACAGCACCCAGGTGTTTTCGCACAGGTAGGCCACATCCTCCGGCTCCATCTGCTGCAAAATGCCCACGCGCACCAATGTACTTATCAGCTCATGGTTTTCCGCCTGCAGCTTTTCGGCGCGGGCGTCGTACAGCTGCTTCAGCTCCGGGTCGTTATACAACAGGGTGCCAATTTCGGAATAGAAGAACCGGTAGCGGTACTTGTTGTGCCCCAGAGCAATATAGTACTGCATCACGCCGTTTTCAGACAATCGGTAATCTGGGTTATACATAATCTCATCCATGGCCGGCACAATCATCTCCTGCCAAATGGTGCGGATGATATGCTCCTTGTTGCTGAAATGGTAATACAGGTTGCCGGCGCTCATGCCCAGCTCGGCCGCTATTTGCACCGTGCTTACGTTGGTGGCGCGGCACTGGTTGAACAACTGCAGCGCCGTTTGCAGTATCCGCTCTTTGGTGTTGTCGCATTTCTCCAAAATCGTTTCGCCTCCGTCCTGTTCCCATTTTGTATAATAATTCTTATTTTGTCAAGCAAATCAAATAAATCCTCGCATAGTGTTTACAAAAAAGAATTTATATGCTACTGTTAAGCTGCAAATAGGTTTTTAATCCTT
>JAJDGD010000032.1 GCA_030265505.1 Ruminococcaceae bacterium OttesenSCG-928-O06 | reverse complement strand
AAGTTTTTCTCAGACGATCGGTGCATATGCCGAATCTAACGTTGAGGGAGAGTACACTGTAAGCCTCAATTATCAGGATATTGAAAACATTGCTTTTGTAGCTTCATGTCTAGGGGATAGACCAGGGTATTACAATATTCCACGCAGATATCAAGAAGTTTATGATTTTCTTGTGATCAATCACCCCTTGTTCACTCTTGCGAACAAAATCAGAATCCTTTTGGAAAAATTTGGGACACCTCCAGGGGTGTTCTATGCGTGGCCGGTCGAGCGTGGACGCGCAGTTGTAAATGATTTTAGAAAACTACACCAGCTGAAAGCCAACGAGATATATAAAGGTGCGCTTTCGGCGGGGGATGTTCCTGTAAAATGGAAGTCTGAGTACAGTTTGTATCGCGCAATAAAACAGGTTATCCCCAACGCGGTATTTCAGCATATGCCGGATTGGCTCAAACCCCAGTCTATTGATATTTATATTCCCGACCAAGAAATTGCTATCGAGTACCAAGGTCAACAACATTTTCAGCCGGTTGAGTATTTTGGTGGGGAAGAGGCATATACAAAAACTGTCGAACGCGATTCACTAAAAGCTGAAAAATGTAAAGATATGGGTGTGACGCTCCTATACTGGAAATATGATACTCCTGTGACACAAGAGAACGTTGAGTCGTTTTTGAACTCGAATTTGAATCGGGATGTGATACTGTAAAAATAAAATCCTGTTGCCGGTTGCTCCTGGGGCGGGTATCTTCTTGTGGCAAAAAAAGTGGCACCATAAATGGCACCATCTAAACCGCCAAAACCGGTCCAAAACAGAAGTGAGGGCAACCCGCTTTGGCAAAGAGAAAACCCGCCCAACCCATGTAAATAGCGGGTTTAGGCGGGTCTTTTGTTTGGTTGCGGAACTAGGATTCGAACCCAGACAAACAGAGTCAGAGTCTGCCGTGCTACCATTACACAATTCCGCAGTACATCCTTCGCATTCTGGATGCAAAAGCTATTATATCGGGTACACGGCGGTTTGTCAACGCGCGGGCAGGCTTTTTGCTGCGGTGTGCCCACTGGCAAAGGAAAAGCGCCTTTGCGGGATGGCCGCAAAGGCGCAAGAGGCTGCAAAAAAGGCTTAGATAAGGTAGGCGGTGAGGGCCACAGTGAGCAAGCGAGGGCGCAGGGTGCCCGCGCGAGAGGAGAGGATGATGGGTACCTTGGTGCCTACGGTGGCGGTAATCAACTCGTACCCGCCGATGTAACGGACGGTTTTCACCACAGAGTTGGCTACGTCGATGTCGGAGAACATCATGATGTCGGTTTTGCCGGCCACCGGGCTGTTGATGCCCTTGGCCTTGGCGGCGCTTTCGAGGTAGGCGTTGTCGAAGGCGAGGGGGCCGTCTACCACGCAGTTGGCAATCTGGCCGCGGTCGGCCATCTTGGAGAGGATGGCGGCGTCCAGGGTGTCTGCCATGGCAGGGTTCACAAGCTCCTGCGCGCAGACGCAGGCCACGTTGGGTTTTTCCACCCCAAGGCCCCGTGCGATGGATACCGCGTTTTCGATCATGCCTTTTTTGGTGTTCAAATCGGGCGCGATGGCAATGGCGGGGTCGGTCATCAAAAGGAAGCCGTCGCCGTCTATCTTCTCCATCATAGAGGCCGCGGTGACGGGCTTGCCCACGTTCAGGCCTTTTTCCTTGTTCAGCACCGCGCGCATAATGATGCGGGTGTGCAGCATGCCTTTCATCACGGTTTGGGCGTCGCCGCTGCGCACCAGTTCCACCGCTTTTGCGGCAGATTCCTCAAGGCTGTTTGTGGCAACGATGGGAGAGTCGATCTCCATCTTGTTTTCCTTGATAATCTGCTTGATTTTGGCTTCGTCGCCCACCAGCACAAACTTGGCGAGGTTTTGCTTGGTGGCTTCCTCCACCACCTGCAGCTCGCCCAAATCCTCGGCGGCGGCCACTGCAATGGTGATGCTCTCTTTCTCCTTGGCAAGTTGCATCAAATGCTCGTAATTTTTGACAAACATGACCCTTATCCTCCCATATTCTGCTTACGCAGGAATTAACACATTGATAGTATCACCAGTTTGCCGTTTTGTAAAGGGAAAATGCCGGCGCGGCGGGCGCATTTGAACAAGCGGTAGTGGAAGTGTCGGCTGGGTTTGCGGCAAAATACTTTGATTGCTTAAGGAATTGCAAGGCCGAAAAACCGTGTGAAGAGAAAAAAATATAAAAAAGGGGTTAAGTTCTGAAATGTACTGCCGATATCTAACATGGACAGGTACCGCTGTTGCATAGTTGCGCGCGCCTGCCCGAAGAATGGAGGGAACAAAATGGCGGGAATTGAAGCCTTGCTGAGTGCCTATACAAACCCCTATTATGGAATGGGGAGCGTAGGCAGTACCTCATCGTCCGGGCTGGACATTGCCTCGCTGCAGAAGAACGCGCAGCAGCAGGCGGCGGAGCTGTTGAGCACTTACAACAGCAACCGTGAGAGCGTGAAGACCCTGAAAGCGGACACGGCCAAGTACCTGGACGACTATATTTTGAGCATGAAAACCCTGGACCAAAGCGCGGAGAAATTGCGCCTTGGGAACCTGGACAAGTTGCTATACAACAGCGACGGGGAAGTGACCGAGGACACCATAGCCGACACGGTGAAGGCCATGCAGAGCATGGTGGACAACTACAACAGCACCGTGAAACTGCTGAACGACAATGCCGAGCGTGGGCCCGGCACCATGAAGCAGCTGGCCCGCATGGTGGCAGACCCCGCCCCCGCCGCCAGCATGAAAATGGTGGGCGTTACCGTGAACAAGGACGGCACCCTGGCGCTGGATGCGGAGAAGATGACCGAGGCGCTGAGCACCAGCGACGCAAACCAGCTGGCGTTGTACAAGGACATCATTGGCGGGTTTGGCGGCATTGCCGACGGCGCGCACAAGAATGCATCCTTTGCGGCAAACGCCCCCGCGCGGGAGCTGATTCAGAATGATTTGGCCACCATACAGCAGACCCAGAGCGAAAACCCCTTTCGGGAGATGTATGAGTCTTTCAAGGGCAACGTATATGCCATGAACAACCAGGCGGTTGCGGGCATGCTGATGAATCTGCTGGTATAGCATGTACGCTTTTGCGCGTACTGCCTACAGAGACCGTAGAACAGGGCAAACTAAAAGAGCCACCTGCCAGATTTTGGCGGGTGGTTTTGTTGTGTCCTGGTGTGGCGGGAACCCCCGGGGCCCATGCCACTGCCGGAAGAGGTGGGCATTTGATTCCTTGCCGAAGGCGGGGTATAATGTACCCATTGCAAACGCGTGGAAACGCGCGGCGCACAGCCGCACACATGAGAGGCAGCATGAAAAAGCGAGTGGGGATATTGACAGCCGGGGGAGACTGCCCCGGGCTGAACGCCGCCATACGGGGGGCGGCCAAGGGCCTGTACCAGCGCATGGGCGGCGATGTGGAGATTGTGGGCATACGCAACGGTTTTGCCGGGCTGATACAGGGTGACTATATGGAGATGCAGGAGGGGGATTTTTCCAACCTGCTTACCCGGGGCGGCACCATTTTGGGCACCCGGCGTACCCCGTTCAAAAAAATGCTGGTGGTGGAAGAGGACGGCGTGCACAAGGTGCAGGCCATGCTGGCAAACTACCGCGCCATGGGCCTTAGCGCCCTGCTGTGCATGGGGGGCAACGGCACCCACAAAACAGCCCGCCTGCTAAGCGAGGAAGGGCTGAACATCATTGGGTTGCCCAAGACAATAGACAACGACATTTGGGGCACGGACGTTACCTTCGGCTTTCACACGGCGGTGGACATTGCCACCGAGGTGGTGGACCGCATACACACCACGGCCTACAGCCACCACCGGGTAATGCTGATAGAACTGATGGGCAACAAGGCGGGGTGGCTTACCCTGTACAGCGGCATTGCCGGCGGGGCGGATACCATACTGATTCCCGAGATGCCCTACCAAATAGAGAATGTGCTAAATGCCATTGAAAGCCGCAACAAGCGGGGCAAACATTTTTCCATTATTGCCGTGGCCGAGGGCGCCTTTGACGTGGATGAGAGCCGTATGAAGCGCAAAGAGTGGATGGCCCTGCGCCGCCAGTGCGGCTGCACGCGCGCGGCCGAGCGGATTGCCGGGCAGGTGGAGGAGGCGCTGGGCTTTGAGACCCGGGTGGCGGTGCCGGGGCATATCCAGCGGGGCGGCACCCCCAGCGCCTACGACAGGATACTGGCCACAGAGTTTGGCACCTATGCGGCCCAACTGGTGGAGAGCGACCAGTATGGCGTAACGGTGGCCCTGCGCAACAATTTGGTGGTGAGCAACCCCCTGGCAGAAGTGGCCGGGCGCACCAAATATGTAACGGCAGACTGCGACTTGATACAGGTGGCGCGGCGCATGGGTGTGTGCCTGGGGTAAGCGCGTGCGGGTTGGGTTTGTGGGCGGGCAGATAGACAGAAGAATACACGCGGGCATGCCCGCCGGAGGCTATATGCTGTTTTCCTCCCTGGTGTTTTTGTGGGGGTTTTTGCCCCTGCTGCTGGTGTTGTCCCGTCTTGTGCCCAAGCGGGCGCAAAACGGGCTGCTTTTGTGCGCCAGCTTGCTTTTTTACGCCTGGGGGGAACCGCGCAACATCCTGCTGATGCTGGTTTCCATCACCTGCAATTGGCTGCTGGCGCTGGCGGTGGCCGCGGCAAAAGCCCCGCGCGAAAAAAAAGCCATGGTGGCGCTGGCAGTGGTTTTTAACCTGCTGCTGCTGGGGGTTTTTAAGTATACAGACTTTGCCCTGCAGGGCCTGAACCGCCTGTTTGGTACCACCTGGCAGGCAGGCATCGCCTTGCCCATCGGTATCAGCTTTTATACCTTCCAGGCGCTTAGCTATGTAATAGACGTATACCGCGGCAAAACCCCGGCCCAGAAAAGCTGGGGTAAAATAGCGCTGTATATCAGCTTTTTCCCGCAGCTTATTGCGGGGCCCATCGTACAGTACAGCCACATAGAAAAACAGCTGGACGCGCGTGCAATAACGGCAGAGGCCACGGCCTATGGTGTGAAGCGCTTTTTGTACGGGCTGGGCAAAAAGGTGGTGCTGGCAAACGCCTTTGCCGCGGCGGCAGACGAGATTTTTGGCATTGGGGCGGCGGCAATGTCCACCCAGGTGGCGTGGATGGGCAGCATTTTGTACGCGCTGCAGATCTACTACGACTTTTCCGGCTACTCCGACATGGCGATTGGCCTTGGCAAGCTGTTTGGCTTTACTTTCCATGAAAACTTCAATTACCCGTATTTGGCGCGTAGTTGCACTGAGTTTTGGCGGCGCTGGCACATTTCGCTGTCCTCGTGGTTCCGGGAGTATCTCTACATCCCCCTGGGGGGCAACCGCAAAGGTACGGCGAAAACCTACCGCAACCTGATGATTGTGTTTTTTTGTACCGGCCTGTGGCACGGCGCCAACCTGCAGTTTGTGGTGTGGGGGCTGTACTATGGGGTGCTTTTGGTGACAGAGCGTCTGTTTTTAGGCCGGTGGCTGGAAAAGCTGCCGGTGCTGAACCGCCTGTATACCGTGCTGGCATTTTTGTGCGGCTGGGTAATTTTCCGCGCTGGGGGCCTGCGCGAAGGGTTTTTGATGCTGCGCCACATGTTTTTACCCAGCGCAGGCAGCGCGGCGTACCCCTTGGCGCGGTTTATGGACGCGCGGCTTTGGCTGCTGCTGGCGGTGGGGGTGCTGTGCTGCGGCGCCCTGCAAACCGTATGGCCGGCCCTGTGCCGCATGTTGTACGACGAAGAAAGAACCTATACCTTACAGGCGGCGGCGCAGCTGGTGTTGCTGCTGGTGTGCATTATGCTGCTGGTGGCGGGCACCTACAACCCGTTTATCTACTTCCGGTTTTAAGCGTGCGCATATACTATAAAGGAAGGGGGCGGCAGGTGTGAAGCGACACAACCGAGTGCTTAGCATTGTGTTTGCGGCGCTGTTTTTTGCAGTGCTGGTGCTGCCGTACCCCCTGTGGACGGCGCTGCGGGGCAGCGTGGACGCCGGCAACTACGAAAACCGCCCCCTGGCTGAAATGCCGCAGCCGGGGCAGCTGCCCATAGAGGAATTTCCCGCACGGTTTGAGGCGTGGATGGAGGACCATGCGCCCTTCCGCAACCAGTGGATGGCCCTGAACGCCGCGTTGAACTACCGGCTGTTTGGCACGGTGGAAAGCGAGACCGTGTTGCTGGGGCAGGAGGATTGGCTGTTCTATAAAAACGCGGGGGATTCTGCCTCGCTGGACGACTACCAGGGCACCAACCTGTACACCGAGGAGCAAATGGCCGCCATAGCTGCCGATTTGAACGAACTTGGGCAGATTTTGGCGCAGCAGGGCATACGCCTGGCGGTGCTGGTGGCCCCCAACAAGGAGCTGGTGTACCGGCGGTATATGCCCGAAGAGGTGCCCATGGTGAACGAAGAGGGGCGGGTGGACGCCCTGGTACGTTACCTTGCAGGGCAAAGCGACGTGCCTGTGGTGTGGCCCGAGGAGGGACTGCGCCGGCTTTCGGCCACGCAGCAGGTGTATTATAGGTACGACACCCACTGGAACGACGCTGGCGCCGCCTATGCCTCGGCCGTGTTGCTGCAGGCGTTGGGCCTTGCGGGCCCACTGCCACAGCAGCTGACCTATGCCGAAGACGACGCGCCGCCGCAGATGGATTTGGCCTATCTTTCCGCCGTATGGCGCCTGTTGCCGCAAGACACAAGCTATACCGCGGCCAACTGGCCGGCGGCGGGCGAAGTGGCCCACCTGTACAGTGCCAGCGACGGCTACTACGACAGCTATGCCGCCCCCGGCGCCCCCAATGCGGGCAAACTGCTGATGTTTACCGACAGCTTTGGCGCGGCCATGCAGCAGCCGCTGGCCGCCGCGTTTGAAGAGAGCGTGTTCGTGCACATCAATGCGTTTGGGGAAAACACCCTGCCCGATGAAGCCCCCGACGTATTTGTGGTAGAGGTGTCTCAGCGATATTGCGACCGGCTTTTGGACTATTTGCCCAGGCTGGTGGCGTGGGCACGGCAGGCCTACGGCGCCTAGGACCCGCCTGGCGTGCCGCTGCCTGCTTGACAAAGCCGGGGGCAGGGCAGTATACTTGTGAAAAGTTGCGGGGGCGTGCCCTCGCGCCAAATGCATGGACGAAGAGGGTTTTGCGCACGGCCTTTACCAGAGAGCCGCCTACGCGGGCACCGCGGGCTGAAAGGGCGGAAAGGTGGGCGCAGAACTGTCGCTTTGTAGCAGAAAAGGTGAAATGCAGTAGCCTTTTCCGTTTGCCCCGCGTTACAGGGGCCGCAAGGGGCCGGCTATTTTTGCCGGCAATTTGGGTGGTACCGCGGTATTATGCCGTCCCATTTTTATGGGGCGGTTTTTTGTTTGTCGCAGCGGGGCAGACGATGCGGAAAGCCCACCCCATAGTAGAAAAGCCAAAGCGCGCAAGCGTAGCATGCTATACAGGAGGCGAAGATGAAACAACTGGAAAAGGCGTACGACCCAAAACAGGTGGAGGACGCCACTTATCAATTTTGGATGGACGGGGGCTGGTTTGCGCCCCGGCGCGACGCCGCCAAAACCCCCTATACCATTGTGATGCCGCCGCCCAATATTACCGGGCAGCTGCACATGGGCCATGCCATGGACAGTACCTGGCAGGACATTTTGATACGCCACAAGCGCATGCAGGGCTATGCGGCGCTGTGGGTGCCGGGGACGGACCATGCCTCCATTGCCACCGAGGCGCGCATTGTGGCCGAGATGAAGGCCGAGGGCCTGACCAAGGAGGACCTGGGCCGCGAAGGCTTTTTGCAACGCGCCTGGAAGTGGAAAGAGGAATACGGCGGGCGCATTGTGGGCCAGCTGAAGAAGCTGGGCAGCAGCTGCGACTGGAGCCGTGAACGCTTCACCATGGACGAAGGGTGCAGCCATGCGGTGCGCCATGTGTTTAAGCGCTTGTACGACGAAGGCCTTATCTACCGGGGCGAGCGCATCATCAACTGGTGCCCGTACTGCTGCACCTCTATCAGCGACGCCGAGGTGGAGCACGAGGAACAAGAGGGCCGCCTTTGGTATATCCGCTACCCGGTGGTGGGCAGCGACGACTTTGTGGAGGTGGCCACCACCCGCCCCGAGACCATGCTGGGCGACGTGGCCGTGGCGGTGAACCCCCGTGACGAGCGCTACCGCCACCTGCACGGCAAGCAGGTGATTTTGCCCCTGGTGGGCCGGGAAATCCCCGTCATTACCGACGAGTATGTGGACATGGAGTTTGGCACCGGCGTGGTGAAGATTACCCCGGGGCACGACCCCAACGACTTTGAAGTGGGCCGCCGGCACAACTTGCCGGTGCTGAAGATGATGACGGAGGACGCCCACATTACCGCAGAGGGTGGCAAGTACGCGGGCCTTAGCCGGGAAGACGCCCGCGAGGCCGTGGTGGCAGACCTTGAGAAAGACGGCTTTCTTGCCAAAATAAAGCCCCACCCCCACAACGTGGGCACCTGCTACCGTTGCGGCACCACCATAGAGCCGATGGTGAGCCTGCAGTGGTTTGTGAAGATGGAGCCGTTGGCAAAGCCCGCCATTGAGGCTGTGAAGGACGACACGATTCAATTTGTGCCCGAGCGCTTTACCAAAACCTACCTGCACTGGATGGAGAACACACGCGACTGGACCATCAGCCGCCAGTTGTGGTGGGGGCACCGCATTCCCGCGTGGTACTGCGACGAATGCGGCGAGATAACCGTGAGTGAAACCGAGCCTGCCGTGTGCGAACACTGCGGCAGTAAGCGCATCCACCAGGACGAAGACACGCTGGATACCTGGTTTTCCAGCGCATTGTGGCCTTTTTCCACGCTGGGCTGGCCTGAAAAAACCGAG
This sequence comes from Ruminococcaceae bacterium OttesenSCG-928-O06, assembly GCA_030265505.1. Taxonomy (GTDB): domain Bacteria; phylum Bacillota; class Clostridia; order Oscillospirales; family Ruminococcaceae; genus JAAYCI01. The sequence continues at coordinate 7,955 of JAJDGD010000032.1, read as the reverse complement.
GACCTGGCCTATTTTTACCCCACAAACACCCTTGTTACCGGGTATGATATCATCGGCTTTTGGGTAAGCCGCATGATTTTCTCTGGCCTGCACCATATGGGCCAGGCCCCCTTCGACACGGTGCTCATCCACGGGCTGGTGCGCGACGCCGAGGGGCAGAAGATGTCCAAAAGCCTTGGCAACGGCATAGACCCGCTGGATGTAATAGAGCAGTACGGCGCCGATGCCTTACGCTTCACCCTGGTGGTGGGTAGCACGCCCGGCAACGACATGCGCTTTTCCGACGAGAAGGTGCGGGCCAGCCGCAACTTTGCCAACAAGCTGTGGAACGCCGCGCGCTTTGTGCTGATGAACCTGCCTGAGGGTTTTGCCCCCGGCCTGCCGGCGGCGGACGCACTGGATTTGAGCGATAAATGGGCGCTTTCCACCTATAACACACTGGTGGGCGAAGTGACGCTGAATTTGGAGCGCTTTGAGTTTGGCCTGGCGGCGCAGAAGGTGTATGATTTTATTTGGGACGTGTTGTGCGACTGGACCATTGAGATAGCCAAACCCCGCCTTACCGGGCAGGATGCCCAAAATGCCGATGCGGCCCGCAAGGTGCTGGTGTACCTGCTGGACGGTGCGCTGCGGCTGCTGCACCCGTTTATGCCTTTTATCACCGAGGAGATTTACCAGGCGCTGCCTGCGGCGGACGGCGCCGGCGAGACCATTATGACCCAGCCCTGGCCGGTGCAGGATGACGCCTTGGATTGGCCCGAGGAACAGGCCGCTTTTGGGGAAGTGTTGAACCTTGTGCGGGCTGTGCGGGCCGTACGCGCCGAGATGGGTGTACACCCCGCCAAGCGCACCCGCATGGTGATAGAGACGGCACTGCCGGCCCCCTTTGTGGCGGGGCAGGGTGTGATACAAAAACTGGCCGGGGCAGAGCAGATTGCCGTGGTGGAGCGGTTTGCAGACGAGGCCGCGGGCATGGTGCAGGTGGCCACGCCCACCGCGCGGGTGTTTGTGCCCATGCTGGAACTGGTGGACCGCGACATGGAACTGGCCCGCCTGGCAAAGGAACTGGCCGCGGCCGAAAAGGAACTGGCGGGCCTTGCCGCCCGGCTAGAAAATAAGGGCTTTGTGGAAAAGGCACCGCCCGAGGTGGTGCAGGAGATCCGCACGAAGCTGGAGCGTGCTGCAGAAAAACAGGCGCGCATCCAGGAGAGCATAGACGCCCTTGGCTGAAACGGCACAGAGGGGCGCCGCATTTCCCCACACGCAAAAACAGGCGGTGTATAGCCATGGATGAGAGGCTGCTGCTGGAGATATTGGAGAGAAAAGGGCTTGTCACGGCCTGCCAACTTTCCGCGCTGCAAGAGGAGGCAGGCGGGAACTGGCAGGCTGCGGCGGCCGGTTTGCTGCGTAAAAAAAGAGTGGTACTTTGCCGACTTGACCATGGGCGGGAGACGCTGTTGTCCCTGCATCTGCTGTTTTGCCTGCGGGTGGTGTGTGGGGAATATAGCCTTACTGCTGCGGCGCAGGAGGTATATGACTTTCTGGCGGAAAACGGGGCGGCCACCCTGCGCCAGGCGCAAAGCGTCCCCCAGCTGGCAAGTGTGAAGGTGCCCGAGGCCTTTGCGGAACTGCAAAGAAAGGTGTGCATCATGCCGCTGGTGCTACAAAACGGCGCGCAGTGGCAGGAGGAAGGCCGGGGCGGCATGCTGGATGCCGGGGCGCTTTTGTGGGTGTGTGACGAAGCCTGGATGCAGGGGGTGCGCAGACCCGTGCGCTACGGGGACTTGGAGTATTGCCTGGCCGAACTGCGCCGGCTGCTTGCGGGGGTGTTCTCCACGCGGGAGCTGAACACGTTGCTGTACCAGGGGGCGCTGGAATAGCAGCGCATGCGGCAGAAGGAAGGTGCTGCAAAGGTGCGGTACCTTCCTTAATTCTATAGGGGTGCGGCTCTGGCAGAAATATTTTGCCGAAAGCGGGGAGAACCGCTTGACACCCTGAAACGGGTGTGATAAGATAATTGGGCGCCCCAATTGAGTGGGAGCGCCCCGGACCTTGAAAATTAAACAATATTGAGAAGCTTGAAGGACCCTTAGTGGGCCTAGTTTTTCTGCTGGAAGTAGCGGTAGAAGGCGTTTTCTTTTACATAGCGGGCATTTTGCCCAAAGGGTGAGGGAGAAAGCCGAAACGTAGCGGAAGGCGGAGGGCAGGCTCAGGTCACATCGCAAGATGTGTCCATTGCGGCGAAAGCCGCAAGAAAGAATTCCTTAAGCAGTAATTTTGAGACGTTATGCGTTTTGAAGTGCAGCTTAGGACAAGCACTTAGTGTACAGTGCGGCCGGCATCGCGAGGTGTTGGTTGACATTGTGGAGATTTTTGGGGATGCGCGAGCATACCTTTAAATACCATAACTAAAGAGTTTGATCCTGGCTCAGGACGAACGCTGGCGGCGCGCCTAACACATGCAAGTCGAACGGAGCGCATTTGAAGATCCCTTCGGGGTGATTTAGATGTTTGCTTAGTGGCGAACGGGTGAGTAACACGTGAGCAACCTACCCTTCAGTGGGGGACAACATTTGGAAACAGATGCTAATACCGCATAAGACCCCGGCCGGACATCCGGCTGAGGCCAAAGGAGCAATTCGCTGAAGGATGGGCTCGCGCCCGATTAGGTAGTTGGTGGGGTAATGGCCCACCAAGCCGACGATCGGTAGCCGGACTGAGAGGTTGAACGGCCACATTGGGACTGAGACACGGCCCAGACTCCTACGGGAGGCAGCAGTGGGGAATATTGCACAATGGGCGAAAGCCTGATGCAGCGACGCCGCGTGAGGGAAGAAGGTTTTCGGATTGTAAACCTCTGTCTTTGGGGACGAAGAAGTGACGGTACCCAAGGAGGAAGCCACGGCTAACTACGTGCCAGCAGCCGCGGTAAAACGTAGGTGGCAAGCGTTGTCCGGAATTACTGGGTGTAAAGGGAGCGCAGGCGGGATGGCAAGTTGAATGTGAAATCTATGGGCTCAACCCATAAATTGCGTTCAAAACTGCTGTTCTTGAGTGATGGAGAGGCAGGCGGAATTCCCGGTGTAGCGGTGGAATGCGTAGATATCGGGAGGAACACCAGTGGCGAAGGCGGCCTGCTGGACATTAACTGACGCTGAGGCTCGAAAGCGTGGGTAGCAAACAGGATTAGATACCCTGGTAGTCCACGCCGTAAACGATGATTACTAGGTGTAGGGGGATAGACCCCCTCTGTGCCGCAGCTAACGCAATAAGTAATCCACCTGGGGAGTACGGCCGCAAGGCTGAAACTCAAAGGAATTGACGGGGGCCCGCACAAGCAGTGGAGTATGTGGTTTAATTCGACGCAACGCGAAGAACCTTACCAGGTCTTGACATCCCGTGCATAGCCTAGAGATAGGTGAAGTCTTTCGGGACACGGTGACAGGTGGTGCATGGTTGTCGTCAGCTCGTGTCGTGAGATGTTGGGTTAAGTCCCGCAACGAGCGCAACCCTTATCGTTAGTTACTACGCAAGAGGACTCTAGCGAGACTGCCGTTGACAAAACGGAGGAAGGTGGGGATGACGTCAAATCAGCATGCCCTTTATGACCTGGGCTACACACGTACTACAATGGCCGTTAACAGAGGGAAGCGATACCGCGAGGTGGAGCAAAACCCAGAAAAACGGTCTCAGTTCGGATCGGAGGCTGCAACCCGCCTCCGTGAAGCCGGAATTGCTAGTAATCGCGGATCAGCATGCCGCGGTGAATACGTTCCCGGGCCTTGTACACACCGCCCGTCACACCATGAGAGCCGGGGGGACCCGAAGTCCGTAGCCTAACCGCAAGGAGGGCGCGGCCGAAGGTAAAACTGGTGATTGGGGTGAAGTCGTAACAAGGTAGCCGTATCGGAAGGTGCGGCTGGATCACCTCCTTTCTAAGGAGAACCGGCACATCAACCAGCTTGCTGGAAGGTGCTGCCTACGTCCGGAAAAGCTTCTTCAATATTGTTTAATTTTGAAGGCCTGGAGCCGCGCGCGAAAGTGTGCGGTTTAGTCTTCAAAAGCGATGGATGAGAGATGAGCGTGAACCCATGTATTTGGGGGTGTAGCTCAGCTGGGAGAGCACCTGCTTTGCAAGCAGGGGGTCAGGAGTTCGAACCTCCTCATCTCCACCAGGGGCACGAAGTGCTGGATTTGGCTTGCCGCAGGCAAACAAATCCACCCGATGTCCAGAAAACGCCGACCAAGCGGGAGGCGGAGGCTGGAAAACAGCGGGAGGGGCACGAAAGCCCAACCCATGGGCTCATAGCTCAGGTGGTTAGAGCGCGCGCCTGATAAGCGCGAGGTCGGTGGTTCGAGTCCACTTGAGCCCACCATCCGATGATTCGCAATTTTTCTTTTGGGAAAATTCCAGAATCATCGCACGTCGAAGCGAAGCTGAGACGTACCGCTTCGTCCATTCGCACCCGCACCTTGAAAACCGAATAATGACTGCAAGAAAAGACAAATGAGGTAATGGTTTTGTGTGTCCGAATTCACACAAAGCCAAAAATGATTTCAAATGCCGTATGTGAATACGGCAGGGTAAATCTACAATTTCATTTTATCTTTTGTTGGCAAGTAGAATCCAGAAAGAACCCAGTGAAATGGCGCAAGCTGTTTTGCTGGAAATTGGTCAAGCTAGAAAGGGCGCAGGGCGAATGCCTTGGCACTGGGAGCCGAAGAAAGACGTGATAAGCTGCGATAAGCCTCGGGGAGGAGCAAATATCCATTGATCCGGGGATTTCTGAATGGGGAAACCCGCATGGGGTCATGCCCATGCAACATACACTGAATCCATAGGTGTATGTGGGGAACCGCCTGAACTGAAACATCTAAGTAGGGCGAGGAAGAGAAATCAACCGAGATTCCGTAAGTAGTGGCGAGCGAACGCGGAAGAGGCCAAACCGGCGGGAGAAATCCCACCGGGGTTCGGACCGCATTTAGGATCTGCAATTGTTAGCCGAAGTGTATGGGAAGGCACACCGAAGAAGGTGAGAGTCCTGTAGGCGAAAACGAGAGCAGCCGAGCGGTATCCAGAGTACGGCCGGACACGTGAAACCCGGTCGGAACATGGGGGGACCACCCTCCAAGCCTAAATACTACCCAGTGACCGATAGCGTATAGTACCGTGAGGGAAAGGTGAAAAGGACCCCGGGAGGGGAGTGAAATAGAACCTGAAACCCTGTGCCTACAAGCACCTAGAGCGCGTCAATGCGTGATAGGGTACTTTTTGTAGAACGGTCCGGCGAGCGAATGTATGCAGCAAGGTTAAGCAATTCAGTTGCGAAGCCGTAGCGAAAGCGAGTCTGAATAGGGCGTGTGAAGTTGCATGCATTGAGCCCGAAACCGGGTGACCTATCCATGGTCAGGTTGAAGTGGAGGTAAGACTCCATGGAGGACCGAACCGACCCCCGTTGAAAAGGTGGCGGATGAACTGTGGATAGCGGAGAAATTCTAATCGAACCCGGAGATAGCTGGTTCTCCCCGAAATAGTTTTAGGACTAGCCTTACGTTAGATACCCGCAGGTAAAGCACTGAATGGACGCGGGCCCGAGAGGGTACCAACTTCTATCAAACTCTGAATGGCGGTGTATTGATGCGTAGGAGTCACACAGTGTGAGATAAGTCTCATTGTGGAGAGGGAAACAGCCCAGACCCGCGACTAAGGTCCCAAAGTATGGTTAAGTGGAAAAGGATGTGGGGTTGCGCAGACAACCAGGATGTTGGCTTAGAAGCAGCCATTCATTCAAAGAGTGCGTAATAGCTCACTGGTCAAGTGACCCTGCGCCGAAAATGTAACGGGGCTAAACCATACACCGAAGTCCGGGCATTGCCCAGTTCAACAATGTTCATCACCAGAAGAAAGGCAAATTTGGCCGAAGAGCACTGCGAAGCAGTAGTTCTGAGGCGAAATGGGCCAGCTAAAGCATACGGTGGTGGCTGTTGTTGAGCTGGGTGATGGGTAGGGGAGCGTTGTGTACGGGGTGAAGCTGTAGCGTGAGCGGCAGTGGACTGTACACAAGTGAGAATGCCGGAATGAGTAGCGAGAATGCAGTGAGAATCTGCATGGCCGAAAACCTAAGGTTTTTAGAGGAAGGTTCGTCCGCTCTAAGTTAGCCGGGAGCTAAGGCGAGGCCGAAAGGCGTAGTCGATGCACATACGGTGGAGATTCCGTAGCCAGCGAAAAACTTAAGCACAGGGACACTTTTGAAGGGATGGTGCCGGCTGTTGGTTGCCGGTCGTAAGGGACTGAAAATATAGTAGGGAAGTCCATCTTGGAGAGAGGCGAGAAAAGCTGTGTGTATGTTTTAGCTGCCCGTACCGCAAACCGACACAGGTAGGTAGGAAGAGGATTCTAAGGCCAACGGGAGAAGGGTTGTTAAGGAACTCGGCAAGTTGACCCCGTAACTTCGGAAGAAGGGGTGCTCCAGCGATGGAGCCGCAGAGAATAGGCCCAAGCAACTGTTTATCAAAAACACAGGTCTGTGCTAAATCGAAAGATGACGTATACGGGCTGACGCCTGCCCGGTGCCGGAAGGTTAAGAGGAGATGTGAGAGCATTGAATTGAAGCCCCGGTAAACGGCGGCCGTAACTATAACGGTCCTAAGGTAGCGAAATTCCTTGTCAGGTAAGTTCTGACCCGCACGAATGGCGTAATGATTTGGGCACTGTCTCAACAGCCCGCCCGGCGAAATTGTAGTACCGGTGAAGATGCCGGTTACCCGCGGCAAGACGGAAAGACCCCATGGAGCTTTACTGCAGCCTAATATTGGGTTTCGGCATTGCCTGTACAGGATAGGTGGGAGGCTTTGAAGCAGGGGCGTCAGCTTCTGTGGAGCCATCCTTGGGATACCACCCTTGTGATGTTGGAATTCTAACCTGCGGCCGTGAATCCGGCCGGGGGACATTGTTAGGCGGGCAGTTTGACTGGGGCGGTCGCCTCCTAAAATGTAGCGGAGGCGTTCAAAGGTTGGCTCAGCACGGACGGAAACCGTGCCAGAGAGTGCAAACGCAAAAGCCAACTTGACTGCGAGGCTGACGGGCCGAGCAGGTACGAAAGTAGGAGTTAGTGATCCGGCGGTATGTGCGTGGAAATGCCGTCGCTCAACGGATAAAAGTTACCCTGGGGATAACAGGCTGATCTCCCCCAAGAGTCCACATCGACGGGGAGGTTTGGCACCTCGATGTCGGCTCATCGCATCCTGGGGCTGAATTCGGTCCCAAGGGTTTGGCTGTTCGCCAATTAAAGCGGTACGCGAGCTGGGTTCAGAACGTCGTGAGACAGTTCGGTCCCTATCTGCCGTGGGCGCAGGATATTTGATGGAGGCTGTCCCTAGTACGAGAGGACCGGGATGGACGCACCTCTGGTGCACCAGTTGTCACGCCAGTGGCACAGCTGGGCAGCTATGTGCGGTGTGGATAAACGCTGAAAGCATCTAAGCGTGAAGCCCATCCAAAGATAAGATATCCCACTGGATAGCCAGGTAAGGCCCCTTGTAGACTACAAGGTTGATAGGCACCATGTGTACGCACAGTGATGTGTTTAGCAAGGGTGTACTAATAGGCCGAGGGCTTGACCTAACAAGGTTCTACAAGCCAACACACAGCAACAGCTGTGCTCTTGCAGTCATTATTGGGTTTTCAAGGAGCACGAAAACCACCCGCTGAACGGATGCTTCGCATCCTACTTCTCATCCGTCGCTATACGCTCGGATTCGAAGAACATCGGGCGCCAGTTGTTTTGACTTCGCCAAAGCCAACAGTCGGCCATAAAGTATGGCCCCATTTGACAACAGAATACAGAGTTTGGTAGTATAGTGAAGCAGCAATGCAACACTTTGCTATATAGCCGGTGCCGATGACGCCAAGGTTCCACCTGTTCCCATCCCGAACACAGAAGTTAAGCTTGGTT
>JAJDGD010000031.1 GCA_030265505.1 Ruminococcaceae bacterium OttesenSCG-928-O06 | reverse complement strand
TCCTGGGTGTTGCGGCGCAAATCCCGCAGTGCTTTTTGGGTCTCGCCGTCCGGTGTCTCACCCTGTTTTTGCAGGTTCTGCAAGGTACTTTCCAGGGCCAGAACCACCGCTTCGTCCAAATCCTCGTATGCCAGCCGGCGCAGCGCTTCCACGCCGGGCCAACACCTGTCCTCGCTGATGGCATCGGCCAAAAGCACCACTTTGTCAAGCCGGGACATGCCCGCTTTGCCGGTGGTGTGGCAGGCAATGGCCGAGAGGACCTCTTCGTCCTGCACGCCCAGCTGCCGGGCCACTTCTGCGCCGCAGGGCCCGTGCCACACAGGCAGGGGCCGCGCCTGCAAGGACCCCGACATTATACCACCTTGCTCCACCAACTGCAACAATTCCGCCCGGCTGCGCTCCTTGGCAATGTCGTGCAACCAGGCGGCCAGCTGGGCTTTTTCGGCATCGGCCCCCCAGCGCTGGGCCAGAGCTTTTGCCTGGGCCACCACGCCTTGGGTGTGGCGGTACCGCTTGTCGCTCAGCGTTTGTTTCGCGTGCTGCTGCGCCTGTTCCAGGGTCATGGGTTTTCTCCGTTATGGTTAGCGGTACAGCCCGTTTTGCCGCACAATGTCGTCGGCCGGCGGGGGGATAAGAAGCAGGGCCTCTTCGTCCCCACCCGCCAAGGCGGCGCGTATGCCGCTGGAGGACGCGGGCACCACGGGCCCTTTTGCCAGCAGCACGCGGCCACCCTCGTCTTCCAGGGCTTTGGCCGCCGCACGCAGCGCGGTTTCGTCTTTCTCGCCGCGGCCGCCCGCCACCAGCGTGGCCATACCCAAAAGCTGTTTGTAGCGGTGCCAGGTGGCAAAGCCCAGCAGCATGTCCGCCCCTATGCACAAATACCATTCGCGGCCGGGATACTCTGCCTGTAGGGTGGCCATGGTGTCCACGGTATAGCTTTTGCCGGGGCGGCAAAGCTCCCAGTTGCCCACCACAAGGTGTGGAAACAGTGGCGTAAAGCACTGGCACATAGCCAGGCGCAACGGCCCCGGGGTGGCGCTGGCCTGCTTGTGGGGCGCCGTGCCCGAGGGTACGACGAACACCTCGCCCGGCGCCACCGCAGAAATGGCGTTTTCCAGCAGGTTCATATGGCCGATATGGGGCGGGTCAAAGCTGCCGCCGAACACCAGGGCTTTTTTCGCTTCGCTCACGGCTTCAGCACCTCGGCAAAGGCAGATTCCTTCTTCTTTTGCAGGAACAAAACCACCACCCGGCCTATCACCTGCACCACCTCGGCGCCGGTGGCCGCCGCCAGTTCTTCGGCGGCCTCGCGCGCGGGCACGGGGCTTGTCTCCAGCAGTTTCAGCTTCACCAGCTCCCGCTTGGCAAGGCAGTCTGCCGTGGCCTGTATCAGGGGCGCGTCTACCCCACCCTTCCCTATTTGAAACACCGGGGAAAGGCCGTTGGCCGCTTTGCGCAGCGCCGCGCGGTTTTTGCTGCTCAGCATAGTTGCTCTGTCTCCTTTTTATGGGGGGAAGTTTTGGGTGTGGCCGGTGTGGCGGCCCGGTGTGCAGGCACTGCCTGCCGCTTATTCCGGCAACTCTTCGGCGCCTATGGGCAAGGGGGCTTCCAAGGTATCTGCGGGCGCGGCTTCTTGTGGGGCATCTGGCGCCGCGGCACCCTGCTGTGCCAAAAAGCCGGGCAGTTCCTCGGCCAGCTTCTGCAGCGCGCGGGCCCGGTGGCTTATCTTGTCCTTTTCGTCGTCCGTTATATCGGCAAAGCTTTTTTCCCCCACATAAAACAGGGGGTCGTACCCAAAGCCGCGGGTGCCGCTGGGCGCAAAACCGATGCGTCCCTCGCACACGCCCTCGGTCTCAAGCGCAGCGCCCCCGGGCATCACCAGGGCCATGGCGCACACAAAACGGGCGCTGCGCGCGGCATAGGGGGTGCGCTCCAGTAGATACAAAAGGCGCTTGTTGTTGGCCTCGTCGTCGCCGTGGGTACCCGCGAAGCGCGCGCTGTGTATGCCCGGCTCACCGCCCAGGGCGTCCACCACAAGGCCGGAATCATCGGCAAGGCAGGGCTTGCCGGTGGCCTTGTGCGCGGCCGCGGCCTTAATCATCGCATTCTCGGCAAAGGTGGTGCCATTTTCCGGCGGCTCGGCCGCAACGCCCGCGGCCGCAAGGGAAATGCCGCTGTGCCCCAGCGCGGCCAAAATGCGGCCTATCTCCTCCAGCTTTTTGCGGTTGTTCGTGGCAATCACAAACTCCATGGGTCTTTTTGCCTCCTTGCACGCGGCGCCGTGCGCAATGTTACTCCTCCAGTAAAAACAACGCGTCTACAAAGGCGCCGGGGTCAAACTCCATCAAATCGTCTATGCCCTCGCCCACGCCCACAAAGCGCACGGGCAGGCCCAGCTTTTCTTTCACGCTGATAGCCGCGCCCCCCTTTGCCGTGCCGTCCAGCTTGGTCAGGATAACACCGGTGGCCCCGGCGGCGGCCACAAACTCCCGCGCCTGGGAAATGGCGTTCTGCCCGGTGATGGAGTCCAGCACCAAAAGGGTCTCCACCGCGGCGTCGGGGTTGGCTTTGGGAATCACCCGGGTGATTTTGCCCAGCTCCTCCATCAGGTTCTTTTTGTTGTGCAGGCGGCCAGCGGTGTCGCACAGTACAATGTCGTACCCGCGGGCGGTGGCGCTTTGCACTGCGTCAAATACCACGGCGGCGGGGTCGGCGCCGTCCTGGTGGCGCACAATAGGCACCCCGGCGCGCTGCGCCCAAATGTCCAGCTGTTCCACTGCGGCTGCGCGGAAGGTGTCTGCCGCGGCCAGCATCACTTTTTTGCCGGCCGTAGTGTACAGGTGGGCCAGCTTTGCAATAGAGGTGGTTTTGCCCACGCCGTTCACCCCGATGACCAAAATGACCGTGGGGTGCCCGCTTACGTCCAGCGCCGCCTCCGGCTCCATCTCCTCGCGGATGATCTCTTTCAGCGCCTCCAGTGCCTCACCCCCGGTTTTCAGGCGGCGGTCCCGCACAACGGTTTTCAGCCGCGCCACCAGGTCTTCGGCCACGTCGGCGCCGGTGTCGGCCAAAATCAGCTGTTCTTCCAGCTCCTCGTACAGCTCCGGGGTAATCTCCCCGGCGTCCATCATCTGGCTGATGGAGCCAAAGATGGAGTCTCTTGTTTTTTTCAGGCCCTGGCCCAGTTTCTCAAAAAAGCCCATAGGTACCTCCCGGTGGGTGGTGAAACGTAAATTCTGCCTGTCGGGGCCTAGCGGCGGCCATTTCCCTCCCTCGCGTGCAACAGCACATCCTTAGCCCTAGGCTCGGTCGAAAAATACCCGCCGCTCTCCCCGACAATACACTTTCAAACTTGTACCAATAACGGCAGCCCGTGCAAAAACCTTACACCTTACCGCACCAGTGTGGCGTCCACGTCGGCCACGTTCAGCCGCAACAGCTTGGAAACACCGTCCTCTTGCATGGTGACGCCGTACAGCACGTCGGCTTCCTCCATGGTGCCGCGGCGGTGGGTGATGACGATGAACTGGCTGCGGTGGGAAATGCGCCGCAGATACTGGGCAAACCGGGTGATGTTGGCGTCGTCCAGCGCGGCTTCAATCTCGTCCAACACACAGAAGGGCGCCGGGTTCACCGCCAAAATGGCAAAGTAGATGCAGATGGCCACAAGCGCCTGCTCGCCGCCGGAAAGGGCCGTCAAATCCTTGATGATCTTACCCGGGGGAGACACCTCTATCTCTATGCCGCTCTCCAGAAGGTCGTCCGGGTCCGACAGGGAGAGGTTCGCCGTGCCCCCGCCAAACAGCTCTGCAAAAATGCGGCCGAAGTGGCTGTTGATCTCCTTAAAGCTGGCGGCAAACATGGCGCACATCTCGGCGGCAAGCTCGGCAATCATTTTTTCCAGGCTCTGCTTGCTCTCCTCCACATCGCGTATCTGGGCCGAAAGGAAGGTGTACCGCTCGTGCACCTCGCCAAACTCCTCTATGGCCCCCACGTTCACATGGCCAAGGGCGCGTATCTTGCCGCGCAGTTCCCCCACGCGGCGGCGCAGCTCCGCCGCGCTTTCAAAGGGCACGCACAGGCCCTCCGCGTCGGAAAGCGTCAGCTCATACTCCTCCCACAGCTGGGCAATGGTGCCGTCGTAGCGGGTCTCCATAGTGGTTTTCTGCTCGGTCAGCCGGGCAATCTCCCGGCCCAGGTCTTCCCGCTGGGCGCTAATGGCCCGCTCGCGGCCCGTTTGCCCGGTGATGGATCCCTCTTTTTCAATACGCAAAGCGCGCATGGCACCTATCTCGGCCTCCATTTGGGCAATGGCCTGCTGGGTTTCTTCCTTTTCGCGGCCCACATTCAAAATGCTCTGCTCGTGCTCGGCGTTTTCGGCACGCATCCGCTCAATGTTGGCGGCCAGCGCCTCGCGGCGGGCCTCGCTCTCGCCGCTTTGGCTTTTCAGGGTCTCTATGCGTTGGCGGTACATCTCGGCGTCGCGCTCGCAGCCCAGGGCATCCAGCCGCAGCTGGGACAGCTTTTCGCTCAGCGCCTCGCGCTCGGCCAAAAAGCCGTCGTCGTCCCCGCTGATGGACGCAAGCTCTGCGCTTAGAGCCTCTATCTCGCCCGCCAGGCGCTTTTGCTCGGTCTGGGCCAGCTGGTGGTCGGTTTTCGCCTTGGCAATCTGCTCCTCCAGCATGCCACACTCCTGCGCAAAGCGGCGGTGGTTGGCCTGGGCGGCCTCCATGCTTTGCACAATGCGGGCAAGCTCGGTCTCGCAGCGTATCTTGTCGCCCCCGGCGGTAATGGCCTCGCTGTTCGTGGCCACAAGCTCGGCCGAAAGCGCCTCCACCTCGGCCTTTATCTGGGCGGCCTGGCCGGCGGCCTGCAGCTGGTCTTCGCGCAGCTGCGCCATTTTGGCGGCAAGGTCTTCAATCTCCTGCTTGCGGCTGAACAGCCCCGCGCTGCGCGAGGTAGACCCCCCTGTGAAAGAGCCCCCCGCGTTGATGACCTGGCCGTCGCGCGTTACCACCCGGTTGCGGAAGTCCAGCGCGCGGGCCGTGCGGGAGGCCTCGCCAATGTCCTCCACCACCACAATCTGCGCCAAAAGCGAGGAGACGATGTTCTCGTATTTTGCGTCGTACTGCACAAGGCGCTGCGCGCTTTGCGCCCCGGCGGGCAGGCGCGACGCGTCCATTTTGCGCGGCTTTACGGTGTCCAGCGGCAAAAAGGTGGCACGGCCGCCGTTCGTGCGCTTCAAAAAGGCCATGGCCTCCTTGGCGGCGCCCTCATCTTGCACCACCACGTTTTGCAGGCTGTAGCCCAAGGCCGTCTCAATGGCCACCTCGTAGCCACCCTGCACCGAGAGGATGGTGGACACCGGACCGATGATGCCCCGCAGCTTGCCCTCGCGCGCGGCCTTGATGACCCCTTTTACGCTGGACTGAAAGCCGTCAAGGTTCTTTTCCAAATCCTGCAGCATCTGGATGCGCGCGGCGGTGTTCTCCACGGCGCGGGCGGCGGCACGTTCGGCGTCGTCTGCCGCGGTGTGGGCCTTTTGGCGGCCCTCCAGCTTCAGCTGCAGGCCGGTTTTGATATTCTCCAGCTTCACCAGCTCCTCGCCGGTGGTTTTCAGGTAGTCCTCGGTGGTTTGCTGCTGCTGGGTAAGCTGGGCCAGGTCCTCCTCGGCGGTGCGCAGGCTCTGCTGCTCGCCCGCAAGGCGCGCCGTGGCCGACGCCGTGGCCGACTGGGCGCTTGCCTCGCTTACGCGCAGGGCTGTGATGCGGTCGGTGGCCTCGGCAAGGCGGGCCTGCACCTGGCCGCGGCGTTCGCCCGTGGCCAGGCTTTGCCGCTGTATGGTGGCCAACTTTTCCTCCAGTGCGGCAATTTCGGCCCTGGTGGTGGCCAGGGCCGCTTCGGCCCGCTGTATGCCGCTTTGCTGCTGGCGTATCTCGGCGTCAAATTCCCCGGCGGCGTCCCCACTGCGGGCCAGTTCCGCGGTAAGAGACTCCATGTCCTCGCGGTTGCGGGCCATGTTGTTTTGCAGCACCGCCACGCGCGCCTCGCTGCCGGAGATTTCCTCCTGCATCGCGCGGATATCGGCGTTCTTCAAATCAATGTCTGCCGCCAGGCGGTTGATCTCATTGCGGATGCCCTCGGTCTCGGCATAGATGGCGTCCAGTTCCTCGCCCTTGGCCTTCCAGTCGGCCTCGGCCAGCTCCACCTTGCGCTGCTGGCCGCGCAGCCCTTCGCGCGTGGCGTTCACCGTGTCCACCCACAGCGTCACTTCCAGGCTCTTCTTTTCCTCGCTGTACGCCAAAAACTTTTTGGCCTTGGCGCTCTCTTTTTCCAGCGGGCCCACCCGGGCCTCAAGCTCGCCCATAATGTCGCGCAGGCGCACCAGGTTCTCTTCGGCGGCACCCAGGCGGCGCTCGGCCTCGTTTTTGCGGTAGCGGTAGCGGGCAATGCCGCTGGCCTCTTCAAAAATCTCGCGGCGGTCGGTGCTTTTGTTCGACACAATCTCGTCTATGCGCCCCTGGCCGATGACGGAGTAGCCGTCGCGCCCAAGGCCGGTGTCCAATAGCAGTTCATACACGTCGCGCAGGCGCACGCTTTGCCCGTTGATGGAATACTCACTCTCGCCGCTGCGGTAATACCGGCGGCCTATGGTCACTTCGTCCGCGTCCACTTCCAGGCGGCGGTCGGCATTGTCCAATATCAGCTGCACCGAGGTGTAGCCCATGGCGCTGCGCGTTTGCGTGCCGCCAAAAATAACATTCTCCATCTTGCCGCCGCCGCGCAGCTGTTTTACGCTGGTTTCGCCCAAAACCCAGCGCAACGCGTCAGATATATTGCTTTTCCCGCTACCGTTCGGCCCCACAATGGCGGTAATGCCCTCGTCAAAGCTGATGCGGGTGCGGTCTGGAAAAGATTTGAAGCCCTGTATTTCAATGGCCTTCAGATACATGGGAACCCCCTGTGGGCAAATTTACTTGCGGTGCGGCGTTACTCCTCTTCCTCGGGCACAAGGCCCATCAGTGCCAGCGCGGCGCGGGCGGCGGCTTGCTCTGCCAGCTTTTTGCTGTGGCCGCCGCCGGTGCCAATGCAGTTGGAATTCAGGTACACCTCTACGGTGAAGTGCTTGTCGTGGTCGGGCCCGGTCTCTGCCGCCAGGTGGTAGCGCAGCTTTTCCTCGGGGTTTTGCTGCACCACTTCCTGCAAAAAGGTCTTGTAGTCTCCCCGCGGGGCCACGGCCGCCGCCGTGCGTACAAACGGCAAAATAAACGCCTGTGCGGCCTCTTGGCCGCCGTCCAGGTACAGTGCGGCAATCAGCGCCTCAAACGCGTCGGCCAAAATGCTGTCCCGCTCGCGCCCGCCACTCATCTCCTCGCCCTTGCCCAAAAGCAGGTGCTGCCCCAGGCCCAGCTGCCGGGCAAAGCCGGCCAGTGCCGCCTCGCACACCAGCGCGGCACGGCGGCGGGTAAGCTCCCCCTCAGGCAGGCTGCCACAGGTAAGGTACAGCTCCTCTGCCACAATGAAGGAAAGCACAGAGTCCCCCAAAAACTCCAGCCGTTCGTTATGGGGGGGCTTGCCCTTTGCCTCGTTGGCATACGAGGTATGGGTAAGCGCGCAGCGCAACAGGCTTTCGTCTTTGAAGGCATAGCCTATTTTTTCTTCCAGGCGTTTCATGCAAAGCTCCGTTCCAGGGTTTGGCTACTCGTCGTCCCCGTCGGTTTCTGTTTGGGCGGCCTTGTACTGCTTCAGCCAGGCGGCAATGGTGCCGGGCAAATCGTTCTCCACGCACAGCGTGGCCTGGCGGATGGCGTTTTTCACCGCGTTGCCGTTGGAGGACCCGTGCGCCTTGATGACAGGTTTTTGCACCCCCAAAAGCGGCGCGCCGCCGTACTCGGTGTAATCCAGCTGCTTGCGGAAGTCGTCCAGCGCGCCTTTGCTAAGCAGGGCCGCCAACTTGGTTTTGGTGCTGCTGTAGAACATCTCCTTCAGCATGCCGGTGAACAGCCGTGCCGCGCCCTCCAGCATTTTCAGCATGGCATTGCCGGTAAAGCCGTCGGTCACAATCACGTCGGCCACCCCCTCGGGGGCATGGCGGGCCTCCAGGTTGCCAATGAAATCCAGCCCGCTTTGCTGCAACAGCGGGTAGGCCGCCTGCTGCAGGGCCGTGCCCTTGCTTTCCTCGGTGCCGTTGTTCACAAGGCCCACCCGGGGCGAGGCGATGCCCTGCACCTTCTGCATATAGGCGCTGCCCATGGCGCCAAACTGCACCAGCTGCTCGGGCCGGCACTCCACATTGGCGCCGCAGTCAATCAGCAGCCAGGGGGTGGGGCGGCCGGGCAGCAGCATGCCAATGGCCGCGCGTTTTATGCCCTTAATGCGCTTGACGATCATGGTGGCGCCCACCAAAAGCGCCCCGGTGTTGCCGGCGCTTACCAGTGCGTCGCCCGCGCCCTCGGCCAACAGGCGCATGGCCACCGCCAACGAGGAATCCGGCTTTTTGCGCAAAATGTCGGTGGCGTCCTCCTCCATGTCGATGACATCGGGCGCGTGTACGATGGCAAAGGTGCCGGCGGGGATATTGTTTTTCTGCATAACGGCGGCAATGGCCGCTTCGTTGCCCACAGCGGTAATCTCCACCCCGTACTCCTTGATAGCTTCGGCCGCGCCCAGCAGGGGTGCTTCGGGGGCTTTGTCCCCGCCCATGGCGTCTATGATAATCCTCATTCGGCTTCCTCCGTGTTGCCGGGGCGCCTGCCCCGGTGTGTTGTGTGCCGCTATGCTTCGGCCCAGGCGCGCATGGCTGCCAGGGCGCGGGCGGCAAGCTTTTCGTAGCGCAGGCGCTTGTCGCGTTCGGGGGCGTCCAGCGGGGGCAAAAGCCCCATGTTGGCGCCCATTGGCTGAAAGTTCTTGCCGCCCTGCGTGATGTACCCCGCAAGCGCCCCACACATGGTG
The DNA here is from genome assembly GCA_030265505.1 of Ruminococcaceae bacterium OttesenSCG-928-O06. Lineage (GTDB taxonomy): Bacteria > Bacillota > Clostridia > Oscillospirales > Ruminococcaceae > JAAYCI01. Next base: position 8,186 of record JAJDGD010000031.1, on the reverse strand, counting down.
TTAAGCGACGGCGGGGCATAGGTGCCGCCGCAAAGCTGCGCCAGCACGGCGCGGGCGGCCAAAAGGCCACAGGCGGCGCTTTCCATATAGCCCTCAAACCCGGTAATTTGCCCCGCAAAAAAGATGTGGGGGTGGCCTTTCAGGGAAAGGTTTTTGGCCAGCACTTCGGGGCTGTTCAAAAAGGTGTTGCGGTGCATCACGCCATAGCGCACAAATTCTGCGTTTGCAAGCCCGGGTATCATGCCGAACACCCGCTTTTGCTCGCCGAATTTCAGGTTGGTTTGGAAGCCCACCAGGTTGTACAGGCGGCCCTCGGCGTCCTCGCGCCGCAGCTGCACGCAGGCCCAGGGGCGCCGGCCGGTGGCGGGGTCCGTCAGGCCCACGGGGCGCAACGGGCCGTAGCGCAGGGTGTCCGGCCCGCGGCGGGCCATCTCCTCCACGGGCATGCAACCCTCGTAAACAGGTACGTTGGCCGCAGCATCCGCGCCCTGGCCCTCGGGGTCCGGCGTGTCAAAGGCGTGCAGCGGGGCACGCTCGGCGGCCAAAAGCGCCGCGTAAAAGGCCTCGTAGGTCTCTTTGTCCATGGGGCAGTTCAGGTAGTCGTCGTCTCCCCGGCCATAGCGCGAGGCCGCAAACACCCGCCCCATCTCCAGGCTTGCCGCCGTTACAATGGGGGCCGCGGCGTCGTAAAAGGCAAGCTGCTGCTGCCCGGCAAGCGCCGCGATGCGCCCGGCCAGCGCCCCTTCGGTAAGCGGGCCGGTGGCCACCAGCACGGGGCCGTCCGCTTCGGGAATATCCCGGGCTTCCTCGCGTACCAGCTCTATGCCGGGGTGGCCTTCCACCAGGGCGCTTACGCGGGCGGAGAACTGCTCTCTGTCCACCGCCAAGGCGCCGCCCGCCGCCACGCGGCAGCCGTCGGCCACGGGCAACAGGCTGCTGCCCAAAAGACGCATTTCGGCTTTTAAAAGGCCCCCGGCGCTGTCCGTCCGCTCGGCCTTGAGGGAGTTGGAGCACACCAGTTCCGCCAAATCGGCACTTTTGTGTGCAGGGGAAAAATGGCCGGGCTTTTGCTCATACAGCCGCACTTTCACGCCTTGTTGGGCCAGCCACAGCGCGGCCTCGCACCCGGCAAGGCCCGCACCCAGCACCGTGGCCCTCACTGCCCGGCCGGCTTTGAAAAGCCGCACCCTTCCTTGTGGCACACCAGGCTGCCGTTGCGCCCACCCTTTTTAAACAGCGTACTGCCACACTCGGGGCACACCTCGGCGGTGGGCTCGTCCCAGGTCACAAAATCGCAGGCGGGGTAGTTGGAACAGCCGTAGAACACCCGGCCCTTGGCGGACGTACGCTTCACCAGCTTGCCGCCGTCTTTGGGGCAGGTGCCCGGCATCTCTTGCACCAAGCGCTTTGTGTTCTTGCATTCGGGAAAACCCGGGCAGGCCAAAAACTTGCCGTAGCGCCCGCTTTTCACCACCATGTTGCGCCCGCAGTTCTCGCAAATCACGTCGGTCACTTCCTCGGGCACCTTCACCTTTTGGCCTTCCATGTCCTTTTCGGCGGCCTTCAGCTCTTTTTCAAAGCCTTTATAGAACTGGTCCACCGTTTTTACCCAGGGCGCCTTGCCGTCCTCCACTTTGTCCAGGCGGCCCTCCATATCGGCAGAGAATTTCACGTCCACGATGTCGGGGAAGCGCTCCATCAATAGGTCGTTCACCACAATGCCCAGGGGTGTGGGCTTCAGCTTTTTCTGCTCGCGTTCCACATAGCCGCGGTCCACCACTGTGGTGATGATGGGCGCATAGGTGGAGGGCCGGCCGATGCCGTTCTCCTCCAGGGCTTTTATCAGCGTGGCCTCGGTGTAGCGGGCGGGCGGCTGGGTGAATTTCTGCTCGCTGCGCAAAGCCTCCAGCGCAAGGGCCATGCCCTCGGCAAGCGGGGGCAGGGCGGTTTCCTTGCGGGCGGCGTCGTCCGTGGCCTCCTCGTACAGGGCGGTGAAGCCGTCGAAGGTAACGGTGAAACCCGAGGCGCGGAACAAATACCCGGCGGGGGCGTTGCCGGCGCTTTCGCCGGGGCCGGCCAGGATGTCGGCCGACACCGTGTCCATCTTACAGTCGCTCATCTGGCTGGCAATGAAACGGCTCCAAATCAGGCGGTACAGCTTTGCCTCGTCGCCCTGGATGCTTTTTTCCACCTCGGCGGGTGTAAGCGAGGGGATGGTGGGGCGGATGGCCTCGTGGGCGTCCTGGGCGGCGGTGGCACTTTTGCGCTTGTACACACGCTTTTTGCCGTACACATAGGCCTTGCCAAACGCATCGGTGATGTACTCGCGGGCGCCGTCCACCGCTTCATCTGAAAGACGAAGAGAGTCTGTACGCATATAGGTGATGAGGCCCGTGGTTCCTGCGCCGGCAATCTCTACACCCTCGTACAGGTTCTGCGCCGCGCGCATGGTGCGCGTACCGGTAAAGCCAAAACGACGGGAAGCCTCTTGCTGCAGGGTGCTGGTGATGAACGGCGGGGCCGGTGTGCGCTTGCGCGTGCCGCGGGTAATGGCCTGCACGCTGTAGGCCGCAGGTGTACCCTTGGCGGTGCCATTCAAAAAGTCTGTGATGGCGGCGGCTTCTTGTTCGTTGTGCACTTCCAGCTTATTGCCCGCGGCGTCGGCAAACAGGCGGGCGGTAAAGGGCGCATCCCCGGCCAAAAGGTCGGCCTCAATGTGCCAATACTCTTGCGGCACAAAGGCCTCCACCTCGCGCTCGCGGTCCACAATCAGCCGCACGGCCACGCTTTGCACGCGCCCAGCCGAAAGGCCCCGCCGCACCTTGCGCCACAAAAACGGGCTTAGCTTGTAGCCCACCAAACGGTCCAGCACGCGGCGGGCCTGCTGGGCGTCGAACAAATCCATGTTGATAGACCGCGGGTTTTGCATGCCCTCCGTCACGCCTTTTTTGGTAATCTCCCCAAAGGTAACGCGGTTTTGGTCGTTCACGTCCAGCCCCAAAAGCTGGGCCAAATGCCAGCTGATGGCCTCTCCCTCGCGGTCCGGGTCGGTGGCCAGCAGGATGGCGTCGTTCTTCTTGGCCTTTTCCTTCAGCTCGCGAATCACCTTTTCCTTGCCGCGGATATTGATGTATTTCGGGGCATAGTTGTTCTCCACATCTATGCCCAGCTGGCTTTGGGGCAAATCGCGTATATGGCCCATAGAGGCCGCTACGTCGTACCCTTTGCCCAGGTATTTGCGGATGGTTTTCGCCTTTGCGGGCGATTCTACGATGACCAGTGTTGACATGCAATGCTCCTGTTCGAATTTCGTTGGGGTAGAAGCGTTATCTGTGTTGTGGAAGGCTATACCGCCACGAACTGCCGCCCTGCCAGCTGGCGGGAAAGGCCGGCCAGCTCCAGCTCTGTAAGTGCGGCCATGGCCGCCGCCGGGGCAAGGCCGCTACGCTCGCAAATCTCGCTAAGGGGCACAGGCTTTGCCCCCAGCTGGCGCAAGGCGCGTTTGGCCTCCTCGCTCAAAAGCGCCTTTTCCTCAGCTTGTTCCTTAGCTTTCTGGGCACTTTGGGCGCTGGGTTTTTGGGCGGGTGGCTCTTCTGTCTTCAGGGTGTTCAGCCGCTGGGCCAGGGGCGCGTTTGCCCGCGCCGCACTGCGGGAGGACGGCCCGCCCCCGCGCTGTGTGCGGGGTGCGTTTTGCGCCCGTGGCGGTGGTTGGGCAGGCGCCTTCTGCCCTGTGCCCGCCGGGGCGGCACTTTGGGGCGCCGGGGGCACAGGCTGCGCCGCACTTTGGGCTGCGGCGGCGTCTGCCGCTTGTGTGGGCTGCACGGGTTCTGCCGGCTGGGCGGGCGTCACTGCCTCCACCCGGGACACCGCAGACACACGGCCCACCGGCTCGGTAGATATCTTGGGCACCACCGGCGCCGCGGGTGTGGCGGGTGGGTTTGGCGGTGTTTCGGGGGCTGCCGGTTGTACTACAGGCACCTCGGGCGGCGGGGCAGGGGTTTCCTGCTGCGCCTTTTCGCCTGCGCCAAACAGCCGCGCTGCAAACGAGGGCTTTTTCTTCTCCTCTTCCGGCACCGCTGGGGAAAGGTCCTCCACCTCGGCCTTGTCTATGCGCTCCACCTTGTGCCAGGGGAAGGGTTCCGCCTGTTTTGTGGCCGGCGGCTTCTCGCCCCGCTTTTTGGGGGAAATATCCACACTGTCGCTCACGGCGGCCACCATCTCATCCAGGGCTTTGTTGCGGGCCTCCACCTCGCTGTCGGCGTCGGGCGGTAGTTCCCGCTGCAACATGCGGAAGGCCTCTATGGCCGCCGCCGTGGTAAGCGGGGCGGCCCCGGCGGCGGGCGCCCCCTCGGCAAGGCTCTGCTGGCCGGGCAGCTCCTCGCGCTTGGCCTGCTGTTCGGCGCGCGTGCGCTCGCTATAGCGTTTCAGGTTTTGCTGCCAGGGGGGCGCTGCGCTGGCGGCGGGGGGCCTGCCCTCGCCCGCCTGGCGCGCGGCGGCAGCCACCGGGTCCTCCTCTTTCAGCTCCACCCCGTACAGGGCCAGAATGTCCGACGCACTGCCCGCCAAATACGCCCCTTCTTTAATCATGGCGTTGGTGCCGGTAGAGAGTTCAGAAAAAATGCTGCCGGGCACGGCAAACACGTCGCGCCCGTAGTCTATGGCAAAGTTCACGGTGCTCATCGTGCCGGAATGGCGGCGTGCCTCGGTGACAAGTAGCGCGTGGGAAAGCCCCGCAATGATGCGGTTGCGCTGCAAAAAGAAGGGCTTTTCCGGCTCGGTGCCCACGGGGTATTCGCTTACCACGGCGCCGTGGTTTTCAATCACTTCCATCAGCTTGCGGTTGGCCGCGGGGTAGCAATGGTCGTGCCCAAAGGCAATGCAGGCAATGGTGGGGCCGTTCACTGCCAAGGCGGCCTTGTGCGCCTCGGCGTCCAGCCCGGCGGCAAGGCCGCTGATGACGATGGCCCCGCCCAGGGCCACGCCCCGGCCAATGGCCTTCACCACCTCCACCCCATAGGCAGAGGGACGCCGCGCACCCACGATGCCCACGCTGAGCTGGCCGTTCATCAGGCCCAGTTCCCCCTTTACAAACAGCACCGGGGGCGGGTTTGTGGTGTGGCGCAGCATGGCGGGGTAGGCGTCGTCATCGTACCCAAGGGCGTGCACGCCCACGCTCTCCATATGGCGGATGCGCAGGGAAAAATCTTGCGGGCGGCTTTGGGCCAGCTTTTCGGCCTGCTTTTGCGTCAGTATCTCATCCAGGCGCTCGCTGCCCAGGCTCTCGTATATCTCCTTTGCGCCACCGGGGAAGGCAGCCAGCAGTTCGCCCGAATTGACGGCCCCATAGCCAAGGCCGCCTGCCAACCACATCCAATATTCGCTCGTCACAGCGGCTCACCTCCGGGTTTTGGGGTTTCTCGTTGCGGGCCGGCAGCTGTATGGTTATGGCGCCTCAGCCGGGCACCGCGTCTTCCAGCAGGCGGTACATCAGCACGGCCGCGGCGGCGGCCACGTTCAGGCTCTCCACCCCGGCTTTCATGGGAATACACACGCTTTTCTGCGCCAGCGCCAGGGCCTCTTCGCTCAGGCCCGCGCCCTCGTTGCCCACCAGCAGGGCAAAGGGCAGGCGGGCGCTTGCCTCATACAAAGGCAGGGCGCCCTCGGCAGCGGCGGCGTACACGGTGGCCCCCGCGGCCTTCAGCGCAGCGGCGGCTTGCCGCAAGGGGCAGCCCGTCACAACGGGGATGCGCCCTGCAGCCCCCATGGCGGCCCGCAGGGCCTTGGGGGCAAATGGGTCGGCACAGCCGGGGCCCAAAAGCACCGCCGCCATGCCCAGGCCCGCGGCACTGCGCAAAAGCGCCCCCACGTTGGCGGGGTCCTGCACGGCCTCACACACCAAGGTGCCGCCGGTAAAGTCTGCCGTCTCCAGGGTATGGCACGGCATCTCAAACAGACAAAACAGCCCCTGGGGACTTTGCGTCTGCGCCAGCTTTTGGCAGACACTGTCGTTTATCTCGTATACCTCTGCTGCCGCGGCCAGTACCTTTGGCAAAGCGGCCAGCTGCTGCGGCGTGGCAAACACCGTGCGGGCAGAAAGGCTCTGGGCAAGGTCCTCACACAGGCGCACGCCCTCGGCGAAGAACACACCCTCCCCAGCGCGGAAAGCCGCCGACAACGCAATGCGCCCGGCGTACTTCACTCGCTCGTTCTCCCTGCTGGTAATTGTTTGCGCCACCCGTTTCCCTCCCCGCGGCATGCGGCCGGTTTTATACGCACAGCCGGCACAAAATATGCAAACGCCCGCACACACATGGGTGGGTGCGGGGGCGCGGTTGCATCATTCCCCCCGGCGGCGTGCCTTGTTTGGCACCGTGCGCGGGGCGGCCTAGCCTGCTTTGCCGGTGGCCTTTTTGGCGGTGTCCACCAGGGCGGTAAAGCTGTCGGGGTCGTGTATGGCCATCTCGCTCAGCATCTTGCGGTTCAGCTCCACGCCAGACTGCTTCAGCCCGTTCATGAAAGTGGAGTAGTTGATGCCGCGCGCACGGCAGGCGGCGTTGATGCGGGTGATCCACAGGCTGCGGAAGTCGCGTTTGCGCTGCTTGCGGCCCGCAAAGGCATAGTTGCCGCTTTTCATCACCTGCTGTTTGGCCATTTTAAAGTGCTTGGACTTTGCACCGTAATACCCCTTGGCAAGCTTCAGGGTCTTTTTCCTTCTTTTGTGGGTCATGGTGGCGCCTTTTACTCGTGCCATCTCGACGCATCTCCTTTACTGTGTGGGTTTCGGCCGGCTGCAGCCCGGCGTTAGGAATAAGGCAGCATCTCCTTGATGGCCTTCTCGTTGGTTTTGTCCGCATACTGGGGCTTGCGGTTGTCGCGCTTCACCTTGCGGCTTTTCTTGTTCAAAATATGGCTGGTGAAGGCGCTGCCGCGTTTCACCTTGCCGTTCTTGGTCATCTTGAAGCGTTTTTTTGCGCCGGAATGGCTCTTCAGCTTCGGCATAGCTTGTTCCCTCCATCGTGTTTGCCCCTGCGGGCATAATGCCTCCCGGGCGGTTATTCCCCGGGGGTAGGTTTTGTATCAGCGGCAACGGGCGGTTCTGCTGCCGGCGGCGTTTGTGCCGCGGGCTTTTCCGCACCGGCCGGCTTTTCAGCGGCGGGCTTCGCGGGTGCCTCCTGCGGGGGCTTCGGGGCACCCTCGCCGTCTTTCTTCTTGCCGCTTTTGGGCGCTTCCTTCTCTTTTTCGGGCGCTAAGAACATAATCATCTGGCGGCCGTCCAGCTTTGGCGGCCGTTCCACCACAGCCTCGGGCAGTGCCTCGGCAAAGCGCCGGTGCACCTCCAGCCCCTGGCTCTGGTGGGCCATCTCCCGCCCGCGGAACCGGATGCTTACCTTCACCTTGTCCCCTTTTTCCAGGAACTTTCTGGCGTGGCCCACCTTGGTGTTGAAATCGGCCACATCGATGTGCAGCCCCAGGCGGATCTCCTTGATCTCCACGGTTTTCTGGTTCTTGCGGGTCTCTTTCTCTTTCTTCTGTTGCTCGAAGCGGAATTTCCCGTAGTCCAAGATCTTCACTACGGGGGGGTTCGCCTGTGGGGCAATTTTCACCAGGTCCAGCTCACGGCTCTCGGCCAGGCGCAACGCGTCCTGCGTCTGCATCACACCCAGCTGGCTGCCGTCGGCGTCTATCACCCGTACTTCTTTGTCGCGAATCTGGCCGTTGATCTCGTGCATGTCACGGTCACGGTCCCTCTTGCCGCTTGCTATGGGAAAGCACCTCCTCAGTTGGTCACATGGCGTTAAACAAAAGAACACGGCCCAAAGGCCATGCTCCCATACCTGCACAAAGCGCCCGGTGGCGCGTGTTTGTGTGATATTGACCCGGCACCGCGCGTCTTTTGCGAAAAAGGGCGGGTGCAGCAAGGTGAGCATGGCATCAGCCACAGCTGCTTTGTTACCGTATCAGGATACCATCCGAAGGCGGGAATGTCAAGAGGGCACAAAACCCGGTGGCCGTTCTTTGAACGAGGAACGGCCGTGCTTGTCTGGCACAGGTGGCCGGTGCGCAAAAGGGCAGCGTCAGCCGCAAGGCGAATGGCGCACTGCGGATGCTGTACGCCATTCGGCGCGGAAGGTAGCTGCCCGCCTGCGTATCGGGCACCTGTACCGGGGCTAGCCCACTTGGTTGCT
>JAJDGD010000030.1 GCA_030265505.1 Ruminococcaceae bacterium OttesenSCG-928-O06 | reverse complement strand
CGCCAAAAACATGATGTTTTGCGACCCGGAAAACAACCGGGTGGTCTTTCGCAGCTTCCCCCAATAGCGCCCTGCCCGCCCTGTAAGGGCTACAGGCAAAAAAGGTGGCCCGGCCTATTTGTGGGGGACCCGGAAAGGGAACCATACCGCGGGGCTGCCCCACCCCATGCCCGCCTTGTTTCATCACGCGAAAGCGCATTTTTGCGCGCCGTCCACTTCGCCGGCAAACACAAAAGCATCTGCCAAATTCGCAGCGTGTTGCGAATTTGGCCGATGCTTTTTTATGCGTCATTGAAAGCCCAGGCTTTCGCACGCGTTTTGCGCGGCGGCTTACAACAGGCAGGCGATGAAGGAGTAGTTGTGGAAGCGGTTCACGGCGCCGTCCTCGTGCAGGGCGGTGGGGGCAATCTCCCCGCCGGAATAGGACATCATGTAGGGCACGTCTAGCCCAATGCGCTGCCGCACCTGCTTCAGTTCCTGCAAAGAGTCTGCGCCAAGCGTTATGCGGCGCACAATGCAGGAAAACAATAACACGGCCTGCACGTCCTCTTCCCCGTTCAGGCGTGTAACGGTGTCCAGCGTGGAGGCAATCACGTCTGCCCCGGCGTTGGATGCGATGGTGAAGGCGGCGCCCTCGTACATGGTGCCGCGGCAGGTGGCGGAGCCATCTTCGTTGAAGCGGATGAGAGCGCGCACGAAGGGCCGCTCGTTTTGGCCGTCCTCGCCGGGCACCGTCATCAAAAAGGGCACAAAGTCCACTCCGCGGCGCAGCACACCGCCCTGGGCCAGGCCCACGCGCTCAAAAAAGTCGATGGCGCGCATGCCGTTTATCTCGTACACCACGTTGCCCGCGGCCCGGGTGATGACGCCCTTTTCCGGCAGGGCAGATTCTGCCGGGGCAGTGGCGATGAAAAACCTGGGGATCACTTCGCCGTACAACAGCAGGTAGGCCATCTCTTCGGCCAGCGCCTCGCCATTGTGCACGGTGGCGCAATGGTCGTACACTGTAATGGCGTCGTCCACCGCCAGTGAGCCAAACACAGGCACCCTGCCGCACTGCCGCTCAAAGGCCTCCACATACCAGTCCCCGGCGTACGCCTCCAAAATGGGCGGAAAGGCCAAAACCAGCTTCGGCGCCTCTTTCCGGCCCTCCGCCGCCTTTTGGTACGAGCGCTCTACCGCACCGAACAAGTCGCCCGCCAGGCCCTCTGTGCGGGCAGGCACAAACTCCACATCATCGCTGGTAAGCACCAGCAGGGTAAGCATCAGCGTGCCCGCGGCGGCGGCGGTGGCCTGCCCGGCCGTGGTGCCCCCCACAACGGGAAAGCCCAGGCGGCGGCACAGCTGGGCCACCACACCAGAGGCAATAAATTCAGGGTCGCACTGCAAAATGCCCACCGTGTGGCGGCGCAGCACTAGCTGTTCGTCCAGCTGGCTGCAAACTTCGGCCAGGGCCACGGCGGCCTCGTCTATCTCAAAAGTATGGGCCACGGCGGCCTGTATCATACAATACCCTCCAAAGGGAACGTGTTATTGTGGGGGCTGTGGCGCGTCCTCCCGCTCCACCACCATGCCGGGGGGCAGCCAGCGGCGCAGGCAGGCGCCCAGCGCTTCAAAGTTCATGGGTTTGGACAAAAAGCCATCGAACTGGTTTTGCAAAAACACCTCTTCCATACCGGCAATGGCGTTGGCCGTAAGTGCAATAATGGGCACTTCACTGTTCCAGCCGCCCAGCGCCCGAATGCGCGCGGTGGCCTCTATGCCGTCCATCTCGGGCATCATATGGTCCATAAAAATAATGTCGTAGTGGGTTTTTTTTGCCTGCTCAATGGCCGAGGGTCCGTTTTTGGCAAGGTCGGTGGCTATCTCGTAGGTACCAATCATGGCCTCGGCCACCGCCAGGTTGATGTCCAGATCGTCCACCAGCAAAACGCGGGCGCCCGGGGCCGTGAAGGCCTCTTCCGACACCACGCTCTCTTCAATCACCGCCTCGGCGGGCACGCAGGGAAGCTCTACCGAAAAGGTGGAGCCTTTGCCGTACTCACTTTTCAGCCACAGGCGGCCGCCCATCATCACGCACAGGTTGTAGCTGATGGCCAGCCCCAGCCCGGTGCCCACTACGTTGCGGTTTTTGCGGGTGTCCAGCTGTTCAAACGGGCTGAACAGCTTGCCCGCGTCATCGGGCCGTATGCCGATGCCGGTGTCCTCCACGTCGAAGCGCAAAAGCCCCTTCTCGTTCAGCCACACCCGCAGGGTTACCCCGCCCGCCCGGGTGTATTTGTGCGCGTTGGACAAAAGATTGGTGAGCACCTGGCGCAGGCGGTTTTCGTCGCCCTGGATGATTTTGGGCACGTCGGCGGCAATATCCAGGGTAAAGCCCAGGCTTTTATCCGCCAGCATCAGGCGGAACATGGAGGCCAAATTGTCCAGCAGCATGTATAAATTGAAGCTGGTCTCCACCAGCTCCATCTTGCCGGCCTCTATCTTGGAAAAATCCAGAATGTCGTTGATGATGGCCAGCAGAGACTGGGAGGATTTGCGGATATCGCCCAGATATTTGCGCTGTTCCTCGCTAAGCTCGCTGCGGTTCAGCATCTCGCTCATGCCCAAAATAGCGTTCATCGGCGTGCGTATCTCGTGGCTCATGCTGGCCAAAAAGTCCGATTTCGCGCTGTTTGCCGCTTCGGCCCGCTGCTTTTCATAGAAGATCTCGGTCAGATCGATCAGCAGTACCAACACACCCTCGGTGATGCCCGCATGGGCCCCGGTCTCCCCGCCTATGCTCATCAGCTCGATGGAGTAATACCGCGCGCTGCCGCTTTTGGAAAAGTCTATCCACCCGTTCAGCAGCATGGGGGCATGGGTGGCCTTCACCTGTGCCATGGCGTCGGCCAGCTCCTCCAGTTTTTCCGGGGAAAGAAAGGCACCCAGCACTTCGTCGTAGCATTTGTTCTTGATAAAGTCGAAGTTAGGCATGCCCGTCTCTGTTAAAAACACCTTGGTGCTAAGCACAAAACGGCCGCCATTGTCCAGCAGCCAAATGATGCTGGGGCAGCTGTCCAGCAAAATATCGGTATAGGCTTTTTGCCGGGCGTTGGCTGCGGAAAGCACGCTGCCAAGGGTGTCCTTGGCCTCGACGGTTTGGGTCACTTTATCCAAAAAACTCTTGGTCACCCGCAACTCGCGCTCCAGCTTTTTCACCGCTTTGCCAAGCTCGCGGTTTTCTTCGCGCAGGGCTTCCAGCTCAGTCGTCAGGGCTATTTTCTGTTCCAATGGTATCGTCCTTTGGCAGGGGGGGCTTTGCTTACACTGTGCGTGCACCGGGCACCTGCTTAAAATACGCAGGCCACAAATGCGTTGTTGTGGAAGCGGTTGATGGCCTGCGTGCCGCTTACCTGGGTAGGGCAAATCTCCCCGCCGGAGTATGCCATCATGAACGGCAGCTTTTCCCCGGCCTTGTCGCGAATCAAGTCCAGCTCTGCCAAAAGGTCTGAGCCCATGGACATGTTGCGCGAGATGCAGGAGTAGATAAGCAGGCCGCCGGCGTCCTGAATGTCGGCAAGGGCTTTGTCTGCGGCCTCGCCCGTGGTGGTAAGCACGTCCTCTTTGTCAAACACGCCAATGTACAGCGTGGCGCCCTCGGGCATGGCGCCCGCGCAGATGGCGTATTTTTCCGGCGTTAAGCCGATGAACACCTTCGAGACCGGGGGCGTGCCGTCGCCATAGTCCAGCATAAAGGGCAGCGAGGTCATGGCGTAGGAGGTCTCGCTGGCCTTGGTCAGGCCCAAATCCTCAAAGTACTCCACCACCGGGCGACCGTTCACCTCCATCAAAATGTGCCCGGCGCTTTTGGTTACCAGCGCGGCCTTGTCCAGTATCTTTCCCTGAGAGATGGTGGCGATGAAAAACTTTGGTTGCAGGTCCCCGTACAGCAAAATCATGCCCAGGCGGTCGCGGTAATCCTGCCCATTGTACAGCAAAAAGCAGTTGCTGAAGTCGGCGGTGTCGTCCACGGCCAGCGTGCCGAAGCACGGCACCCCACCCGAGGCCTCCGTGAGCACGTTCACATACTCGTCTCCGGAGTTTTGCACCATGAAGGGCGCATAGGGCAAAATCAGAGCGGGCTTTTCCGCTTCGGCGGCGGCTACCTCCCGGTAGGCGGCGGCAATCTTTTCGCCCGGTGCCTCCAGCAGCGAGGACGAAAGCTTTGTAACAAAGCGCACATCGTCGCTGGTAAGCACCATCAGGGTAAGCAGCAGGGTGCCGCTCTCCTGCTGCACCGCCTGCGCCGAAGTGATGGTACCCACCACGTCGAAGGGCAGCGCCTGGCAAACCGCCTTCGCCACGCCGGAAAGCACAAACTCGTAGTGGCAGGCAATGATGCCCACGGCATTTTTTTGCAGGCTGCCGGGCAAGGCCAGCTGGGCGCGCACTTCCTCCACTGCCGCCTGCGCGTCGTCAATCTCGCCGGTGTAGGCCACTAAGGTCTTTATCATCTGCTTTGCCTCCCCATTCTTTACCCTGAATTGCGGTATTTTATTATACCGTTTGCGGGTGTAACATACAATGCCCGCCGGGATGAAATTTTGTGCCGGTGTCCGTCTGTTTTCGGCCCATTGGGGCAATGCGCGCCCTACGGGGCCTGGGCCACCACCACCCGGTTGCGGCCGTCGGCCTTTGCCTGGTACAGCGCCTTGTCTGCTTGCTCCACCAGGCGGTCGATATCGTCGCCCACAGCGGGCACACAGGTGTACACCCCTATACTTACCGTAATGTCCACCTCGCCCTCGGCGGTGGCAAAGCTGGCGTTTTGCACCGCGGCGCGGATGCGCTCGGCCATGCGCAAGGCATCGGTGTGGGCAATGCCCACGCTCAGCACCAAAAACTCCTCGCCGCCGTAGCGGTACACCACATCTTCGCTGCGCACGGTGCGCTCAAAAATACGGTAGGCCTCGGCCAACACTTCGTCCCCCGCCAGGTGGCCATATACGTCGTTCACACGCTTGAAAAAGTCCAAATCTATCATCAGGGCCGCCACCGAGAGCCCGTCCTGGGCCGCCCGGGCCAGCAGCTCGTCGGCATTCTCGGCCAAATAGCGCCGGTTCTTGGCGCCGGTAAGCGGGTCCTCGGTGGCCATGCTGCTCAGCTGGTCCATACGGCGGCGGTACTCGGTCACCTCCTGGATGATGACGCCATTGCCGCAGTCCTGGTTCAGCCCGTTGCTGATACGCACTTTGCCCACCGTGTAGTAGGTGGCGCCACCGCCGGGCGCGAGAATCTCCACCTCGTTTTCCGCCGCGGGGCCCACCAGGGCCGGCGTACCCACAAGCGTCTCAAACTGGGCGGCCGTGGGGCGCCGGGTGCCGGCATACTTTTCAAAAAACTCCTCGCCTTTGGTGTTGATATCCACGCAGAAGCCGCGCAAATCGAACAGCACAAAGGCGTCGCGCATCACGTCTATGGCCATGCGGCGCGCGGTAAGCAAATACCCGAAGAACAGGTAGCTTACCGTGGTATACGGCACCCAGGAAAACACCACCGAGATGCGCAGCGTATGCAGCAGGGGCACCACTTGCTCCAGCCCGCTTAAAATAGAGGGGGTGCAGGCCACCAGCACGAACAGCCAGCGTATGCTGGGCGTGCGGATGACACCCGTTGCGCCCGAGCGGAAAATGCGTACGGCCGCCACCACAGACAGGCCAAACGCATACAGCCAGAAAGGCGCGTACAGCTTGCCCAGCTGGATATCGTACAGAAAACCATCGGCGGCTTTGGGGGCGTCTACAACCAGCAGATGGTGCCAGCTGTTGGTCAAAAACATCACGGTGCCAAGCCCCAGCAGCACAAAAAACACCCAGCGCATGCGCAGCAGCATGTCGTTTTGCTTTTTGCTGGTAAGCACCCCCACCAGCAGCATGAACATGGTGTTCACCCAGCCGGTGGCGCACATCATCAAATCCACACAGAACAAAAAGGCAGCCCCATAAGGCAAAAGAAAGGCCACCAGGCTTACCACCCCGTGCACCAGGCCCAAAAACACCAGCGCAAGGCAATAGTGCAGGCCGGGAATGCGGTTTTTGCGGAAACCGAAATATCGCAAAAACAGCGAGACGGAGATGAAGATATTCAGGCTTGCCAGCGAAATTGTCACATAATGCAGCGTCAGGCTTTTCCCTCCTACCCACCAAATCGTTATGGTATTATAGCAGGAAAAACCACTTTTTTACAATAGTTTTAGGCTTTTCAAAGAAATGGACACCTGCCGCCGGCTTTTGCACATTGCCCGCCGGGCGCCCCCGGCCGGCTTGTAAAGGCGCCTTTGGCGGGGTACAATGGTACTGCCCAACGCCGCCACCACCCAAAACGCGGCGCGGGCCACATGGCAAGCCACATGTCCCGCGCCGTATGCCGCTTTGGGGCTTTGCCCTTTTTTTGCAAAGCCCCAACAAGGCATATCCCCCGCCCAAAAGGCGGGGGATCGTGTGCCAAAGGCACATGGCGCGGGGATGCCCCGCGGTATATACCGGTTATTTCCGGTCGGCCCTCACCCGTACGGGTTGCAGCGCGCTCAGTTTTCTGTGGGCGATTACCAACAGCCCAATGCCCACCAATGCACTTAGAATGTACGCCATCTTCTCGCCACCTTTCTCTTTTGTGGTGGTTTCATAGTACCGCGCAAATGTGGTGGATGTATGCGCAAAATGCGTATATGGTGAAAAACCGTGCCCTGCTTTTGCCCCCGCACACCACCACCCCGCCAAACACACGCTTTTGGGAGGGACCATGAAACAGCGCCCGGCCCTGGTGGCCGCCCTGCTTTTGGCATGCCTTGCCTGTGGCTGCGCGCAGCAGGCGGCGCCTGGCCAAGGCGCGCAAAGCACTTTTGTCCCATCCTCTGCGCCTCCGTCCTCCTCTTTGGCGCAGGGCCCGGCGCCCACGGCGGCACCCTGCTACTTCGACGTAATGGCCGATGCCGCCATTGCGGAAATGGGCCTTGGCAGCACAGCGAGCGACTACGACAAAGTGCGCGCGGCCTACCGGTACGTCATCGCCGCCACCACCTACATTGAGTATGACCAGGAGGAACTGGTGGAGTTGTGGCGCTACGAGGATGTTTGCGGCAAGGTGCCCACACCCTACCAGGTGGCGGGTGCAGGCCCCCTATTGCATGGCATAGGCACCTGCGAAAACTACGCTTCTGCATTGATTGTTCTGCTGCAGCGCCTGGGCTTTGAGGCGCTGTATGTAACCGGGCGCACCTTCTCTGTGCAGGGCACTTTGGTAGACCATGCCTGGGTGATGGTGGAGATTGAAGACATCTGGTACCATATAGACCCCCAGCTGGAGGACAATGTTACCAAAGGGCCTCTGCTTTTTTACCACTATTTTTTGAAAGGGGACGAGGAGTTCCGCGCGCACCACGTTTGGGGCGCCGCTTTGCCAAAGCCGGACGAACACTCCCTTTTGCTGCCCGCCTGCCCCGTAAGCCTTGCGCCGCCCACCGCAGAGGAACTTAGCCAGGCGCCCCGCCCCGACGTGGAGGCGCTGGTAACGCAGGCCCGGCGCGCCATGCGCATAGCCCGCGCCCGCGGCCGCACCCCCAGCACGCTTGCCCCAGACGAACTGCCGCCCCTGCCCCGCTATGTGGAGGCGGACCCCGCCCTGCAGGCAAACCCGGGCGGCGGATGATGCGCCCGTTCCACTGTGCACCCGGCGCTTGCGTATTCGTAAATTCCTCCAAAAACCTTGCGGGGTCCATCGCGGGTTTCTAACAACAAGCAAAAAGCATCTGCCATGCCGCGGCCTGCTGCGGGTTTGGCAGATGCTTTTCTATAATCGCTGCGTTTATGGTGCCCCTAAACGGGGGGCTTCTTTTGCTTTTTTTCCATGGTCAATATCTCTATGTCGTCGTGCTCCTCCTGCGCGGCGGTTCTCTTTTCCCGTTTTTTGCGGGCGGCATCCAGCGCTTCGTCCAGCGTGGCGGCCACCTGTTTGTCGCCCAGGTTGTGGGCCTCGGCCAGGCGCAGGGCCATGTCCTTGCGGCGGAAGTGCTCTGCCCAGCGGCGTATCACCCCCACCATGGCAAACACGCTGGGCACCATCAGCACCAGCTGCAGCAGCAGGGTTTTGCGCAGCTGTACGTCCTCCAGGTTCGGCTTCATGGCCAGCCACTCGGTCAGGCGGGTGTTCAGCTCCTTGAACAACTCGCTCCAGTGGGTCAAATCGCTCCACTTGGTGGGAATCATCCACCCCGGCAGCTGGCCCAGCGCCCGCGGGATGAGGATGGCCGCCGCCAAAAGCAGCACCAGCCACACAACCTGCTTTGCCCAGTACGAGGTGTGACGCAACAGGCCCAAAAGCCGCACCAAAAACCACAGACACAGCAAAATGGCAGGCACCCAGGCCATGGCAGAGATAAGCATGGGCACGCTGGTGGCGCTTACCATGGCGCTGGGGGTACCCAAGCGCAGCGTTTGTGCAAGGGCGGTGGCCGTGGTGCGGGGGTCTTCCTCGGTGTGGCCGCTAAGCTCCACCCCGGTAAAGCCGGGCACCGGGGCCTCTTTGGCATCCACCTGGGCCAGCAGCATCAGCGCATCGCCTTCAAACACGCCCCGCACCGTATAGGTAGTACCGTTCCAGTCAAATTCCGTGCCCACCACATCCACGCTGCCAAACAGCTCCCACGCAAGCCCGCGGGACAATGCCACCCCCCGTTTTTCCAGCACGCCGGGGTAGCCACCATGCAAAAATGTTACGCGGCGGGCCGTGGCCATGTCGCCGTCTACAAACAGGGCCGGGGTGGCCACGGTGGCGCGGGAGGTAGTGATGCTCTCCATGGGGCTTTCGTACCAGAAGGTGGCGGTAAAGGGATGCTCTTCCTCGGGGTCCTCCAGGGCAAACTTTGCGTAGGCCACCTGCTCACCCGTAAGGGGGGCGTCGTACCGCAGGGAAAGCAGGGCTGCACCCGGTTCTACCTCTGCGGCATTTTTGAACATGAAAAACGCCAGCACCAGATATACCGCGCACACCAGCACCGTAGGGGCGGCCCTGCGCAGCGCCCTAAGCCGGCGCGTGCGCCGCCAGGCGCGCTCCTCTTTGGCGGCGGCCAAAGCGGCCGCGTCTTGTGTGCTTTGCCCTTCGGGCGCGGCATTGCTCTCTGCGGCCGCCGCATCCTGCGCCTCGGCGGCAGGCACGGGGGCATCTCCCTGCGCGGGCGCTTTGTCCACAGTTTCTGCTTTTGGGGCCGGGCCGGGTACAGCCTGCACGCCAGGCGCGCTTTCGGCGCCCCGGTTTTCTTCGTCGGGCAGCACAACATCACCGGCCCCGCTTTGGGCGGGCGGCTGGTTTATCCCCTCCTGTGTGGGCGCTTTCCCATCGGCTTCGCCCGGTTTTTTGGGCCAAAACCTCATTGTGTGCTCTCCTCGCCCAGGCGCACCATGTCTCCGTCGCTTACGGGCTTTGTGCTGGAGACAATGACCTTGACATCATACTCGTAGAAGCTGCCGTCCAGCGCGGCATATTTGTCGTCTTGGGCGGCCACGGTAACCTCCACCTTGCGGGCCACGGTTTGGGTGCCCAAAATGGTGTTCTCCTCGCGCAGCACCAGCACATAGCTGGTGCCCCCCTCGCTGCGCACGGCCGAGATGGGCACGCAGCTGTAATAGTAGCTGTCGTTGTACACCACGGTAACGGTAACGGCATCGCCGTCGTTCCACTGCTGCGAGGACATCTGCGCGCGCACCGTAACCATGCCATTCTCGGGGATGCTTTTGCCCACCACGCGGGCGTCGGTGCCCCAGTAGCTGCCGGTGGTTTTCACGCTTACGGTGTTGCCCAAGCGGATGTCGCGGGCCTTCTCCTGGCTCACGGAAAACTCGGCCACATAGCCCTCGTCCCCGGTAGAGATGCGCACATAGTCGGCCTCGGTGGTAATGCCGCTTTGCGCCACGGTAACCTGGGTAACGGTGCCGGCCACGGTGGCCCGCACGGTGCCGCCGGTGCCCATAATTTTGTTGACGTCGGCCACAACCTGCTGCTGCTTTTGAATCTCCAGCTTTTTCTTGCGAATGTTATTCTGGCGCAGCTGTTCGGCCAGGGCAGAGTCCTCTTTCGCCTCGTTGTACTCCTGCTGGGCCTTGTGCAGGGCTTCCTCGGCGGCAGTAAGGGCGTCTTTTGCGCTGGCAAGGCTGCTGTTTGCAGTGGCTTGGGTGCTCTTGGCGTCACTCAGGGCACTTTGCAGCTGTGGCTTGCGGGCGGCTACAATTTCCGCCACTTTGCCCAGGTTGGCCTGGGCTTCATTGAAGGCGGTCTGCCAGTCGGTTTGCGCCGTGATGGCCGATTGCCACAGAGAGTACAGGTGGATAGCCGTCGGGTCATCGGTGGGGGGAGTTCCACCAGGGTCACTTCCGGTATATCCTGCCATATATGTATCGTAATCGCTTTTTGTATCTGTCACCTTATTTGCAACTGCGGTCTCTTGCGCCGCCAAATCGTAGTAGGCCTTGTCCACCTCGGCCTGCACATTGCTTTGCACGTTATCCAGGGCCGCCTGGGCGGCGTTTACCGCAGCGTTGGCGTTATTCACTCCGGTGGCCGCCGCGTCGTAGGCCGCCTTGGCGGCGTCATAGGCCCTTTGGGCGGCCTTCAGGGCGGTGTCGTCCACCACGGTGGACTCCTCCAGCTGCTGCAGCTCTTGCTGCAGGCTCAGCAGCACGCCCTGGGCATTCAGCAAATTCTCCTGCAGGGTTTCGGTGTCGAAGGTGACAAGGTCATCCCCCACTGCCACGGTGCTGCCGCTGGACACATGCACCCGGCTTACCGTAAGGCCCGCGGGCAGTTTTTCGTCCTGCTTGTTGGCAGAGGTTACCGTGCCGGAAAAATCGTCGGCATTGCGTATCTGCTGCTGGCCGGGGGCCGCGGCCTGTACCTCGGGCATGGTAACACCCGCCGCGCCCCGCGCAAATATGGTAAGCACCAGCATCAGGGCAAAAAACTGCACAATGCGCACAAAGGCCTTGCTTTGCTGGCCTTTGGGAAAGTTTTTCAGTTTGGCGCCCAGGGTTTTGAACCACTCTTTGATTTTGCTCATGCCATACCTCTATCTGTGTTGATTTGCGCTTCGCCCGCCTCGTGTCTCGTGTATAAAGAAAGTCCATTCCGTGCCGGGGAGAGCGGCGGGTGTTTTTCGACCGAGCATAGGGCTAAGGATGTGCGCGAGCACGCGAGGGAGAGAAATGCCCGCCGCTAGGCCCCGGCACATCTATCTGCGTCACTCTTTTATTCCGCTGGCCTGGATGCCAAGCTCCAGATACTTCTGCCCAAAGCTGAATATCAGCACCGCGGGCAGCAGCATTACCAGCGAGGCCCCCATGGCCAGCCCCAGGTTGTGGGTGGCAATGTCGCTAAGCAACAGCGAAAGGGGCCACAGGGTTTGGTCTTTCAAAAACACCAGCGGCTGCTCTATGGCGTTCCAGGCCTCTAAAAAGGAAAGCACCATGGCCGCCAAAATGCCGGGCTTGCCCAGCGCCACCCCTATGCGGAAAAACGTTTGCAGGGGGCCGGCGCCGTCCAGGGCGGCGCTCTCCAGCAGCACACCGGGCACCATGTCGAACCCGCGCGCCATAATGAACACCGGGAAGGTGGAGAACGTGGCCGGCAAAATGATGGCCCAGATGGTGTTCATGATGCCGAGGCGGTCGTTCACCAGGTAGCTTGTCACCATCGTCACCTGGAAAGGCATCAGCATCAAAACAATGTAGATGGTGAACAGCAGCTTGCGCCCCGGGAAGCGGAACTTGGAAAGCGCCCACGCCGCGGGCGTGCCCACCAAAAGCTGCCCCAACAACTGCGGGAACACCAGCTTGCAGGTGTTCCAGAACATCACAAAGAACTGGGGGGTGTCCATCAGCAGCTGGATGAGGGACTGGAAGGTGGGGTAGCGCGGCAAAAACGGCCAGGTGGCATAGCCTTCGGCCCCGGCGTTGAACACCGGGCCGATGTGCATGTTCAACTCTGCCGTGCTGGTAAGCGCCCCGGTAAGCATGAACCACAAGGGCCATATCACCAGCAGGGCCAGCCCCACCAAAATAATGCCGGAGACAACGTTCGCCAGCCTGCGTTTTATCATTCCTCTTCATCCCCCCACGCGCGTTTTAGCAGAAGGATGATGCCCAAAAGCACAACGGCCAGCAGCACCGCGGCGGCGCACAGGCGGCTTACGTCCAGCTGGGTGTACCAGTTGTTGAACAAATGCTGCAACAGGTAAATGCTGTTGCTCTCAGGGTAGGCACCGCCCACCAGGTACGCCTCGCGGAACACCTTGAAGGTGTTGATGAGGCTAAGCACCGTGATGAGGAACAAGGTGGGCAGCAGCCCCGGCAGCGTAACGTGGATGAACACCTGCCACTCGTTGGCGCCGTCCACGCGGGCGGCCTCGTACAAGCCGGCGTTGATATTGTCGAACCCGGCCAGCCACAAAATCATGTCGTAGCCGCAGTTCTTCCACAGGTAGGTGAATATCAGCACCCAGAAGGCGGCGTCGGTGGACATAAAGCTGACGGGCGACGCGTCGAACACGTTCACCAAAATGTTGTTCATGATGCCGTTGTTGGCGAACAGGGCCTTCCACAGCAGCACCACGCTGGCCACCGGAATGGCCATGGTGACGAGGTAGGTGGTTTTGAACCACTTGCCAATCTCGGGCTTCAGCCGGCGCACCAAAACGGCCATCAGCATGCTGATAAGGATGAGCAGCGGCACACAGATGGCAACAAAGCGGGCGGTGTTGGCCGCCGCCATGCGAAAGCCCGGGTTTTGAAACACGCTGATGTAGTTGCTAAGCCCCTGGAAACGGTTGCCCAGCACGTTAAAGAAGCTGCGGCGCACCGTTTCCACAAAGGGAACCAGCACAAACACACACACGCCCGCAAGGCTGGGCGCCAAAAACAACAGGGCCGTTAAGACCTGTTGTTTTTGGTATTGCCTTTTCCGGCGTTTTGGTTTTGCAGCGCTACTGTCTTTCCGCAAAATACAGCTCCGTTTCGCTCACAATCTGGTCCACCGCGGCTTCCAAGGTGGTGTTGCCGGTGCAGAAGTCCTCCACAGGCTTGTAGATAACGTCTTGCAGGTAGCTGTTGGTATAGAAGGGGGTCTCAAGGCTGCTTAGCAGGGTCTCATAGTCAAAGGGAATCATGTTGATGCCCTGCTGGACCATATACTCGTCGCGCCTTGTGTAGTTTGCATACTGGTACTGCATGGCGCTGCGGGTAACGGGGAAGCCGTTGCCCATGTCGTACTTCTGCACGTCCTCACTCAGCATGGCGGCCACAAAGGCACGGGAAAGCTCGGGCTGGCCGGTGGTGGTGGTAACGCCCACCATCAGCGTGGGGAAGTATGCGCCGCTGGCCAGGCCCGGCATGCTGATGGTAGCCGGGGAAAGTGCGGGCAGAGTCTCGGTGTCGGCCTGGGCGGTGTCGTCCACCACCTTGCCCCAGTTGTTGTTCTGGCCGCTGTAGTATATCTGGTACGACACGTTCTGCAAAATGTTGTACGAGCCAAGGCGGCTGTAGCCCACGCGGCTTTGCCGCTGGCTGTAGCGGTTCAGGGTAGAGGAATAGTCGTACTGGGCGTAGCCGCCCATGGAGAAGGACGACACCATGCCCCCGCCGTACATGTTCATCATCTCGGGGTCGGCCAGGCCATACCTGTCCGACACATCCTTCACCGCCTGCAAGAAGGCGGCCAGGTTCTCGCGGTTTATGCCGGTTTTCTCGCTGAAGATGGCTGGCGCGCAAGAGGCATAGAACGAGACGAACAGATCGCTCAGGCTCTCTACATAGAACACGGGCTGCTCTTCTTCGGGCCGGGCGCCGTACATCTTCTGGTAGTATTCGTTCATCTCTTCTTCGGCCCAGTTCGGGTCGTACTCAATGTATTCCGGGATGCCCACGCCGTCTTTGATGGCGGCAAGGAAGGTGTCGAAGTCGGCCAGGCTCTCTACATAGCCGCTTTCGCCAAACAGGGTGGGCACAAAGAAGTTTGTGGGCACGGCGTAAATTTTGCCGTCCTGGTACATGGGCGCCACCAGGGGCTGCAGCAAATCGCCGTTGCCGTCCAGCACGCCGGCCAAATCCTCCAAAATGCCCTTTTCGATGAAGCTCTCCACCGGCAGGCCGTCCAAAATCAGCACGTCGGGGCCGGTGCCGTTCAACAGCTCGGTGTTCAGCGCGCGCAAGGCGTCCTCTTCGGTCATGCCGGTGTCGCCCCCGCCAGAGGTGCCGCCGCCCCTGCTCATGGGCATTGCGCCGCCGTCGGCGTAGGGGTCAAAGGCGGTCTCGTACTGCACGGTCACGTCGGGGTTCTGGCGCTTAAACTCCGACAGGCCCAGCCGCACGGAGTAGTTGTCGTACAAGGAGTATACCCGCAGCACGTTGTCCGAGGTGGCAACGGCGTCGTCGTCCCACACATAGCGCAGCAGGCGCCCGGTAAGGCTCTCATAGTTCTGGTTGTCGTACACGGCCATCACCATGCTGTCGTCCCCGGGGCTGAACGCCACAGAGTTGATGCTGTACAGGGGCGAGCCATAGGTGTAGTTCAGGCCGTCCATCACCTTTTCGGGTTCGGTGGCCTCCACGGTAATTTTGTCCATGCCGCGGGCGGTAACCATATAGAAGTTGTTTTCGTCGTCCACAAAGCTGCTGCCCTGCCAGCTGTTGGCAATGCGCATCATCATCTCTTCCGAGGGCATGGGCGCGGTGGAGGGGCTGCCGTCGGCAATGTTGATGGCCTGGAAGCCCTTCTCATAGTCGTTGATGAACAGCGTGGTGGAGTTGGCAAAGACATTCCAGCCGCGATAGGGCAAGTCGTAGATTTTTTCTCCACTCAAAACATCATATACAGCCATGCGCTCGGTGGAGTTCCAGTCGAAGCTGGGGTCGTTCATCTGGGCCTGGCTGGGCTCTATGTACAGGCTGAGAAACAGGCGGCCGCCCGGCAAGGTAAGCATATTCTGCACATGCACGTTGCCGCCGCCTGCCTTGGCCTCTTCTATCTCGGCGATGGAGAAGGGGGTTATTGTGCCATCGGGCGTGATACGGTATAACTCGCTTAAGCTGGAATAGAAATCGGCACTGGCGTCATATTTCCAGGTATATACCTGGAATAAAACGTCCCCACTCTCCAGCGGGTACATGGAGCCCAGGCTGATCTCCTCGGGCGGAGTTTCGCCGCGCTCGTAATACTCGCTGTAGTCGTTGATATATTGCTCGGTCCAGCTCATGTCCATCTGCTGCCAGTTGGCGCCACCGTCGGTGCTGCGCCAGCGCAGGTAGGAAGAGCCTGCGTCCTCGCTCCAGTCGGAGGTGATCAAATCCAGCGAGCCATCGGAAAACATCACAAAGCTTTGGGGATAGCCGCGCATCCCCTCGGGGGAGATATCCTCTTCCACATAGCGGCCGTAGGTAACGTTGCCGCCGCCGTTGCCGCCACCGCCACAGGCGGCAAACAGCCCCAGCGCAAGCAGGGCGCACAACAAAAGCGAGCCAATCCTCTTCATCCGTTTCATCATGAATTCTCCTTGTTTTCCGCGCAGACACCGGTTTGTCATATCTTATTTATCATAGGGTGCCGCATGGCAGATGTCAAACCCTTCTTTCCTTTTAAGCGCATCAGTATGGTAACGGTGCGGCCGGGCGCTTCCTTTCATTTTTTGGGGGGTGGCGCCGCGCTTTTTTCTGTTCCCAAGCCCGGCGGAATGGTGTATGATGAAACCAGTGGAAAACCCATGCGGCACACACGGAAAGGGGGCTGCCCATGCAGCGCTTCACCATACAAACCCCCGGCGGGCAGGCCGCCGTAGAAACCGCCTTTTTGCAGGGCGGTGCCGCCGGCTACACCGGCCCCGCCGCGCAGCGCCTTTTTGCGCTGGAGCAGTTGTGCGAGGCCCTTTGCGCACAGCAGCAGGACATTGCCCGGCAGCTGGACGCCCTGCGGGGCGCGGGAAAAAAGAACTCTGTCAAATTCAAGGAACTGCTGGGCCAAAAACTGGCAAACGCCCACACCCTTACCTTGTTACAGGTACACGGCATTTGGGAGGACACCGGGGCGTAGCGCCGCGGCATTTTGCCCGCCGCCCCGGAACAAATATTTGGAGAGGAGCACACACATGAAAGCGGTACAAAAACTGGAGAATGGCCCGGGCCACATTGCCTGTGTGGATATTCCCGAGCCCGCGGTGACCCCCGGCAGTGTGAAAATCCGCGTGGAATGGTCCGGCATCTGTGGCAGCGACTTGCACTACTACCACGGGGATGTGCCTATGGCCGTGCCCATCACCCTGGGGCACGAGTTCAGCGGGGTTGTGGCCGAGGTGGGTGAAGGCGTGCAGGCCTTTGCTGTGGGAGACCGCGTAACCACCGAGACCGCCAAGGAAAGCTGCGGCACCTGCACCCACTGCCGCAGCGGGCTGTACAGCCTGTGCACCCAGCGCCGCGCTTTGGGCCAGCAGGTAAACGGCGCCATGCAGGAATATGTGGTGATGCCCGAGGCCCGCGTGCACAAGGTGCCGGACAACGTGAGCTTAGAGGCCGCCGCTTTGACGGAGCCCGCCTGTGTTGCCTGGCACGCCGTGGTGGATTTGTGCAAGGTGGCCCCCGGGGACACCGCCGTGGTGATAGGCCCGGGGCCCATAGGCATGCTGTGCGCCCAGGTGCTTACGGCCTGCGGCGCCTTTGTGGTGCTGGTGGGCAAGGCGCGCCACCAAAAGCGCCTTGCGCTGGCGCAGCAGCTGGGGGCAGATATGGCCCTGGCCAGCGACGAAGTGGACTGCGTGGCAAAGGTGATGGAGCTGACCGGTGGCTTTGGCGCCGACTTTGTGTTCGAGTGCTCCGGCCAGGACGAAGGGGTGGACCAGGGCATCGGCATGCTGCGCAAGGGCGGCACCCTGGTGGAGGTTGGCGTCACCAGCCCCAAGGGCTCGTTCATCTCGGCGTTTTTGCCGGCGGTGCTGAAGGAGATCAACATCCAGGGTTCTTTCAGCCACCGCTACCCCAACTGGGACAGGGTGCTTTTGATGATGAGCCGCGGCAAGCTGAACACCGAAGCCCTCATCACCGGCAAGTACAGCTTTGCCGAGTGTCAGGCCGCCTTCGACGTGAAGGACAAGATCAAAACCCTGATGCACCCGTAGATGGGCGTCTCTTCGTCGGCCGCTTCGGGCTTCAAAATACAACAAAAAGCCGCCGGGAACCCGGCGGCTTTTGCTTGCTCTTTTCTCAGGCCTTTTGGGCCAGGTACACGCAGAAGGCGATGGTGTTTAGCTTGGTTTCGGCGTCGTCGCTGCGGGAGGTGAAGATGATGGGAGAGGTGCCGCCCATCAAAACGCCGCCGCTTTTGAAGCCGCCGAACAACTTCATGCTTTTATACAAAATGTTGGCGGCCGCAATATCGGGGCAAAGCAGC
>JAJDGD010000003.1 GCA_030265505.1 Ruminococcaceae bacterium OttesenSCG-928-O06 | reverse complement strand
CTAATATAAGCACCCCACCAAGGGCAAAACAAGTTCACCCACACCCGATTTTTTACTTAATATCATTTAAAATTAGAGCCGATAAACCCCCGCCGGGGCATGTGCGCCCGGCGTACCGGAGGCGTCATGAACGACACCCAGCTTTGGCAAAAGGTACAAAGCCTTACCACCGCGCAAAAGGTGGCGCTTTGCCGTGGCACAAACGCCTGGCAAACCGCCTCCATCCCGGAAAAAGGCATCCCCTCTCTGCGCATGGCCGACGGCCCCCACGGCGTGCGGGTGGAGGATGCCGCCGGCCACAAACAAAACGGCGGCCCCAGCAAGCCCGCCACCTGCTTCCCGCCGCAGGTAACGCTGGCTTGCGCGTTCAGCCCACAACTGGTAAAAGACGTAGGCGCCGCCATTGCCGAGGAATGCCTGCACTATGGCGTGGGCCTTATTTTGGGCCCCGGCACCAACATCAAACGCTCCCCCCTGGGCGGGCGCAACTTTGAGTATTATTCCGAGGACCCGCTGTTGGCCGGCCGCTTGGCCGCCGCTTTCATTGAGGGCACGCAAGAAAACGGCGTGGGTACGTCCCTAAAACATTTCGCCGTGAACAGCCAGGAGTGCTTCCGCATGTCCATCAACGCGGCGGTGGATGAACGCGCTTTGTTCGATATCTACTTAAGGCCCTTCGAAATTGCCATAAAAACCGCCCGGCCAGACACCGTGATGGCCAGCTACAACCGGGTGAATGGCGAGTACGCCACCCAAAACCGGCGCCTGCTTACAGACATTTTGCGCCTGCGTTTTGGCTTTGGCGGCGCCGTGGTGAGTGACTGGGGCGCCATTGACGAGCGGGCCGCCGCCCTGGCCGCCGGGTGCGACTTGGAGATGCCCGCCAGCGGCGGCGTAAGCGACAAAGCCGTGCTGGCCGCCCTGAAAAGCGGCGCCTTGCCCACCACCGCGCTGGACACCGCCTGTTTCAACATTTTGCGGCTGGTGTACCGCCGCGCGGCGCCGTGTGCCCCACAGCCCGCGTGCAATTGGCAGGCCCACCACGCCCTGGCGGTGCAGGCGCTGGAAAAAAGCGCCGTGTTGCTAAAAAACGACGGCATGCTGCCTCTTGCGCCAAGTGCCGGCCGCGTTGCCATCATCGGGCAGATGGCAGATGAACCCCGTTACCAGGGCAGCGGTTCTTCGGTGGTGAACCCAAAGCAGCTGGTGTCCTTCCTGGCCGCCATGAAAACAGCGGGCCACCCCTTTGTGTACGCGCCCGGGCACCGGGGTACCAAAACCACCCCCAAAATGCTGGCCGCAGCCGTGGCGGCCGCCCAAAACGCGCAGCAGGTGGTGCTGTTTTTGGGCCTGCCCGACGCCTTCGAGTGCGAAGGGTATGACCGCCAGCACCTTGACCTGCCCGCCTGCCAGCTAAAGCTGCTCTCTGCCGTGCAAGCCGCAAACCCCAATGTGTGTGTGGTGCTGTGCTGTGGCGGGCCCGTTGCCACCCCCTGGCTTGGCAAGGTGCGCGCCCTGCTGTGCCTGCACCTGGGGGGCCAGGGCCTGGGTACAGCGGCGGTGCGCCTGCTTTACGGCCAGGCCAACCCCAGCGGCAAGCTGACTGAAAGCTGGCCCCTTGCCATAGAGGACACCCCGTGCTACCACAGCTTCCCCATGGGCCCCTGCGAGGTAGCCTACCGCGAGAGCATCTATGTGGGGTACCGCTACTACAACACCGCGGGCGCGCCCGTGCAGTTCCCCTTTGGGTTTGGCCTTTCCTACACCAGCTTTGCCTACAGCGCCCTGCGGCTGGCGGAGGAAACCCTTGCCCCCGGCGGTACCCTGCACGCCAGCCTGCGGGTGAAAAATACCGGCGCCGCACCCGGCGAGGAAGTGGTGCAGTTGTACCTTGCCCACGAGGATTCCGCCACTTACCAGCCGGCCCACCAGCTTCTTGCTTTCCACCGGGTGGCACTGCAGCCCGGGCAGGAAAAAGAGCTCTCCTTCACCATCCCTTATGCAGAGCTTTCCTTTTACGACGTTGCCAGCGGCGAGGACGTGGTGGAGGCGGGCCACTACACCCTGCAGGCCGCTTCCCACAGCCGGGACATCCGGCTGTGCGCCGGCTTTGCGGTGCAGGGGGCAACACTGCGCCTCGATGCTGCGCACAGCGCCCACGGCCCCTACGGCAACATACAGGGCAACACCTTCCCCACCAAGGATTTTGCCGCCCTGTACCAAAAACCTTTGCAGGAAAACCGCCTGCCCCAAAAGGGCGAATATGGCCGCCACACCCCCCTGGGCCTGATGACAGATGGTGCGGCCGGCCGGGTGCTTTTGCGCACCGCACGCTTTTTTGCGCGCCGGTTCATCCGTTTTTCGCAAGACGCCGAGGCCAACCGCCTGGCCGCCGACGCCACCAGCTACTACCTGCCTTTCAAAAACGTGCCCATGAACACCGACGGCATTGTGCCCCCCAGGGCCGCGGCGGCCCTGCTGCGCCTGTGCAACGGCCAGGGCGGCCTTGGCAGCCTGCTTGCCGGGCTGCTTCTCCGCCGCTGAAACCTTTCCCACCTGTAGACAGGAGGCCCCATGCGTACCAAAGCCGATACCGTAAAAATTGTGCAGGCGTTAAAAGAAGCCTACCCGGTGGACTTATGCTCTCTGGACTATGAAAATGCCTGGCAACTGATGGTGGCGGTGCGCCTTTCCGCCCAGTGCACCGACGCCAGGGTGAACCAAATTACCCCCGTGCTGTTTGCCCGCTACCCCACCCTGGCCGCCCTGGCCGAGGCAAACGTGGAAGATATTGAAGAAATTGTGCACAGCTGTGGCTTTTACCATAGCAAAGCGCGGGACATCCACGCCGCCGCGGGCATTGTGCTGCACCAGTATGGCGGGCTGCTGCCCCGCACCATGGAGGAACTGCTGAAGCTGCCCGGCGTGGGCCGCAAAAGCGCCAACTTGATTTTGGGCGACGTGTACAGGGTGCCCGGCGTGGTAATTGCCGATACCCACTGCATCCGCATGGCAAACCGCCTGGGCTTTTTGAAAAGCCGCGACCCCATGAAGGTGGAGACCGCCCTGCGCAAGGTGCTGCCGCCCGAGGAAAGCAACGACTTTTGCCACCGCTGTGTTTTGCACGGCCGCGCGGTGTGTATGGCCCGCGGCCCGCGGTGCGGCGCCTGTGTGCTGGGCCCCCTGTGCCCCAAAGTAGGGGTGGACGTACCCGTTGCCGTTTAAGCCGTGCCTGCACACCCATTCCCGCCTCCACACTTTTTTGCCGGGCCCCTCCCCCGTTGACAACGCCTTTTCCCGGTGGTATGATGGGGCCGGACATAAAAACAGGGGTGCCAACGGCGGCGTGCCGCCAAGGGCTGAGATCCATGCAGATGGGGACCCTATACCTGATCCGGGTAATGCCGGCGTAGGGAGTTTTGCTATACTATGTAGCATTTCATGCGCCCGCGGTGTTTTATGCCGCGGGCTTGTTTTTATGTACTATGCCGGCCCAACGGGCCAAAAAAGGAGCATGAAGCATGAAAGCACCGCAACAAATGTCCCGCACAGCCGTTTTGGTAGAGGGCGCCCTGATGGTGGCCCTGGCTTTTGTTTTGTCGTACCTGTCCTTCCAGCCGCTGCCCTGGGGGGGAGACATCACCCTTTTGTCCACCCTGCCCATTGTAATGATGAGCCTACGCCACGGCGCAAAATGGGGTGTGGGAACCGCCGGTGTTTACAGCCTGCTGCAGCTGGTGCAGGGCATGCCCAACGTGGTGGCCGTGCCCGTAAAAACCGTGTGGACCATGGCCCTGTGCGCCCTGTTGGACTATGTGCTGGCCTACACCGCCCTGGGTTTTAGCGGCCCCATTGCCCAGCGCTTCAAACACCGCACGGCGGGCATTGCCGCGGGCATTGCCCTTACGGGGCTGGCACGCTTTGCCTGCAGCTTCCTCTCCGGTGTGCTCATCTGGGGGCAGTTCGCATGGGACGGCTGGCCCGTCTGGCTGTACTCCCTCGCGTACAATGCCTCGTGGTGTTTGCCCGACGTCTTCCTTACCCTGGTGGCGGCGCTGCTGCTTTCCCGCGTGCGGGTACTGGGCCTTTTGCCGCAGCAACACGGCGTTGCGGTATAACACACCCCCGTGCATCCCGGCTGTTTGTGTGCTATACTGTGCATAGAACGTGCCCGCCCACATGCAACAGCAGGAGGGATGCGCCATGGCAGAGAATCTGGTTGTTTGTATTGCGCGCCAGTTTGGCAGCGGCGGCCGCGAGGTTGGCCAGGGCCTGGCCGAAACGCTGGGCATCGCCTTTTACGACAAAGAGCTTTTGCGGGCCGCCGCAGAAAAAAGCGGCATTTTGCAAGAGCTGTTTGAAAAGCACGACGAAAAGCCCACCAGCGGCTTTATGGCTGCGGTGCCCCCCATGGACGGCGCCGGCAAGGCCCCCAGCTATGCCGACTATGTGAGCTATTTGCCCAACGACAGGATGCAAAGCGTGATTGCCGAGGTGATACGCGAGACGGCGGCCAAGGGCCCTTGCGTCATCATTGGCCGCTGTGCAGACTATGTTTTGCGCGGCAACGACGCCATGGTAAGCGTGTTTGTACACGCCGCGCTGGAGGCACGCATCCAGCGCGTGGCCCGCAAACACAACCTGGACGAAGACGCCGCGCGTTCCCTCATCCGCAAGACAGACCGCAGCCGCGCCAACTACTACGCCTACTACACCGACAGGGACTGGGCCTCGGTAGACAATTACCACCTGGCGGTAGATTCTGCCCGCCTGGGCATTGCAGGCACCGTGGAATTGCTGGCGCGCTCGCTTGAATTGTTCCGCTAAGCCGCCCAGCCCGCCGGGGGCTTGCCCGCCGCGGCCAAAAGAAGTATACTGAGTTCATCTTATAGCATCTGCCATTCCCCAAAGCCCGCAGCGCAAAGGAGCGTTTGTGCCATGACCCATTCCCGCAAAAACAAAGGGGTTTGCTCCGGCAAAACCACCGTAGATTTGGACGAGAACGGCATCATCCGCCACATAGAGGTGGACTATGGCTGCGACGGCAACCTGCAAGGGGTGTGCCGCCTGCTTGAAGGCCGCCCCGCCGCCGAGGCCATCCCTCTTATTGCGGGCATCCGCTGCGAGGACAAAAGCACCTCTTGCCCGCACCAAATTTCCCTTTGCCTGCAAGAGGCCCTGGAAAAGCTGCCCTGAGGGCTTTGGCGCCTTACCACACAAACAAAGATACGCCGCTTTGGCCGTTTGGCCTGTAGCGGCGTGCTTTTTACTTGCATTTTTGGCCGGCCTTTGGGCGCCGGTGTTGCATTTACCACCAGGGAAAGAAGGGCACCGGCGCCAAAGCGCGGCCACCCGGGGTATACTGCCCCATCAGGTAGCGAATGAGCTGCGGGATGCTGTCGAACTCGTCGGCAACCTGCACCGTGATGAACAGCACCAAAAAAACCACCACGGCAACAATGGCTATCCACATCAATACCTTTAAAAATACTTTCATACATATCCTCCTTGGTTTTTCCGGCGCGTCCTTTGGTGGCGCGCCTTTGTTTACCCCACGGGCGGCGGCCCTTCGGCCGTCAGGCAAACAGCCGCTCGTTCCAAATATACTGCAAATACCCCAGCAGATAACGCACCAGGTCCATGGTGGTGCTGTACCCGGCAAGCCTTGCCGCCACCACCAATATCACAACAACCGCCACCACCAATATCACAACAACCGCCACCACCAGCGCGGCTATTGCCAAAAGGACTTTTACGGCTGTCGGCATCGCGGCACCTTCCCTTTCGCTATGCGGGCGGCACCATGTAGCGGCCCGGCCTGTAAACTGTGCTTATTATAACAGATATACGCGCAAAAATCATCTTGTATTTTTGCGGCCATGCCTTTTTTGCGGCACATTTCCCGCCTTGCAGTATTTGTGGCAATTTGTATTGATTTATCTAGCATTTCATGGTATCTTTGTTGTGTATCACCAATCCCAATCCGCATACATCCGGCACTTTTTCCACTGCGGGACTGTCCCTGCCCTTTGGCGCGGTCAGGCCGCACAATCGAAAGGAGAATTAGAATGAGAGAGGCTGTTGTAGTTAGCGCTGTTCGTTCCCCTATGACAAAATACCGGGGCGCCCTGGCACCGGTGCCTGTACCCAAGCTGGGCGGATACATCATGCAGGCCGCGGTGGACAAAGTTGGGCTGGACCCCGCCCTGATTGACGATGTGGTATTTGGCAACCTGATTGGCCACCAGTGGGGCGACGCCGCCCGCTGCTGCGTACTGGAAACCAACTTCCCCGATTCCGTCTCCGCCCTTACGGTGGACCGCCAGTGCTCCAGCTCTTTGAATGCTTTGGCCCTGGGCGCCAGCATGATTTGGGGCAACATGGCCGACGTAGTGCTTACCGGCGGCGTAGAGAGCTACTCTCAGGCGCCCTTCCTGCTGGAGCGCCCCCAGAGCGCCTACCCCGGCGAGATCAACTTTGTGCAGTACACCTCCTCCATCCCCGGCGGCCGTGGCGACGGCATCCCCATGATTCCCACCGCCGAGAACCTGGCCAAACAGTACAACCTTACCCGCGAGGAGTGCGACGAGTTTGCCATGCAAAGCCACCACAACGCCGCCAAGGCCGCGAAGGAAGGCTGGACCAAGGACCAAATCGTGCCCATCACCCTGCCCCAGCGCAAGGGCGACCCGCTTGTGGTAGATGCCGACTCCGGCATTCGGGGCGACAGCAGCATGGAAACCCTGGGCAAACTGCGCCCGGTAATGCCCGGCGGCGTGGTTACCGCGGGCAACGCCTCGCCCCAAACGGACGGCTCCTCCGCCGTTTTGGTTATGAGCCGTGAAAAAGCCGAGGAACTGGGCCTGGAAATTCTGGCCGTGGTGAAGGAATTTGCCGCCGCCGGATGCGACCCCACCATCATGGGCATTGGGCCCGTATACTCCACCCGTAAGCTGATGGCCCGCCATGGCTATAAGCTGGACGACTTCGACCTCATCGAGCTGAACGAGGCCTTCGCGGCACAGTCTCTGGCCGTGGTGAAGGAGCTTGGCATCGACCGCAGCCGTCTCAACATCGAGGGCGGCGCCATCGCCATCGGCCACCCGTTGGCGGCGTCTGGCGGCATGCTGGCGGCCCGCATGGTGTACGCACTGCGCCGCACCGGCAAGCGCCGCGGCCTTGTCACCTTCTGCTGCGGCGGCGGGCAGGGCTTCTCCCTGGTGCTGGAAAACCCGAACGCCTAAGCGCCTGAATTGAAGAAATCCCTTATTCACAGCGCAAAGCCGAGTGTTCAAAAGAACACTCGGCTTTTTGTTGGGCAAGGCGTTGTGGCTTGCGCTTTTCAGTTCAGCTTTTTTCTTTTGGGCGACGTCATCATCTGGGTAATTTTCTCCTGGGCCCGCTTTTCCGTCTCATAATACGAAGGAGGAAACGGCTCAAACCGCTTTTCGTCCTCTTTGAACTGGAAGGCAGGCAGCCTGTAACTGCGTTGTTGCATCATTTCATCTCCTTTACAGTAAATTTGTTCGTGCCTTTATGTTTTGCCGGCTTTGTAAGCTCAGCTCAGCATCTGCCTGTAGTTTTGGGCCGCCACGCGCATAAAAACCCCTTCGTATTGCGCAGCCACCGCCGGCCAGGCCAGCTTGCGGCCACATTCCTGCGCTTTATTCTCCATGTCGGCTTTCAGCGCGGGGTTGTCCAAAATTTCCAGTATCCCCACGGCGAGGGAGCGGTCATCGCAAAAGCTTGCCAGCATACCGCAGCCGTCTTGCAGCATCTCTTTGGCGTACTGGTATGGGGTGGAAACACACGCGCGCCCACCCGCCAGCACGCTGGCAAGGCCGCTGCTTACCGCCTTGTCCCAGCCCACATAGGGCGTTAAAAACACATCACAAATGCCCGTGCACATCAGCATGCCGCGGCGGCCGGGGTAGCGGTTCACAAACTGTACATTGGCGCCCACACCCAGGTTTTCCGCCATCGCCATCAACTTGCTGCGGTATTCCTCGCCACTGTCGCGCACAATGTCCGGGTGGGTTTGCCCATACACCAGGTAGTGCACATTGGGGTAGCGCTGCGCCACCAGGGCAATGGCTTGCATGCCATACTCCAGCCCCATGCCCGGCATCAACAGCCCGCAGGTGGCAACCACCGGGCACCCCGCAAGGCCGGCCTGCTGTTTCAGCGCCTCGCGGTCCACCTCGGCCTGGGCGTCCACCCCGCAGTACATCACGGTTATTTTCTCTTCTTCTACGTCATATTCCTCCACCAAAAGCCGGGCACACAGGTGGCTCATGGCCAGCACTGCCGCGCTGTAAAAGCACGCCTGGGCCAGCACCTGCCGGCCCTCCTCATTTGGCCGGGCCGGCACGCAGTGGCACGCCATGACATAGGGCATCTCCAGCCGCTCCAAAAGGTCCAGCAAATACTCGCCGCCCACGCCGCCATAGATGGAAAAATCATGCTCCACCAGTACGATGTCGGCACCGCTGCCGTTCACTTCCTCTGCCGCAGCCAGGTGGGAAAAGCGGCTGTTCTGGGCCACGCGGCAAAATACCTGCGGGCCGTAGCGCGTCTTCCCGGCGTCCACCGCCACCACTTGGGTGTCCATGCCGCCACGCGCCGCAAGATGATGCGCAAGCTCTCTTGTGTGGTTGGCCACGTCGTCTATGCGCGGCGGATAGCTGCCCAGAATCATCACTTTCATCCGCCAGCACACCTCCCTTTTTTAGCCGGACAGGTACCCGTTTGGGTACATCAAAATTATACCGAAGGGGCCCTGTCGCTTGCGGTCGACCCATTTGGGCGGCTAATAGCGAACGCTGTCGCACCAGGGGGCGTGGGCGCTTTCTGTGGAGATATTTGTATCATTCTGGGAGGAGTTTGCCTCCCATCAAAACACCTAAAATCAATTTATATCCGTATTATAGTAGTTTTTTGACTTCTGCACTCTCTCCATCTCCTTCGCCTCTCGGCCATATCCAAACGTGCGGGTACCCCTTCTGTTAAAATCGGGTAAATCCATCTGCACACAATAGCACGCAAACCAGTGCAGACAATAGTGAGGGGCCACACCTGGCCCAACCTTAAAAAGCAAAGAAAAACCTCTGCCGCCTGTAACATGCTACAGGCTGGCAGAGGTTTCTTTATAACTGCCCTGCTTGTTCCTTAGGGCCTTTGAACATACACATGGTCTTAATACAGGTAGATACTACTATACACTAACGGCCAAGTCACTTGCCTGGCGAATCGCGTCGATAACCTTGCCCACCTGGGCGGCGTCGCCCAGCAGGTGGGCGGTGGGCATTTTTTCCTTGATGGCGTCGTACAGTGCCGTGTTGGAACGGGAACCCACCGCCAGTACAATGCCGTCGCAGGGCACGGTGACGGTTTTCACATTCCCCTCCTTGTCGGTCACTTCTATTTGCACACTGTCCTCGCCCACCTCCAGCAGTTTGGAGGTGCTGAACAGCTTCACACCCATGCGCTTCAAATCGTCCATCACGGGCCAGCCGGTGCCGGGCTCAAACCCGGCGCCTATCTTGGCCAGTTCCACAATGGTCACGTTGCGGTCGCTCTCATTTATCAGGCGCTCTATCTTCTCGGGCGTCTCGGCCTTCTGGTGCATCAGGAAGTATACCAGGTCCGGCCCGGCGGCGCCCTCGTGCACCAGGTACTGGGCGGTCTCACACCCTACAGAGCCACCACCCACCACAACGATGTCTTTGCCGGGGAACACCTTACCCTCCAGCACGTCCATTGCGTTGTACACCGGGATGGCCTTGCTGGTTTGCGGCAGCGGGATGGTGATGGGCGTAACGCCCGTGGCCACCACCACTTCGTCAAAGCCGCCGGCCTGCACACTTTCGGGCGTGGCTTCGCGGTTCAGCTCCACCTTCACCCCGCGCTTTTTCAGCATGGTGTCATAGTATTTTACCAGGTTTTCAAACTCCCGCTTGCCCGGGGGGGCGTACACCACGTTCAGCTGGCCGCCCAGCGCCGCGTCTTTCTCCCAAATGGTAACGGTGTGGCCACGCTCGGCCGCGCGCAGGGCAAACTCGCACCCGCCGGGGCCGCCGCCCACCACCAAAATATTCTTCAGCTTTTCGGGCGCCTTCACATCCTCCAGCAGGTACTCGCGGCCTGCCTCGCCGTTTACCAGGCACTCCACCGGCTTGCCAAAGAATGTTTTGGCAAGGCAACCCTGGTTGCAGGCCACGCAGCCGCGTATCTCATCTTCGCGCTCTTCATAAGCCTTATTCACCCAGTCGGGGTCTGCCACCAGCGGGCGCGAGATACCGATGAGGTCTGCCTGGTCCATAGCCAAAATGCGCTCGGCCACGTCGGGCCGGTTGATGCGGTTGCACGCCATGACCGGGATGTTAACCGCCTTTTTGATGGCGGAGGCAAGGTACACAAAGCCGCCGCGGGGCAAATCTCCCGGCAGCTGAGGCACACGCGTCTCGTGCCAGCCGCCCGTCACGTTCAGGCAGTCTATCCCCGCTTCCTCAGCCAGCTTGGCAAACTCCACGGCATTTTCGTTGGTGTTAGCGCCGGGCACAAAGTCATTGCCGGCCACCCGCAAAATCAAGGGGTAGCCTGGCCCCACGGCAGCACGCACCGCGCGGATAACCTGCAGCGGGAAGCGGGTGCGGTTCTCCCAGCTGCCGCCGTATTCGTCGGTGCGCTGGTTGGTGCTGAGCGAGAGGAACTGCGAGATGAGATACCCGGCCGAGCCCAATATCTCCACTGCATCGAAGCCTGCCTTCTGGGCGCGCACGGCGCCGTCGGCCCAGTTTTTGATCACTTCGTCGATTTGCGCCTTCGTCATCTCCTGCGGGGTCTCGCGCGAGAAATGGGAATAGACGGCAGACGGCGCAAGCGGCGGGCCCTCGCCCGGGTTGTATTTGGAGCCGGAGTAACGCCCACCGTGGTACAGCTGCACGGCCACCTTGGCACCACGCTGATGAACGCCGTCGGTAAATTCCTTATATCCCGGAATGAATTCGTCGGTGCGCAGGCTCATCATGTACGGCCCGCCGCCATAATCGTCGAACCGGCAGCCCCCCACAATGATCAGCCCAACGCCGCCCTCGGCCCGGCGCCAGTAGTACTTGTTGAATCGCTCTGTTGCATGGCCTTCCGGCGTATACAGGTGGTGCAGCGCGGGCATCACCAGCCGGTTTTTCAGTTCCATCCCGTTGATGGTGATGGGGGCAAACAGCCTTTCGTACTTCATACTCTTCCTCCTAATTGTGGTTGGGCGGGGCCTTTTCTGCCGTTCTATCTTCTATCATAATAAAAAGCAGGCCAATGGGCAACCTGTACAGAACTTTTTGATGCATCCCGCGCAAAATATGGTATAATACCTCATAGGCCCGTTTGGGCCCACCAATCAACAAGGAGGATGCGTAGGTGGAGCTACAAAAAACTACATTTGAGAACCAGAACGGCATTGGCGTCATCACCATGACCTATGAGGCCAACCTGAACGCCCTGGATGTGACTATGGCCACAGAGGTGCTGTATCACCTGAACCAGTGTGATGAGGACCCCGCGGTGAAGGTGGTGCTGCTGGCCCACAGCGGCAAGGCGTTTTCCGCCGGGGGCGACATTACCTTTATGTACAAAAAGCTGCAAAGTGGCGAGCAACTGGGCGGCGGCAAAAGCGAGCTTTCTATTTTGGTGGGGCAGCTTACCCTTACTATAAAGAAGATGAAAAAGCTGGTAATCTCCTGCGTGGGCGGCGTTGCGGCCGGCGCCGGCACCAACCTTGCCCTCTCGGCAGATTTTGTGTTTGCTTCGGAAAAAGCGCGGTTCATCCAGTCCTTCGCGGGGGTGGGCCTTGTGCCGGACACCGGCGGTTCCTTCTTGCTAAGCCGCATTTTGGGCAGCCAAAAGGCACTGGAACTGTGTGTTACCGCCCGCCCCGTAAAGGCCGACGAAGCCAAAACGCTGGGCCTGGTGTACGCCGTGTACCCGCCCGAGGAGCTGGCGCAGAACGTGATGGAGTTTGCCGCAAAACTCGCCAAGGGGCCGCTGCTTAGCTACGAGAATATCAAAAAGCAGAACTTCTACGCCAACTTCCGCGATTATGAGGACTACCTGAACAATTGTGAGCTGGAGACCCTGGCCATTTGCGGTGGGTCCGAGGACTTCCGCGAGGGGCTGGCTGCCTTTGTGGAAAAGCGCGAACCCAATTTCCAGGGAAAGTAACACCTACCTATCCATTGCCCGGGGGCTTCGGCCTTCGGGCATTTTCCTTGGTTGTACCATAGATTCTTTTTCCATCATATCTTATTCTATCTGCCTTGTCAATATATATTATTTGCTTGCAATTCGTATATTTTTTTGTTATACTGCATTTATATTTGTGGTACAACCAAAGGTGGTGTTGCGTGTGGAGTTTCGCGAGCTTGGCAGTGTGTCCCTGAAAGATTTGTTTGTGCGGGAGATGGAAACCTGCATCTTGTCCGGCCGGCTGGCCGTGGGGGAAAAGCTGCCCACAGAGCGGGAGCTGGCCCAGCAGATGAAGGTGAGCCGGGCGGTTATCAACGGCGGCATAAGCGAGCTTGCCGCCAAGGGCTTTTTAGACGTGGTACCCCGCAAGGGCGTGTTTGTGGCCGATTATAAGAACAAGGGCACGCTGGACACCCTGCTTTCCATTTTGCAGTACAGCGGCGGGATGTTCGACCCTGAGATGCTGGATTCCATCAACCATGTGCGCAACTGCCTGGAGCGGGACATCGCCATGCTGGCCGCCGAAAACCACACCCCACAAGAGCTGGACGCCCTGAAAACCCAGCTGCAGCGCCTGGAGGAATGCGAAGAGCCCCATACCATGGCCGAGCTTACCTTTGAATTCATGCATCTGCTTACGCTGGCCTCGCACAACCTGGTACACCCGCTGATGATGACGGGCTTTGCGGGGGTGTACATTCCCCTGCTGGAGGCTTTGTACCGCCAGGGTGTAAAAAAGGAGCGCCTGGCGCTGCTGTGGGCCCTTGTGCGGCGCATTGAGGAGCGAGATGCCGCCGGCGCCGCCGATGCCGCCAGCGACATCATCGGGTGGAGCCGTACTTCGCTGGAACAATACTACACCCCGGGGCGCAAATTCCGGGACCAAGGCGGTGCCTAGTGCCCGCGCCTATATCCTGCATTTCCCGCCGGGCCGCCATGGGCTTGGCGGTTTTGTTTGTGTCTTGTTTTGGCCTGTATGCATCTGCTATACTGAACACACAAGCAAAACAAACGGGCGGAAAAACCGGGCCCGTGGGAAAGGGGCGCCTATGGCACAGGCCAACCTGGTAATTGTGCGCGGCGGGGGCGAAGTTGCCACCGCCACGGCGCAGAAGTTTTTCCGCGCGGGAATCCCCGTGCTGGTGCTGGAACGCCCTTGGCCCACCG
The DNA here is from genome assembly GCA_030265505.1 of Ruminococcaceae bacterium OttesenSCG-928-O06. Taxonomy (GTDB): domain Bacteria; phylum Bacillota; class Clostridia; order Oscillospirales; family Ruminococcaceae; genus JAAYCI01. The sequence goes on along the minus strand of JAJDGD010000003.1, from coordinate 54,923 downwards.
CCCTGCGGCGTACCGTGGCCTTGTGCCAGGCCGCCTACACCGGGCAGGCCCAGGTGGAGGATGTGCTTTGCCGCCGCGTGGAGGCAGACGCCGAGATAAAGGCCTGCCACAAAGAGGGGGCCATTCCCCTGCTGGTGGATGCCGAAGGGGAAAGCATTGCCCGCCTGCGCCCGCGCGCGGTGGTGGATGCCACCGGCGATGTGCCCGGCCGGCTTACCCACACCGGCATGGCCCCCATTACCATTGCGCTTGCGGCAGGGCCCGCCCCCGCCGCCCCTGTAGGCGCCGTGGTGGACACCCGCTGCGGCCAGGTGCAGGGCCGCGTGTACTACGCCGGGCAGGAAATTGTCCCCGGCAAGCCGTATGCCTTGCCAGGCGGCCAGCCTTCGTACATCGCGGCGCCGTTTGCGGGCACCTTGCGGGCCATCAAGCGCATGGGCGACGTTGCCCACACAGGCGAGGCCGTGTTGCTGATTGAACAACAGTTTGTCACCGCCCCCTTCGACGGGGTGCTGCGTGGCCTGCTGCACCCGGGCCTTTGTGTGCCCCAGGGCATGCCTGTGGCCGAGCTGGACCCGAACCTTAGCGCGGACGTGCAGCTGCTTTCCAGCGCGGCGCGCTGCGTGGCCGGCGGCGTGCTGGAGGCCTACCTTACCCTAAAGCACCAGCTGCGGAGAAAGCAGTGACGGGCCCTTCCGCCCTTGGCGGGGCCGCCCCGGGTACCGTGGATGCCGTCCTGCTGGCGTCGGGCTTTTCCCGCCGGTTTGGCCCGCAGGACAAATTGCTTGCCCCTGTAAAGGGCATTCCCCTTGCACAACACACCCTTGCCCTTGTGTGCGGCATGCCGCAGTTTTCCCGGGTATTTTTTGTGTGGGCCCGGCCCGAGGTAGGCGCCCTGGCAAAGGGCTTTCGCGCCGTTCCCATCCACAACCCCAACCCCCACCTGGGCCAGCGGGAAAGCGTGCGCCTGGGCACCGAGGCCTCCGCGGCGGAGTATTATATGTTCCTCCCATGCGACCAACCCCTGCTGGACGAGGAAACCCTGTTGCAGCTTTTGGCCCGCCGCGCACCCGGCCGCATCACCGTGCCGGCACATAAGGGCACGCCGGGCAGCCCGGCTTTATTTTCCCGTGCCTTCCGCCCACAGCTGCTGGCCATTCCCGCCGGGCAAAACGCCCGCAGCATACGCCGGCGCCACCCCGCAGCCGTAGATGCCGTGGAACTGCCCAGCCCCCGCCCATTGTTGGACATCGATACACTGCAGGACCTCTCTCTGCTGGAAAAAGAGGCCCCATAACCCACCGCAACCCTTGCCGGAGCAAGCCCCAAAACGGGGCCTGCTCCGGCATTTTGCCCATACGGGGCCTCTCTTTTTTGTGAGAAAGCTAAATATTTTTTTGCATTGCTAAATTTTTGTTGAAAACGGGTATATTTGTGTTATATTGAAGCTAGGACAACCCATGGAAAGGAGTGACCGCCTTTGACGATACAGGAACAAAAGCCGCTGTTGGAGCGGTTAGCAAAAGGCATTGCCGCCCTGTTTGGCGAGCATTGCGAAGTGACCATCCACGATTTGACCGGTGACGTGGAAAGCTCCATCATCGCCATAGAAAACGGCGAGGTGACCGGACGGCACATTGGGGACGGTGCGTCTGAACGGGTGCTGGATGCTTTGAGCGGCGACGACGCCAAAGTGCAGGACGAATACTGCTATTTGGCCCGCACCAAGGAAGGCCGCATGATCAAGTCCAGCTCCATCTTCATCAAGGACGAAAAAGGCCGCCCCATCGGCTTGTTCGGCATCAACTACGACATTACCGACCTCATCATGGCCCAGCGTGCCATCGACTCCACCGTCAGCGTGGAAAAGCCCCAGGACGAAGCCAGCATCGGCGCCATCACCACCAACGTGTCCGATTTGCTGGATATCTTGATCGAAGAGGCAGACGCCTTCATTGGCAAGCCCGTGGCCATGATGAACAAAGAGGACAAGACCCGCGCCATCCAGTATTTAAGTGAACGCGGCGCCTTCCTTGTGAAAAAGGCCGGGGACAAGGTCTCGAAGCACTATGGCATATCCAAATACACTTTGTACAACTATATGGACGCTTGAACGCGCAAAAAGGAGAGGGCATGAAACCGGAAATGAAATGGGTCCCCAATCACATCCCCAAAAGTGACGACGCGGCACAGCTGGCGCTGATGACCCCGCAGCAGGTAAAAAAAGTGCGCAGCTTCCACCAAAGCTTCCCGCAATACCAGCCCACGCCGCTGTCCTCCCTGCCCCACTTGGCCAAGTTTTTTGGTGTGGGCGGCATTTATGTGAAGGACGAGAGCTTTCGCTTTGGGCTGAATGCTTTTAAGGTATTGGGCGGCAGCTACGCCATGGCAAAATTTATCTCGCAGCAAACCGGGCGGGACATCTCTCAGCTTGACTACCACGAGCTTACCTCGCCCGACGTGCGGCAGGAACTGGGGGATTACACCTTCTTTACCGCCACCGACGGCAACCACGGCCGCGGGGTGGCCTGGGCCGCAAACCAGATAGGCCAGAAAAGCGTGGTGTACATGCCCAAGGGCTCGTCAGAGACCCGCCTCGAAAACATCCGCAAGGAGGGGGCCGAGGCCAGCATTGTGGAGATGAACTACGATGATGCCGTGCGCCTGGCCACCGCCGAAAGTGCCAAAACGCCGAACAGCGTGGTGATTCAGGACACCGCCTGGGAGGGGTACGAGGAGATTCCCGGATGGGTGATGCAGGGATACGGCACCATGGCCAGCGAGGCGGACTACCAGATGAAGGCCCTGGGCCGCCGGCGCCCCACCCACATTTTTATACAGGCGGGGGTAGGCAGCCTGGCCGGCGCCGTTACCGGTTTTTTCACAAACCTGTACCGCGAGGACCCGCCCATCATCACCATAGTGGAGGCCAGCGCCGCCGACTGCTTGTACCGCAGCGCCGTTTTGGGCGACGGCACCACCGTAGACGTGGGGGGCGACTTGTCCACCATCATGGCGGGGCTGGCCTGCGGCGAGGCAAATACCATCAGCTGGGAGATTTTGCGCAACCACGCCTCGTTCTTCGTTTCTTTGCCGGACTATGCCGCCGCCCGCGCCATGCGCATTTTGGCCGTGCCGCTGAAGGGCGACCCCACGATTATCTCGGGCGAAAGCGGCGCCGCCGGGGCCGGGTGCCTGTTTGAGGTGCTGACAAACCCCGAGTATGCAGACTTCCGCGCTGCACTGGAACTGGACAGCCACAGCCAGGTGCTTTTGTTCAGCACCGAGGGCAACACCGACCCGGACTGGTTCCGCCGAGTGGTATGGGACGGAGACTACCCCACCCCCACCGTACATCACCGATAAGCTGGGCGGCCAAACCTTGCGGGCTTGGCCTTTCCCACAACAAAACAATTCAGCCGAACACAGGATGCAAAAATGAAAGGACAAAGGTGCCAACAATGGATTTCGAGAAGATCAAGCAGGCGGCAGAGGGCTATAAGGCGGACATGACCCGCTTTTTGCGCGACATGGTGCGCCACCCCGGCGAAAGCTGCAACGAAAAGGCCAAGATAGACCGTGCCGCCGAGGAGATGCGCCGCCTGGGCTTTGACAAAGTGGAGATAGACCCCATGGGCAACCTGCTGGGCTACATGGGCAGCGGCAAAACCCTGATTGCCTTTGACGGCCACATAGACACCGTGGGCGTGGGCAACCCCGACAACTGGACCTTCGACCCCTACGAGGGCTATGAAAACGAGGACGAGATCGGCGGGCGCGGCACCTCCGACCAAGAGGGCGGCATCGTCTCCGCCGTGTACGGGGCCAAGATCATGAAGGACCTGGGCCTGTTAAACGACAAGTACACCGTGCTGGTTACCGCCACCGTGCAGGAGGAAGACTGCGACGGCCTGTGCTGGCAGTACATCATCAACGAGGACAAGGTGCGGCCGGAGTTCGTGGTCATCAACGAGCCCACCGACGGCGGCATTTACCGCGGCCAGCGCGGCCGCATGGAGATACGCGTGGATGTGCAGGGCGTAAGCTGCCACGGCAGCGCACCCGAGCGCGGGGACAACGCCATTTACAAGGCAGCGGAGATTTTGCTGGACGTGCGCGCTTTGAACGAGAACGACGACAAAGAAGCCACCCCCATCAAGGGCCTGGTAAAGATGCTTAGCGAAACATACAACCCCGAGTGGAAGGAAGCGCGCTTTTTGGGCCGGGGCACCATTACCGCCAGCGAGATTTTCTTCACCTCCCCCTCGCGCTGCGCCGTGGCCGACAGCTGCGCCTTTTCGCTGGACCGCCGCATGACCGCCGGGGAAACCTGGGAGAGCTGCCTGGAGGAAATTCGCGCACTGCCCGCCGTGCAAAAGTATAAAGACGACGTAAAGGTGAGCATGTACGAGTACGACCGTCCGTCCTACACCGGGTGTGTATACCCCATCGAGTGCTACTTCCCCACCTGGGTTATTCCCGAAGACCACAAGGCCACCAAGGCGATGGAGGCTGCATACAAGGGCTTGTATGGCGAAGCGCGCCTTGGCCCCGACAGCCAGATGGAAATGCGCAGCGCCCGCCCGCTGACGGACAAATGGACCTTCTCCACCAACGGCGTGTCCATCATGGGGCGCAACGGCATCCCCTGCATCGGCTTTGGCCCCGGCGCCGAGGCCCAGGCCCACGCCCCCAACGAGATTACCTGGAAAAGCGATTTGGTACGCTGTGCCGCCGTATTTGCCGCACTTCCCACACTGTATGTGGAACAAAATGCGTAACTGCATACCCCCTGTAACGCCATGAACAGCCAAAAAAACTGTGGAGGAAATGAAAATGAGCAACTTTGACGCGCTTGTAAAGAAACTGGAGGGCCTGAAAACGGCCGACATGTTTGAAAACGACTTTTTGCTTACCTGGGAGAAGACCGACGACGAGATTGCCGCCACCTTTGCCGTGGCCGACGCACTGCGCGATTTGCGTGTGCGGGGCGTCTCCCCCAAAGTGTTCGACTCCGGCCTCGGTGTCTCCCTGTTCCGCGACAACTCCACCCGTACACGCTTTTCCTATGCTTCGGCCTGCAATTTGCTGGGCCTTACGGTGCAGGATTTGGACGAGGGCAAAAGCCAGATAGCCCACGGCGAGACCGTGCGCGAGACCGCCAATATGATCAGCTTCATGGCGGACGTTATTGGCATACGCGACGACATGTACATTGGTAAGGGCAACGCCTACATGCGCGAGGTAGCCGCCGCCGTGCAGGCCGGCTACGACGAGGGCAACCTGGAACAGCGCCCCACCCTGGTGAACCTGCAGTGCGACATCGACCACCCCACCCAAAGCATGGCCGATATGGACCATATCATCCATGAATTTGGCGGGGTGGAAAACCTGAAGGGCAAAAAGCTGGCCATGACCTGGGCCTACAGCCCCAGCTACGGCAAGCCCCTCAGCGTGCCCCAAGGCATTATTGGCCTGGCCACCCGCTTTGGCATGGAAGTTGTGTTGGCCCACCCCGAAGGCTACGAAGTAATGCCCGAGGTGGAGGCCGTGGCCCAAAAGCAGGCGGCAGCCAGCGGCGGCAGCTTTGTGAAAACCAACAGCATGGCCCAGGCCTTTGCCGGCGCAGACATTGTGTACCCCAAAAGCTGGGCCCCCTTTGCCGCCATGGAAAAACGCACAAACCTGTACGGCGAGGGCAACTTCGACGGGATTGATGCGCTGGAAAAAGAGCTTTTGGCACAAAACGCAAACCACAAGGACTGGGAGGCCACCGAGGAACTGATGGCCAGCACCCGTGCGGGCAAGGCGCTGTACATGCACTGCCTGCCGGCAGATATCACCGGTGTTTCCTGCGACGCGGGCGAGGTGGCCGACACCGTGTTTGACCGCTACCGCCTGCCGCTGTACAAAGAGGCCGGCTACAAGCCCTACATCATCGCAGCCATGATTTTCCTTGCCAAGATGCGCGACCCCGCCGCCGCCCTGAAGGCGCTGGAAGCACGCGGCCAGAAAAGGATATTCTGATGGGAAAGCGAATTGTACTTGCGCTGGGGGGGCAATGCCTTGGGTGACACCCTTACCCAGCAGATGCAGGCGGTAAAAACCACCGCCAAGGCCATTGCCGGGCTAATTGAAGCCGGCAACGAGGTGGTGATCGCCCACGGCAACGGCCCGCAGGTGGGCATGATCAACCTGGCCATGGAGGCCGGAGGCCGCAGCGAGGCAAAGACACCCTACATCCCCATGAGCGTGTGTGTGGCCATGAGCCAGGGTTACATCGGCTACGACTTGCAAAATGCCCTGCGGGAGGAGCTTTTGGACCGCGGGCACAACATCCCTGTGGCATCCATCATCACCCAAACGGTGGTGGACGAAAACGACCCGGCCTTTGCAGACCCCACAAAGCCCATCGGCAGCTTTTACAGCAAAGAGGAAGCCGAGGAGATGATGCAACGCGGCTATGTGATGCGCGAGGACGCCGGGCGCGGCTGGCGCCGCGTGGTGGCCAGCCCCATGCCCGTAGACATTGTGGAGAAGGACACCATCAAGGCGCTTTTGGCTGCAGGACAGGTGGTGGTGGCTGCGGGCGGCGGGGGCATCCCCGTGCGGCGGCAAGGCAACCATTTGGCCGGGGCCTCCGCCGTGGTGGACAAGGACTTCGCCTCCTGCGTGCTGGCAGACATCATCGATGCCGACTGGCTGATTATCTTGACGGCGGTGGAGCAAGTGGCCATAAACTACGGCACGCCGGCCCAGCAATGGCTGGCCCACCTTAGCGTGGCCGACGCCGAGCGTTACGCCGCCGAAGGGCAGTTTGCCCCGGGCAGCATGCTGCCCAAGGTGCAGGCCGCCGCCCGCTTTGCCGCTACAAAGCCCGGCCGCAAAGCGCTTATCACCCTTTTGGAAAAAGCCGAAGACGGCATAGCAGGCAAAACCGGTACCGTGATAGAACAATAACCCCCGAGGCCACCCAAACAGGAAGAAGGGAGCACACCATGCTGCTGATTGGAAACGGACGCCTGATTACCTGGAACGACAAAGCTTCTTATATTGAAGACGGCTGTGTGGCGGTGGATGGAAACACCATTGCCGGGTTTGGCACCACCGCCGAAATGAAGGCCCAATACCCCGACGCCGAATTTTACGACGCTGCGCACCGCGTCATCATGCCGGGGCTTATCAATGCGCACACCCACATCTACTCCTCGTTTGCGCGGGGGTTATCCCTGCCGCAGGCGCAGCCCAACCGGGATTTTATGGAGGTTTTGGAAAACCAGTGGTGGCGCATAGACAAGGTGCTGAACCGCGAGGACAACCTGTACAGCGCCTATTCCACCGGCCTTGAGAGCGTGCGCTACGGCGTAACCACGATATTTGACCACCAAGCAAGCCAGTACCATGTGCCCGGCAGCCTGTTTGCCATAGACGAAGCGCTGTCTGCCATCGGGCTTAGGGCCAGCTTGTGCTACGAGGTGAGCGACCGCGACGGCACAGACATTGCCCAAAAGGCTATAGAAGAGAACATTGCCTACATCGACTATGCCGCGGGTGACGACAGCGGCATGCGCAAAGGTATGCTGGGCCTGCACGCCAGTTTCACCCTAAGCCCCGAAACCCTGGCCGCCTGCGTAGACGCCATGGGCAGCCGGGGCGCCGGCTACCATGTGCACGTTGCCGAGGGCATCGGCGATTTGTACGACAGCCTTGCCAAGTATGGCAAGCGCGTGGTAGAGCGCCTGCACGACGCCGGTGTATTGGGCGAAAAAACCCTGGCCATCCACAACATCCATGTGAATGCCGGCGAGATGGACATTTTGAAAGCCACAAACACCATGGCCGTGCACAACCCCGAGAGCAACATGGGCAATGCCGTGGGCTGCGCCGCCGCACTGCAAATGCTGGACAAGGGCATTTTGCTGGGCCTTGGCACCGACGCCTACACCCAGGATATGTTCGAGAGCCTGAAGGTGGCGAACCTCATCCACAAGCACCATTTGTGCAACCCCAGCGTGGGCTTTATGGAGAGCATTGCCATGCTGTTCCAAAACAACCGGGATATTTGCGCGCGCTTTATCCCGCAGCCTTTGGGCATTGTGGAAAAGGGCGCCGCGGCAGACCTGATTGTAGTGGACTACACCCCCCACACGCCGCTGAACGAAAACACCATTGCCGGGCATGTAATGTTTGGCATAATGGGCCGCTGTGTGGACAGCACCATGATAAACGGCCGTTTTGTTATGAAGGAACGCAAGATGCAAACTGTAGATGAGGCCGCCGTTTTGGCCAGTGCCCGCCAGCAAAGCGCAGACTTTTGGAAGCGTGTTACCGCGTAAAGCCGCCGCCCCGCTTCTGCGGCGTGCCAGCTTGTACAGCGCGGCCGCACCGCAGCTTTTCGGGGCAATATTCCCGTGTCCCTTCGGGGGCAAATGAGGAACGCCTATGAAATCGTCCGCATCTAAAAACAAACCCGCCGCCCGCCACAACGATGGCCCCCCGGCAGGCGCCCTGTTCCAGTTCAACGGCAAGGCCTCGCTGCGGCAGGTGGCGCCACTGGGCCTGCAGCATTTGGTGGCCGCCATTGTAGGCATCGTCACCCCTGCTATGATTATTGCCCAGCAGTGCGCCTTCTCCCCCGAGGATACCACGCGCCTCATCCAGATGTCTTTGGTGGTGTCGGCCATCGGCACGCTTGTGCAAATTTTTCCCATCTTCCGCCTGGGCAGCCGCCTGCCCGTCATCATGGGCATCAGCTTTGCCTACCTGCCCACCATGCAGGCCATTGCGGGAGACTGGATCACCCTTCATCCAAACCAGCCCCAGGCGGCCATCTCTGTGATATTGGGTGCCCAGATTTTCGGCGGGCTGGCGGCCTTCCTGGTGGGCCTGTTCATCAAACAGGTACGCCGGTTTTTCCCGCCGCTTGTCACCGGCACCGTCATTTTCACCATTGGCCTTAGCCTGTACCCCACCGCGGTGCGCTACATGGCCGGCGGCGGCGCACCGCCTGTATACGACGAAGTTACCGGTGCCCTGCTTAGCGGCAACGTTTACTTTGGCAGCTGGCACAACTGGCTGATAGCCGCCGTTACACTGCTTATCGTTATTTTCTTCAACTACTTCACAAAGGGCTTTGCCAAGCTGGCCTCCATTTTGCTGGGCATGGCCGGGGGGTACCTGCTTGCCCTCATCTTTACCGTAACCGGGGTGTGCCCGCTGGTGTCCTTCCAAAACGTGGGCAGCGCGGGGTGGTTCTCCTTCGTGCCGCCGGGGCACTTCGGCATCCGCTTTGTGCCCAGCGCCATCGTGTCCATGGTCATCATGTATGTAGTGAACGCCGTGCAGGCCATCGGAGACTTCTCCTCCACCACCCTGGGCGGCATGGACCGCAACCCCACCAATAAAGAGCTTTCCGGCGGCATCATGGCCAACGGCATTGTAAGCGCGGTGGGGGCCCTGTTTGGCGGGCTGCCCAGTGCCACCTACAGCCAAAACGTGGGCATCGTCACCCTCACCCGCGTCATCAACCGCATGGTGTTTGCCTTTGCGGCTGTGGCCATGCTTATCGCGGGGCTTATCCCAAAATTTTCCGCCATGCTTACCACCATCCCCCAATGCGTCATCGGCGGGGCCACCCTCAGCGTGTTTGCCTCTATCACCATGACGGGCATCCGCATGATTGCCAGCGCCGGCATGTCCCAGCGCAACTTTGGCGTGGTGGGCATCTCGGTGTCGCTGGGGGTGGGGGTCACCTCGGTGGCCGGGGCCCTGGGGGGCTTTCCCTCCTGGGTGTCCAGCGTGTTTGGCTCGTCCTCGGTGGTTATTGCCACCCTGGCCGCCATTGTGCTAAACCTTGTGTTGCCTGCCGAACTGGAAGAGGAACCCATTGCCCAAAGCGGGGATGAACAAGAGACCATCCCCGATGAAGAATAACCGCACACCACAAAAAAGAAAACCAAGGGAGGATCCCCGATGAGCGAGATAATGAGGCCGATGCCCTTTGCGAAGTTGATGCGCTGGGCCCTTACGGAATACGGGCAGCAAAAACGCGTCTTTGGTATAAACGAGGACAAATTCTACCGTGGTGGCGGTGCGGGTATTTCCATCTTCGGCCAGGCCATCGCCTCCCCCATTGGCCCGGCGGCCGGGCCAAACAGCCAGCTGGCCCAGAACATTCTTGCCGCCTGGCTGTGCGGCAGCCGCTTTATTGAGCTGAAAACCGTGCAGAAGATGGACGGGGACGAGCTGCGCGCCGCCGTACCCCGGCCGTGCATCAACGCGCAGGACGAAGGCTACAACGTGGAATGGAGCACCGAGCTGACCGTGCAGCAAGCCTTTGACGAATATGTAAAGGCGTGGCTTGCCATCCATGTGCTGTCAAAAGAACTGGATATTGCCGGCGGCACCGACGTTGTGTTCAACATGAGTGTGGGTTATGACCTGGACGGTATCAAGACCCCCAAGATAGACAATTTCATCGAAGGGCTGAAAAACGCCGCGGCAACCCCCGTGTTTGGCGAAGGGATTGCCTGGCTGCGGGGCAACGCCGCCCTGCTTTCCCACTGCACCCCGGCGGACATAGACGCCATTCCCGCCAAGGTGAGTGATTCTGTCACTCTGTCTACTCTGCACGGCTGCCCGCCCGCCGAAATAGAGCGCATTGCCAACTACCTGCTTTGCGAGAAAAACGTGCACACCTTCATAAAATGCAACCCCACCCTGCTGGGGTACAAGACCGCCCGCCGCCTGCTGGACGAGATGGGCTATAGCTATGTGAGCTTTGACGAGCACCATTTCCAGAACGATTTGCAGTACGACGACGCCGTGGCCATGCTGGCGCGGCTGATGAAAACCGCCGAGGAGCGCAAGCTCTCCTTCGGGGTAAAAATCACCAACACCTTCCCGGTGCAGATTACCGGCGGCACCTTGCCGGGCGAGGAAATGTACATGAGTGGCCGGGCGTTGTTCCCCCTGTCCATCACCGTGGCAAGCCGCCTTTCCCAACATTTTGAAGGCAAGTTGCCCATCTCTTATTCCGGCGGGGCCGACGCCTTCAACATCGAGGCCATTTTCAAAACCGGCATCCGGCCCATCACAGTGGCCACCACGGTGCTGAAACCCGGCGGCTATGAGCGGATGCACCAGCTGGCCACGGCGCTGGCGCCCCTGGCCACACCGCAGTGGAACGGCATAGACGTAGCGGCGCTTTCGGCCCTGGCCGAAAGCGTAACCGCCCTGCCCGCCTACCGTAAGGAAAAACGCCCGGTGCAAAGCCGCAAAACCCAGGCCCCCCTGGGCCTGTACGACTGCTACATGGCCCCGTGCAAAAGCGGTGGCTGCCCCATAGAGCAACAGATTCCCGAATACCTGCAGCTGGTAAGCGAGGAGAAATACCTGCAGGCCTTCCGCGTGATTGCCATAGACAACGCCTTGCCCGGCATTACAGGCACCCTATGCAACCACGCCTGCCAGGGCAAGTGCACCCGGCTGGACTATGATGACCCGTTGCAGATTCGCGCGGCCAAGCTGCGCGCCAGCGACAATGCCCAGCTTGCCTATACCATAGAGCTGCTAAAGGAAAAACCCGCCATCAAAACGCAGAAAAAGGCCGTGGTGGTAGGCGCGGGCCCGGCGGGCGTTGCCGCAGCGGTATTTTTGCGGCGGGCCGGCATGGCCGTTACTGTTTTGGAAAAACGGGCGGAGCCCTTCGGCATCGTGAACTACGTCATCCCCGCCTTCCGCATTCCCTTCGACGCCATGCGCCGCGACTTCGACCTGGCCAAGACCATCGGTGTAGAGTTCCAGTTTGACACCGAGGCCGGGGACATTGCCGCCTTGCGCCAAAGCTACGATTATGTGGTGCTGGCCACCGGCGCCTGGAAAGAGGGCGCCGCCCCCGTAGAGGAAGGGGCGGAAAAGCTGCTGGACGCGCTGGCCTTTTTGGAGGAATCCAAGGCGAAGAAGTGCGAAGTGGAACTGGGTAAGCGCGTGGCGGTCATCGGCGGGGGCGACGTTGCCATGGACTGCGCGCGTGCGGCAAAACGCGCCCCCGGCGTAGAGGATGTCACTATCGTGTACCGCCGCACAAGAGAGTTTATGCCGGCGGAAAAAGAGGAGATTGCCCTTGCCCTGGAGGAGGGCGTAAACCTTATGGAACTGCGCGCCCCGCTGCGCTTTGACGGGGCCACCCTGTGCTGCGAGGAGATGGAACTGGGCGCGTGGGACGAAAGTGGCCGCCGCAGCATTACAGGGTGCGGCACCCAGTGCGATTTGCCCTTTGACACCGTGATTTGCGCCGTGGGCGCAAGGGTGGACACCACCCCGTTTGAAGCGGCGGGCATTGCACTTACGGCACGCGGCCTGCCCGAAACCTCCCCCGCCGGGGAAAGCAGCCATGCCGGCGTGTATATTGCAGGAGATTGCAAAACCGGCCCCGCCACCGTGGTGGGCGCCATTGCCGACGCCAAGGCCATCGCCAAGGACATCTGCGCCAAGGAAGGGCTGGATGCCGGCTTTGTAAAGGCGGAACTGGATGCAGACCCCGCCGTGCTGCAGCACCGCAAGGGCATTTTGGCTGCGGCCGAAGACGAACCCGCAGACGCCGCGCGCTGCCTGGGCTGCGAAATGCTGTGCGAGATTTGCTGCGACGTATGCCCCAACCGCGCCAACGTACGCATTGCCCTACCGGGCTTTGCCAACGCCGCCCAGATCCTCCATATCGACGGGCTGTGCAACGAGTGCGGAAACTGCGGCATCTTCTGCCCGCACAAGGGCGACCCGTACAAAGACAAGTTGACCTTGTTCTGGAGCGAAGAAGACTTTATGGACTCGCAAAACAAGGGTTTCTTGAAAATGCCGGACGAGCAGTATATGATTAGACTGGAAGACGGCAGTGTCATCACCGCAAAGCTGGACGACAAAGCCGTGCCCCCGCAGATGGCCGCGTTCATTGGGGCGGTGCAGAAAGAATATGCCTACTACATCTAACGGGCGCAGTGCGCGCTTATCCCTGCACAGAGGAGAACGATATGGCTAGCGTAACCATCAACGGCCGGCAGTATACCGGGCAAGATGATGTATCTCTATTAGACTTTTTGCGCGATACACTGCACCTTACCGCCGCAAAAAACGGTTGTGGCGCCGGCGCCTGTGGCGCGTGCACCGTGCTGGTAGACGGCCGCGCCACCCGCGCGTGCATCTTCACCCTGGGCAAGCTTGCCGGCAAGCAGGTGCTTACGGTAGAGGGGCTTTCCCCGCGGGAAAAAGAGGTGTTCGCCTACGCCTTTGCAAAGGCCGGGGCCGTGCAGTGCGGGTTTTGCATTCCCGGCATGGTGATGAGCGCCGCCGGGTTGTTCAGGCAAACCTTGTCCCCCACGCCCGACGAAGTGAAAAAGGCGCTGCGCGGCAACATTTGCCGGTGTACCGGCTATGCCAAAATTGAGGAGGCCGTTTTGCTGGCGGCCCAGCTGCTGCGCGAGGACGCGCCCATCCCGCAGCACACCTTCAGCGGGGTATTGGGCGAGGACTTCCACCGTGTGGACGCGGCGCCCAAAACCCTTGGCTCAGGGGTGTATGTGGACGATATTCACATAGAGGGCATGCTGCACGCCAGCGCCCTGCGCGCCGCCCACCCCCGCGCGCGTGTGCTGAGCATACACACCGAGGCGGCCCTTGCCCACCCCCACTGCGCCGCCGTGCTTACCGCAAAAGATGTGCCCGGCAACAATAAAATTGGCCATTTGGAGTTTATCTCCGACTGGGACGTGCTGATTGCCGAAGGAGACACAACACGCTATTTGGGCGACGCCGTGGCCCTGGTGGTGGCGGACGACAAGGCGTACCTGGACGAGATAAAGGCCCTGGTGCAGGTGGAATATGAGGTGCTCCCTCCCCTTACCTGCCCCGCCGAGGCCCTGGCCGAGGGTGCCCCCAAGCTGCACGAGAAGGGCAACATCCTCTCGCACGAGCATTTGGTGCGCGGCGATGTGGATGCGGCGCTGGCGGCCTCCAAACATGTTGTGACGCAGCACTATTCCCTGCCGTTTACCGAGCATGCCTTTATGGAGCCGGAGTGTGCTATCGCCCAGCTCGAGGGCGAGCAAGGCATACTGCTTTACACTGCCGGACAAAGCATTTTTGACGAACAGCGCGAAGTGGCCCGCATGCTGGGCATAGACCCGGAGCTGGTACATGTGCAGGGCAAGCTGGTGGGCGGCGGCTTTGGCGGCAAAGAGGACATGAGCGTACAACACCACGCGGCCCTGGCTGCCTGGTGCCTGAAAAAGCCCGTGAAGGTGCTGCTCTCCCGGCAAGAGAGCATCGTCATCCACCCCAAGCGCCACGCCATGGAGCTGGACTTTACCACCGGCTGCGATGAGGAAGGCCGCCTTACGGCCCTGCGCGCCGTGGTGGTGGCGGACACCGGCGCCTACGCCAGCTTAGGCGGGCCGGTGCTGCAGCGCGCCTGCACCCATGCCGCCGGGCCATACTACTACCAAAACATCGACATTGACGGCAAGGCCGTGTACACCAACAACCCACCGGCCGGGGCCTTCCGCGGGTTTGGGGTGTCGCAAACTGCCTTCGCCATGGAGTGCAACCTAAACCTGCTGGCGGAAAAGGCCGGTATCTCCCCGTGGGAGATACGCTACCGCAACGCCGTGCGCCCCGGCCAGGCGCTGCCCAACGGCCAGCTGGCCGACGACACCACCGGCCTTGAGGCTTGCCTGCTTGCCGTGAAGGACGACTACGAGAAAGCCCCCATTGCAGGCATTGCCAGCTTTTTCAAAAACAGCGGTGTGGGCGTAGGCCTGCCGGACGTTGGCCGCTGCATCGTAAGCGTGGAGGGCGGCAAAGTGCACATCCGTACCAGCGCCGCCTGTATAGGCCAGGGCCTTGCCACCGTTGTTACGCAAATTGTATGCGAGACCTTGGGCCTTGCCCCCCAGCATGTGGAGGTGGAGCCGCCCGACACCCGCCGTACGCCCAACTCCGGCACCACCACGGCGTCGCGGCAAACGGTTTTTACCGGCGAGGCCACGCGCCTGGCCGCCCAAAAGCTGAAAGAGGCGCTGGACGCAGGCGCCAGCCTGGCACAACTGGAGGGCGAGGAGTTTTTTGGCGAGTACCACGGCGAGACCGACCCCATGGGCAGCGAGAAGAAAAACCCCGTGAGCCATGTGGCCTACGGCTATGCTGCCGAGGTGGTGACGCTAAACCCCGAAGGCCGCGTGGAGAAGGTGGTTGCCGCCTACGACATGGGCCGTGTCATCAACCCCAAGGCTGCCGCCGGGCAGATAGAAGGGGGCATTGTAATGGGCCTGGGCTATGCCCTTACCGAGGATTATCCCCTGGAAAATAGCGTGCCCAAAGCAAAATATGGCACGCTGGGCCTGCTGCGCGCCACAGACGTACCGCCGATGGACATCCGCATGCTGGAGGGCCCCAAACGCGCCGCCACGGCCTATGGCGCCAAAGGCTGTGGAGAGCTTGCCACCATCCCCACCGCGCCGGCGGTGACGGGCGCCTATTACGCGCTGGACGGTGTGCTGCGCACAAAACTGCCCATGGAAAATACCTACTATCGCAAAAAGAAATAATCGAGGTGCCTATGCAAAACGAAGCCGCCCCCACCTTTGGCAAAAAATTGCCCGGCCAGCAGTACCGGGACCGCCCGGGCGTGTATGGCCTGCTGTTTGCCGAGGAGCATACCCTGGCCGTGGTGCGCTATCAAAACCTGTTGTTTTTGCCCGGGGGCGGCATAGAGGCGGGCGAAAACCATGCCGCATGCCTGCGGCGCGAGTTTTACGAAGAGACCGGCCTTTTGGTGCAGCCCGGCGCCTTTATTGGCGGCGCCAACTGCTATGTGCGCTCGCTTTCCAGCGGGGAGTATGTGCGTGTGGTGGGGCATTTTTACTTCTGCCTGCCCGCCGGGCACAGCGGCGGCACCGGCGAGGAGGACCACACCCTGCAGTGGCTGCCCGCAGCGCAAGCCCTGGAAGAGCTTGTGCTGCCAAACCAGCGCTGGGCACTGGCGCGCGCGCTAAACGTGCCCCCGCCCGGCGCGCAGCAATAAGGGGGTACAATACCACGGCCGCCCGGGTGCATACCGCGCGGCCACATTTGCCGGCCTTGGCCGGCCATCCCACAAGGGGGCAAGGTATGCAAAACCTGCTGATTCACAACGCCACCATAGCCACCAGCAGCGAGGTGTTCCGCGGGGGCGTGCTGGTGGAGGGAGAAAAAGTGGCCCGTCTGTACCGCGAAGGAGAGGCCCTGCCCTCCCCCACAGAGGCTTCCCGCTTTGACGCCGGCGGCCACCTGTTGCTGCCCGGCGGGGTGGACGCCCATACCCACTTCGACTTGGACGTGGGCTTTACCCGCGCCAGCGATGATTTTTACACAGGTACAGTGGCGGCCGCTTTGGGGGGCACCACCACCGTGATTGACCACATGGCCTTTGGCCCGCCGGGCTGCGCGCTTTGCCACCAGCCCGCGGTGTACCACCGGCTGGCACAGCGCGCCGTGGTGGACTATGGCTTCCACGGTGTGGTGCAGCATGTAAACGACGAGGTGCTGGCCGACATGGCCCGCCTGCGGGACGACGAGGGAATCTCCAGCGTGAAGGTATACCTCACCTACGATTATAAGCTGGAAGACGCCGACGTGCTGCGGGTGCTGCAGCGCGCAAAAGAACTGGGCCTTACCGTGTGCGTACACTGCGAGAATGACGCCGCCATTACCGCGCTGCGGGCGCAGTATGTGCGCGAGGGGCACACCCAGGCGCGCTACCACCCGTTAAGCCGCCCCGCCGCCGCCGAGGCCGAGGCAGTGTTCCGCACGCTGATGCTGGCCCACATCGCCGGGGACGCACACATCTACATCGTGCACCTTTCCAGCAAGCGGGGCCTGGCCGCGTTGCAGCTGGCCCGCGCCGAAGGTCAAAAGAACATCACAGCCGAGACCTGCCCGCAGTATTTGTCCCTGACCGACGAGAAATATGACGACGATGCAGAGGGACTGAAATATATCATGAGCCCGCCCCTGCGCAAACCCGCCGATGTGGATGCCCTGTGGCAGGCTTTGGCCGCCGGCGAGGTAGATACCATCGGCACCGACCATTGCCCCTTCTTTTTTGCCACCCAAAAGCAGCGCGGCGCCGGGGATTTTACCCAGTGCCCCAACGGCGCGCCGGGCGTGGAACTGCGTATGGCGCTGCTATTTTCCGAAGGGGTGCGCGCCGGGCGCATCAGCTTGCCGCAGATGGTGCGCTGCTGCTGCACCACCCCGGCCAGGGTGTTTGGCGCCGCGCCCGCCAAGGGGGACATTGTGCCCGGTGCCGACGCCGACTTTGTTCTGTTTGACCCCGACGCTGAATGGACGGTGCGCGCCGAGGATCTGCACGAAAATGTGGACTACACCCCCTACGAAGGCATGCGCCTGCGCGGCAGGCCCACCCACACCTTCAGCCGGGGGCAACTGATTGCCGAGCACGGTGTATTTTTGGGCAACGAGGGCCGCGGGCGTTACCTGCGCCGCACGGCGCACCCTGTATAAGAAAAGCTTGCATACAAAAAGCCCCGCCTGTTGGCGGGGCTTTTTGTATGTTGCTATTCCTCTGTGGCAAACAGGGGGGTGGAAAGGTAGCGCTCCCCCGTGTCCGGCAAAATCACCACAATGCGCTTGCCCGCGTTTTGGCGGCGCTGCGCCAGCTGCAGGGCCGCCCAAAGCGCCGCGCCGGAGGACACCCCCGCAAGAATGCCCTCGGTGCCGGCCAGCAGGCGGCCCATCTCGTAGGCGTCTTGGTCTTGCACGGGCACCACTTCGTCCAAAAGGGAAACATCCAGCACCCCGGGCACAAAACCCGCACCTATACCCTGCAGGCCGTGGGGCCCGGCTTTGCCACCCGCCAGCACCGGCGAGGATGCCGGTTCCACCGCCACCACTTGCAATTGCGGGTTTTTCTCTTTCAGGTAGCCGCCTGCCCCGGTAACGGTGCCACCGGTGCCAACGCCCGCCACCAGCACGTCCACCAGCCCTTCGCTTTGGGCCCAAATCTCAGGCCCGGTGGTGGCGCGGTGGGCGGCGGGGTTTGCGGGGTTTTCAAACTGGCCGGGCACAATGGCGCCTGGTGTTTCGCGACAAAGGCTTTGCGCCTTTTCTATGGCGCCCTTCATGCCAAGGGCCCCGGGCGTAAGCACCAGCTTGGCGCCATAGGCACGCAGCAGGCGGCGCCTCTCTTCGCTCATGGTATCCGGCATGGTAAGCATCACGCGGTACCCCCGGGGAATGCCCACGGCCGCAAGGCCTATGCCCGTGTTGCCGCTGGTGGGCTCTATCAATACCCCGCCCGGCGCAAGGCTGCCGTTTGCTTCCGCCGCGTCTATCATGGCTTTGGCCACACGGTCTTTCACGCTGCCGGCGGGGTTTTTTCCCTCCACCTTTGCCAGCAACTCCGCGCTGCAGCCCAGCGCCTTCTCCAGCCGCAGCAGCCGCACCAGGGGGGTGCCGCCTATGGCAGCCTCAAACGCTTGCAAGGGCTTGTCCATCCTCTGCTCCCCCTTCTTCCTCCTGCAGGGCTTCCCGCTTTTCCTGCCCCGTGTTCACAAGGTCTTGCAGGGTAATGCCGTCCACATACTCCAAAATGTGTTGCTGCAGCCCCTCCCACAGTGGCAGGGTGGGACAGGCGGCGGCGCGCGGGCAAGGGTTGGGCTGTGCCCCAAGGCAGGACACCAACATCAAATCCCCCTCGGTAGCACGCAAAATATCCCCCACCCGATACTCTTGTGGGCGCTTTGCCAGGCGGTAGCCGCCCTGGGGCCCGCGCACGCTGTATAAAAGGCCCGCGTGGGTAAGCTGGCTTACAATCTGCTCCATATACTTCATTGAGACACCCTGCCGCTCGGCCACATCACGCAGGGAAATATACTCCTCCCCGTCAAACGCGGCCAGGTCCACCATCATGCGAAGTGCGTATCTTCCCTTTGTTGAAACCTTCACGCGGGCAGCCCCCTTGTTTCAGATTGTGAATATTATAATTATACCACACACACGGCCTGGGGAACAAGGAAAAATCGCGCCTTTCAGCATTTTATGTGCTTTGGGAAGGGACGCAACCGGGGCGGCGGTTGCTTTCTTTGGCGGCAGTTGGTACAATATTATCTATGCTGAAGTCGATCATA
The DNA here is from genome assembly GCA_030265505.1 of Ruminococcaceae bacterium OttesenSCG-928-O06. GTDB lineage: Bacteria > Bacillota > Clostridia > Oscillospirales > Ruminococcaceae > JAAYCI01. Next base: position 35,742 of record JAJDGD010000003.1, on the reverse strand, counting down.
ACCTGGGCGCTGGCAGCCCTGTTCACCGCGAACAGCATCGCCATTTCGCTACGCACCAACTACAACGCCGGCACGCTCATCATGTGGGGCTGTTCCGCCGCGCTGGTTGTGTATGGGCTGTTCCATCGCTCTATCGATTCCTTTACGGCCACCCCAGTGGGGCGCGTGATAAAAGCTGTTTTCATTGGCGGCGTATGCCTGTATGCTGCCCTGTTTTTGTTTGTGGCCGTAAGCGGGTACAGTGGCCGCGCCAAAGGGGACGAGAAAGCATTGATTGTGCTGGGGGCCGGTCTGCGGGGCGAGAGCGTGGGCGATTTGTTGCGCCGCCGCCTGGTGGCTGCGTACGACGCCTGGCAGGAGAACCCCGAAGCGCTGCTTGTTGTTACGGGCGGCCAGGGCCCTGGCGAGGACATTCCCGAGGCGGTGGCCATGCAGCGCTGGTTGGTGGAAAAAGGCGTGCCCGAGGCGTGCATTTTGGTGGAGGACAAAAGCACTTCTACCGAGGAAAACCTGCGCTTTGCCCAGGCGCTGCTGGCAGAAAAGGGCATCGGCGCCGACGCCCCGGTGGCGGTGGTAACCAATGCCTTTCACTGCTACCGCGCCGGCCGCTATGCCGAAAAGCTGGGCTTTACCAGCGTGCGCACCCTGCCCGCCAGCATGAACCTTACCACCCTGTTGCCCAGCTATTTGCGCGAGGTGCTGGCCATTTTGTACATGTGGGTGTTCCGCCGGCAAATGGCGTAAAACGCCGCGCGCCGCCCGCCGCCCGCCCCAAACGGAGGATACCATGGTAGTAATACGGGATTTTACAGCCGAAGACAAAGAGGCCGTGTTGGCCATGGTGGACGCGTTCTACCACTCCCCCGCGGTGGACCACGACATTCCCCTGGCCCACTTTGCCGATGTGTATGACGAGATGTGCGGCGGGGGCTCTGCCCGGGTGCGGGGGCTAGCCGTGCAGCAAGATGGCAAGCTTGTGGGCTTTTGCGCCCTTTCGTTTTCCTATTCCACCGAGGCCGGCGGCCCCGTAGTATTGATAGAGGAGGCCGCCATTTTGCCCGAGTGCCGCGGCGCGGGGCTGGGGCAGGCGTTGTTTGCCTTTATTCAAAACGAGTACCGCGGCAAGGCGGCCCGCCTGCGGCTGGAAGTGGCGCCGGACAACACCCGCGCCATGGCCTTGTACGAACGCATGGGCTTTGCCCGCCTGCCCTATATACAGATGATATCGGAGGCATTTTGATTTGACACAACCCAAGGCAAAAAAAGGCGCGCTGGTGCGCATGCTGGCCCGCTATTATCGGCCCCATCTGGGCCTTTTTATCGCAGACATGGCCGCGGCGCTTCTGCTGGCCGTGTGCGACATGTTCTACCCCATGGTCACCCGCAGCATTATAAACGACTATGTGCCCAGCGGCAACATGCGGCTGTTCCTCACCTGGTGCGCCATCCTGCTTGGCATCTATGTGGTGAAACTTGGCCTTAACTGGTTTGTGATGAGCTGGGGGCACATCATGGGCGCCCGCATGCAGGCAGACATGCGCCGAGATTTGTTCCACCACATGCAAAGCCTTCCCTTCAGCTATTTTGACGAAAACCAAACCGGCAGCCTGATGAGCCGCATCGTGAACGATTTGATGGAGATCACCGAGCTTGCCCACCACGGCCCGGAGGATTTGTTCATCTCCATCATCTCATTTGCCGGGGCCTTTGTCATGTTGGGGCGCATCAACCTGTTGCTCACCTGCATCATCTTCATCTTTTTGCCGGTGCTCATCTTTTTTAACATGCGCATGATGAACCGCCTGCAGCGGGCCTTCCGCCGCCGGCGCGAGGAGACCGCCGCCATCAACGCCGATATCCAAAACAGCCTGTCGGGCATCCGCGTGGTGAAGGCCTTTGCCAACACCGACTATGAGGAGGAGAAATTTGGCCGCCGCAGCGGCGCTTTGGTGCAGGCGCACACCCTGGCATACCGGGTGATGGCGTCCTACCACTCGGGCATGTCCTTCGGTATAGACGTGCTTACCTGGACGGCCCTTTTGGCCGCCGGCATCTTCGTGTTCCAGGGCAAAATCAACATTGGAGACTTTGCCGCCTACCTGCTGTACATCGGCAACTTTACCCAGCCCATCCGCCGGCTGAACCAGTTTGTGGAACAGTTCCAGGACGGGATGAGCGGCTTTTCCCGTTTTGCCGAGGTGATGGCCACCGCCCCCGAGCAAAACCCTGCCGCCCCCGAAAGCCCCAAAATCATCCACGGCGACATCGCCTTCAATGACGTGAGCTTCACTTACGGGGACAAGGGCCTCGTGCTCAGCCACATCGATTTGCACATTCCCGCCGGGCAAACCCTGGCACTGGTGGGCCCCTCGGGCGGGGGCAAAACTACGTTGTGCCACCTTATCCCCCGCTTTTACAGCCCGCAAACGGGCAACATCACGCTGGATGGCGTCGATGTGGAAGACTTCGACTATACCGAGTTGCGCCGCTCCATCGGCATTGTGCAGCAGGACGTGTTCATCTTCTCCGGCACCCTCCGGGAGAATATCGCCTACGGCAACCTTGCCGCCGACGAAGCGGCCATTGTGGACGCCGCCCAAAAGGCCGGCCTGCACGAGTATGTGGCGGCGCTGCCCGACGGGTACGACACCCACATTGGCGAGCGAGGCGCCAAACTAAGCGGCGGGCAAAAGCAGCGCATCTCTATTGCGCGGGTGTTCTTAAAGAACCCTCCCATCCTAATTTTAGACGAAGCCACGAGCGCTTTGGACAACGTGACCGAGCTTGCCATACAGCAGGCCTTCGACGCGCTGGCCAAAAACCGCACCACCCTGGTGGTGGCGCACCGGCTTTCCACCGTGCGCAATGCAGACAGGATTGTGGTGCTTACCGACAGCGGCATTGCCGAGCAGGGCACCCACGCCCAACTGATGCAAGACCAAAACGGCGTGTACCGCCGCCTGTACGAAACCCAGTTCCAAGGGCTGGAAACCACCTGAGGCATCACTTTCGCTATTTTTTCGGCTTTGCTCTCCCGATGTTCCCATGCTTTCTCATTTTAGTACACCCGTCCTGATTCATGCCTGCTCTCTGGCACATTGCAGCACCGGGCGGCAAGAAGATTCCCCAGGAAACAAAAAGCCACCGGCTATGGCGCCCACAAGGGCGATAACCGGTGGTTTCTTGTTTTTTACTTGCAGCCGCCAGGCCAAGGCAGCAGGCCTGCGGCAGGGCACGCAAAGTTGGGCGCCCCATGTGCCGCTTCTATGCGGCGGTGTCGCCTTTGCTTTTTGCGGCGGGGGCGTCTTTCTTTTGGGTGGCGGGGCGGGACGGTGCGTCCTGCGGGGCCGCGGCCACAAAAAAGATGTACCCAACACATACCAAAAGGCAAACTACAATCGTCCCAATCAACGCCACAAACCGCACCTCGCTTTCCCTTTTTGCATCCTTCTGTTAAGGGAACGAGGGCAGGTGGGCAATCCTTTCAAAATACAGGAAATATTTATGCGGCCGGGAGCGTGTTTTTAAACGGGCAATGCACAAAGCTGGATAAATTTGCCGATGATTCACGCCGCTTTTGTGCGGCAGCCCCAAGTGGCGCGGCAAGGAAAGGCTGCGCGAAAGGCGCGATGAAACAGTGCTTTTGCGCGTGTCCAATATCCAAAAACACTCGATGCGTCACTTTTTTGCCGCGGCGTCCCACAAGCTGTGCCCGGGGTAGCTTTGCGGCAGGCCAAAACACTGGGCAATGGTGTTGGCCACACACCCAAAGGACACCTGGGTGCCCAAATTGGCCCCGCTGCGCACCGCCGGGCCCGCCAGCAAAAATGGTACGCACTCACGGCTGTGGTCGGTAGAGGGGGTGGAGGGGTCGCATCCGTGGTCCGCGGTAATCATCAGCACGTCCCGCGGCCCCAAAAGCGGCAGCAGCTTGCCCAGCCCCACATCAAACGCGCTGATGGCCCGCGCGTAACCGTCTACATCGTTGCGATGGCCGTATATCATGTCAAAATCCACCAGGTTAATAAAGGCAAGCCCGTTAAAGGGCCGCTTCGCCAGCTGCAGGGTAATTTCCATACCCTCGTCGTTGTTTTTAGAGGCAATCTTCTCTGTGATGCCCTTGCCGGCAAAGATGTCGTATATCTTCCCCACGCCAATCACGTCCTTGCCGGCGGCGGCCAGGGCGTCCAGCACCGTGGGCTTGGGCGGGGCCAGGGAAAAATCGTGCCGGTTCGGTGTGCGGGCAAAGTTCTCGGGGGTTGTGCCCACAAAGGGCCGGGCAATCACGCGGCCCACGGCCAAATCTCCCGTTAGCATGGTGCGTGCCACCTCGCAAATGCGGTACAGCTCCTCCAGCGGCACCACGGCCTCGTTTGCTGCTATTTGAAACACGCTGTCTGCGCTGGTGTACACGATAAGCGCGCCGGTACGCATATGCTCCTCGCCATAGGCCTTGATCACCTCGGTGCCGGAGTAAGGCCGGTTGCACAGGGTTTTGCGGCCCACTGCCTGTTCAAATGCATCGATGAAACTTTGCGGAAAGCCATTGGGGAACACCGGCATGGCCTTTGGGCTCTCAATGCCCGCAATCTCCCAGTGGCCGGTGGTGGTGTCCTTGCCGCAGCTTACCTCCTCAAGACGCGCAAAGGCACCTTGCGGGGCGGCGGCCTTGGGCAGGCAGGGCACCTTGTCTATGTTGAACAGCCCCAGCTTTTGCAGGTTCGGCGCATGGAACTCCTTGCTTTTTGCCACGGCCGCCAGGGTATTGCTGCCTTCGTCGCCAAACGCGGCGGCGTCGGGCGCGTCACCAATGCCAAAACTGTCCAGTATTATCAAAAATACCCGGTCCATCATCTTCGGGCCCTCCTTATACAGTTGTTCTGGCCTTATTGTAGCACACCCGCCGGTTGAATTAAAGGCGAAGAAGGTGCTATAATAAAGAGAGTATCATATCGCGGGAGCCCCCGCTTTTGCGCCTTCGGCGCGCATTTTGCCCAAGGGGCGGAGGTATGAAACTCTGTGTTTGCCCCGCCTCGTTCATTGGCAAATACAACCTGTCCTTTTATGGCAAACCACCTGATGGGAGATGCGCATGCGCAAAACAAAAATTGTATGTACCCTGGGCCCTGCCACCGACGGCGAGGGCGTTTTACGGGAGATGATTTTGGCCGGGATGGACGTGGCAAGGTTCAACTTTTCCCACGGCACCCACGAGGAGCAACTGGCCCGGCTGACCCGCCTGAAAGCCCTGCGGGAGGAGCTGGGCGTACCCGTGGCAGCCCTGCTGGATACCAAAGGGCCCGAGGTGCGCCTGGGCAACTTCAAAAACGGCAAGGCCACCATAGAGGCCGGGCAGATGTTCGTGCTTACCCCCCGCCGGGTGGAGGGCGACGAGACGGTTGCCTCCATCACCTTTCGGGAATTGTACGCCGATGTCTCGGTGGGCAGCCGCATCCTCATCGACGACGGGAAAATAGAGATGGTTGTCACCGAGGTGCGCGGCGAAGACATTTTGTGCCAGGTGCTGAACGGCGGCATGGTGTCCAACCACAAGGGCGTCAACATCCCCGGCATCCATTTGAACATGCCCTTCATCAGCGGGCAGGACAAAGCCGATTTGCTCTTCGGCATCGAGCACGGCTTCGATTATGTGGCGGTCTCCTTCACCCGTTGTGCGCGCGACTTGTACGACATCCGCACCCTGCTGGACGAAAACGGCGGCGAGGGCATTGCCCTTATCGCCAAGATAGAAAACCAGGAGGGGGTCTCCAACATCGACGAGATCCTCACGGCCTCGGGCGGCATCATGATAGCCCGGGGCGACATGGGGGTGGAAATTGACTTCACCGAGATTCCCATCATTCAAAAAAACCTGATAGAACGCTGTTATAACTCTGGCCGTCCGGCCATTACCGCCACCCAGATGCTGGACAGCATGATGGTGAGCCCCCGCCCCACCCGGGCGGAGATTACTGACGTGGCCAACGCCATTTACGACGGTACTTCGGCCATTATGCTAAGCGGAGAGACCGCCGCCGGCAAATACCCGGTGGAGGCGGTACGCACCATGGCCGCCATAGCCGCGCGCACCGAGGAAGACATCTCCTATCATGACCTTTTCCGTGCCCGCCTGGCGGAGGAGACCCGCCTTTCGGTAACCGAGAGCGTGGCCCACGCCACCTGCACCACTGCTATGGACACCGGCGCCGACGCCATCATCACGGTAACGCGCAGCGGCGAGACCGCCCGCCTGTTGTGCAAATACCGTCCGTCCACCCCCATCATCGCCTGTGTGATGGACGAGGGCGTTGGCCGGCAGCTGAACCTGTCCTGGGGCATCACCCCCATTGTGATGGAGTACGCCGCCAGCACCGACGAGATGATAGACCTCTCTGTACAGGCGGCCCAGCAGGCCGGCCTTGCCAAGGACGGCGACCTCGTGGTTATCACCGCGGGGGTGCCTGTGGGCGTTTCAGGCACCACCAACATGATGAAGGCCCACCTCATTGGGGACGTTTTGGCCTCTGGCGTGGGCACCGGCGGCCAAAACGCCACCGGCATGGTCTGCGTGTGCATGGACGCCGCCGACATCCAAAAGAAGTTTGTGCCGGGCAATGTGCTGGTCACCACCTCCACCTCCAACGACATGCTGGAGGCGCTGCGGGAGGCGGCGGCCATCATCACCGAGGAAGGCGGCATGAACAGCCACGCGGCCATTGTGGGCGTTACGCTGGACAAACCCGTGGTGGTGGGCGTAACGGGCGCTACCACCAAGCTGAAGGACGGGCAAAAAGTAGCGGTAGACAGCCGCCGCGGCGTGGTGCGCGCCATGCCGAAGTAGGCACCTGCGGGCCCCGCGGGCCCCGGTTTGTTGCGGCAGCACCATCAAAGTGTGCCTGCCTGCGCATTGGCTCATCTGCATAAGGGGCTGCATTTCACCCAGCAAAACCCAGGAGGAGACAAATGGAGCGTATTGCAAGTTTTTCAGTAGACCACACAAAGCTGCCTGTGGGGATGTACCTCTCCCGCACAGATTTTGGCGACATAGACACCTACGACGTGCGCATGAAGGCCCCCAATGCCGGGGAGTATCTTTCCACCGGGGCCGCCCATACCTTTGAGCATCTGTTCGCCACTTACGCCCGCAACTCCCGGTTTGGCCCGCATGTGGTCTACATCGGGCCCATGGGCTGCCGCACCGGCTGCTATCTGCTGGTGAAGGGCCTGCCCCGGGTGGACGCCATTGCTCTTGCGCGCGAAGCCATGGAGTTTGTGCGTGACTTTACGGGTGAGATTCCCGGCGCCAAGCTGGAGGAGTGCGGCAATTACCAGGACCACGACCTGCCCGCGGCAAAACGCGTGGCCGCCGAGATGGCCGAGACCCTGCGCGGCTGGACGGAAGAACAACTGCAATATGCGGCCTACCTTGCGTAATGGCCCAACGCGTGGCGGGCATAGCATGTGCTCTGCAAAATACAAGGGCCCCAATGTGCACAGGCTGCCCCGGCCTTTTCCCGAACAAAGCAATGTTGAAATTGATATGCCAAGGGTTTTGATATACAAGAAAGTTGCCGCAAACCGACATGCACTTTCGGTTTGCGGCAACTTGTTATTCTCTATAGGGGAAGGCAGCCGGCAGGCGAATGACGGCAGCCAACCGAACAACGACATAGGGGAGCGCAATAGGCCCTTTCGCCCTTTTCGATGACGACCCATCCAATCAAACTGATTCTACACTGCTGCACTGACGCAAAGAGCAGTATGCAGACAATTGGGACGCTCGTCCTATTCTTTGCTTTCCCCTTCCGGCCCCGGCACGGCCGCCCCTGGCGCAACTGGGCGCGCAAACAGCATTTTCAGGCGGCGGCGCAGGCCCCCCTGGCGCCTTGGGGGCAGCACCAGCGCCTGTTCTTCTTTTGGCGGCACAGGGGGCGCTGCCGCCGCCGGCGCCGCGGCTATATGGGTCAGCCGGTCTTTCAGCAAGGGGTACATGGCCATCTGGCAGTCAATTTTTTCCTCTCCGCGCTGGCGGGGCATCCAGGCGTAGCTGCCGTCCGGCTGCATCTGGCGGGCATTCACATTGTCGGCCAATTGCAGTTCCAAAATATCATACAGCAGTTCTTTTATCTGCTCATCACCAATGCGCACCCCCACCTCTACACGCCGCTCGGTGTTGCGGGTAAGAAAATCCCCACTGGCAATGTAGATGCGCAGCCGCTCCCCCACGCCAAAGGCGAAAACGCGGGAATGCTCCAAATAACGCCCCACAATGCTGATGACGCGGATGTTCTCGCTCAGGCCCGGCAAACCCGCCTGTAAACAGCAAATACCCCGCACAATCATATCCACGGGCACCCCTGCGCCCGATGCCTCGCTCAAGGTCTCGATGACCTTTTTGTCTGAGATGGAGTTGCATTTGACGATTACCCGTGCATCCCCACCCCCGGCGTGCCAGCGCATCTCCTCGCGTATCTCCTCTGCCAGCACCGATTTGAACTTCTCCGGCGCCACAATCAGGTGGTTCACCTCTTGTGTATGTCGCTCCACCGCTAAATTATTGAACACCGCTGCAATCTCCTCCCCCACCTCCTGGTTGGTGGTCAGGTAGGAAAGGTCTGTATACAGCTCGCTGGTTTTCTCGTTATAGTTCCCCGTACCAATTTGGCAGATGTACTCAAAACGCGCGCCATTTTTGCGGGTGATCAGCGTCAGTTTGGAGTGGACCTTGTAGTCGGTAAAGCCATATATCACCGTGCAGCCCGCCTGCTCCAGCCGGCGGGACCAATCGATGTTGTTCTGCTCGTCGAAGCGGGCGCGCAGCTCCACAATGGTAACCACTTCCTTGCCGTTTTCCGCCGCGCTTATCAACGCTTCAATTACTTTTGACTCACTTGCAACTCGATACAACGTCATTTTTATCGAAAGCACATCGGGGTCTCTGGCAGCGCGATGCAGCATGCGGATGAATGGCCGCATGCTTTGGTACGGAAAGCAGAACAGCATGTCGCGTTGTTGCACCGCCGTATACAAATCAAATTCCTCTGCCGGCAAAATGGCACGCACCGGCGGGTAAAACATTGATGCATCCTGCAAAATATGTAGACGAGAAGACAAATGGTGCAGAAAATCCAAATCAAGCGGGGCATTTTGTACTATACATTGCGCTTGCGGCATCATCAGCTTTTCCAGCAGATAGTCCCGCACCTCTGCCGGGGCACGCTGGTAAAACTGCAAACGCACGGCCGCCAGCTTGCGGCGTTTTTTCAGCAGTTCCCCCATCACCACACGGTAGTCAATGTCGTGGTCAAACATCCCCTCTTCCACGTCCAGGTCTGCATTACGGGTAACACGGAAAATACATTTTGAAACAACGTTACTTTTCCCAAAAGCAAGCTCGGCAAATTGTAGAATCAGTTCCTCCACCAGCGCGAAGGAGTGCCCCTCCTCGTCGGCCACCACAATCAACCGCTCAAACTGGGCGCTTACAGGAATCAGCCCCAGCACAGGCGCCTGGTTCTTTTTCTCTTTTATCATTGCGCCTATGTATATTTCCTGGTTGCGCAAAAACGGAAACGGGTGCCGTCTGTCCACAATTTGGGGAGACAACACGGGAAATACCTCCCGCAAAAATACCCGTTTCCAAAATGCCAGGTGCTCCTTTTCCTCCCTGGCAAAGTCCACCTTGTGCAGGCCGTACTTTGCAAGGCGGGTGTACAGCTTTTGCACATTTTTATCGCATTGTTTTTGCAATTCTGCCACTTTCGGCATAATTACATCAATTTGCTGCTGGGGCGTCATCTGGGTTTTGTTTTCCTTGCTATCGTTTTTCAGCAGGCTTTGGTCGTACAAAGACCCCACGCGTATCATGAAGAATTCGTCCAGGTTGCTGCCATAGATGGCGGCAAAATGCAACTGCTCCCCCAGCGGGACATGCTTTTCACGGGACAGGTCCATCACCCGCCGGTTGAATTCCAGCCAGCTCAGTTCCCGGTTTATGAATAGCGCACTCTCTCCACGCTCCGCCATAACGCCTCCCGCTTTTTAATACTTGGCTGCCTCCGTATCAAATCGTCAATTTATCGAAGATTCCTTCCAGAACACCCGCACCGATCCCAGGCACTTGAAGCAGCTCCTCCACACTTTGGAAAGGCCCGTGTTCCTCCCTGTACGCCACAATGGCTTCTGCGCGTGTGGCCCCAATGCCGGGCAGCACGGTCAATTCCTCCAGGCTAGCTGTATTCGCATTCACCAAATCCGGCCCGGGGGCAAAAAATGTGCTGTCCTCTGTTTTTTGTGCCGCCCCTGCCAAAAACGGCGGGTACCATAAAAACGCCACAACCAGTACCACTGCACCGGCCAGCAGCGCAAGCAGTGTATACCCACTGCGTCCAGTCAGCAAACGGCGTATCTTTTCGCTTTTATTCGCACTATTCTTCATATTCTCTAATGATTTTGTATAAATACTGCCCCACTCCGCCTTCATCATTGGGAGCAATCACTTCATCCGCCAGTTGCTTTATATCCTCGGGGGCATTGCCCACAGCCACCGCATGGCCAGCCTGCTTCATCAGTTCGGCATCGTTGTAATAGTCCCCTATGGCAATGGTGTTCTTAATGGAAACGCCCAGCAAATCACACAAAGCGTGTATGGCGCTGCCCTTCGACGCTCCCTTCGGCATCATTTCCAAATACAGCGGACCGGAAGGAACAAAGTATACCCCAGGGTAGGTGCGCTCGGCAATATAGGCCTGCACCTCGGCCAGCAGCTCCTCGTGTGCGGCAAACACCACCTTGTGCCACTCATCGGGCATATCCTCGTGTGGACGCATAAAATATGCCATCATCTCATCTTGTACAAGGCCGTGCAACGCCAAAGATGGCGCCGCCTGGTAGTGCCGCAAATCGCTTCCCATCACCATGGCGCCCAGGCCGGGAAAGGCCTTCAGCACGTCCCGCAAACACTGCCGTGCAGCCAGGTGGGGCAGTATCGTACTTTGCACGGCCGTCTGCTTTTTGAAGTCATAGATCACGCAGCCGCCATAGGTGATGGCGGGGTCAATGGTTTTGGCCAGCTCAGCATACATGTCGATAGAACGAAGGGTGCGGCCGGTTGCCACGGTAAAGTGCCCGCCCAGGGCCACAAACAGGCGGATGGTCTCCATGTCGCAGGGGGCAATCGTATGGTCGCTGCGCAGAAGCGTGCCATCCATGTCGCACACCACAAGAAGCTCTCCCAGGGAATCACGCATCTCCGCCGTCCTCCGGTTCTTCCTGGCCTTGCCCAAGAGATTGCAGAAAACTGATAAAATATACTGGTAATGGGCTTGTAAAACACATTTCCTGCCCAGTTTTGGGATGTATAAAACCCAACATTGCCGCGTGCAGGCATTGTCCGCCCAAGCTGCGTATCACCTTTTTGGGGCCATATACCGCATCCCCTGCCAAGGGGTGGCCCACCTCTGCCATGTGCACGCGTATCTGGTGGGTGCGGCCGGTTTGCAGCCGCAGGCGCAGGTGGGTAAAGCCGGGGTATTCCGCCACCACTTCATAAGCGGTTACGGCGCTTTTCGCATTGCTTTGTGTTACGGCCATCTTTTTTCTGTCTTTTTTGCTTCTTCCTATCGGGGCGTCGATGATCCCTTCACGCTGGCGAAAATGCCCATACACCACCGCCTGGTACTGCCTTTGCATGCTGTGCTGCGCCAATTGCGCCGCCAGCTTTTGGTGGGCCTCATCGTTTTTTGCCACCACCAACAGGCCGCTGGTGTCCTTGTCTATGCGGTGCACAATGCCCGGGCGCACTTCGCCCCCAATGCCGGACAAGGAATCCCCGCAGTGGTGCATCAGCGCGTTTACCATAGTGCCGTCCCAGTTGCCGGCCGCCGGGTGTACCACCATACCCTTGGGCTTGTCCACCACCAGCAACCAGTCGTCCTCGTACACAATGTCCAAAGGAATGTTCTGGGGCAATATCTCCACCTGTTTTGGCGGCGGCAGGGTAATTTCCAGCGCATCCCCCTCGGCAAGCTTTAGGCCCTTTGTCGGTTTTTTCCCGTTAACAAGAACATTTTCTTCCTCAATCAGCTTTTGCGCCAGCGCGCGGGGCACCCCGCATTTTTCCGCCACAAAACGGTCCAGCCGCATGGTGGCCTCTTCTGGCAGCACCTGGCATTCAATCCTCTGCATCGGCCTGCCCTGCCGGCGCGTCGTTCTTCGGCGCCGCTTCGCTCGCATCGTCACTTACGCTGCCGGGCAGCGCCCCCACCGTGGGGGCAGCTTCGCCCGCACCTGCCTGTGCTGCGGCCAACTTTTTCTGCTTTTGGGCGCGTCCCTCTGCGCGGAACACCGCAACCACCAGCAGTGCAAAGCCGATGCACACGAGGCAATCGGCAAAATTGAACACAGCAAAGCGCATAAATAGCAGGTTGAGATAATCCACCACATAGCCGCGGGCAATGCGGTCTATCAAATTGCCCACGCCGCCTGCAAACAGCAGCAGAATGGCCGTGTACTCCAGTTTGTCTTTGGGCCGGCGGAACAACAGCAGCCAGGCACCAAACAGCAGCGCCGCACCCGTCACCACAATCAGCAGCCCTTGCATCCCGTCCAAAATATTAAACGCGGCACCGCGGTTCTCCACATATTTCAGGCCAATTATCCCGGGAATAAGCGGGGCAGAGCCAACCGGCGCCAAATAGCGTGCCGCCAGCAGTTTGAGGATTTGGTCCACCGCAACAAGCAAAGCAGACACCAGAATGGTAAACAGCAAGGGTATTCTCCTTTACAAAGGGGCATGCACTGCCTCTTTGTGAAAAATCATCGTTGTATGGTCTAATGCGCAAAGCAGGTTTGCTTTGCGCATTGGATGGCTTTATTCTATTTCTTTCAGCACTGCGGCGCACCGGCCGCAAATGGTGGGGTGCTGGGCATCCTCGCCTACATCGGTGTGGTATTGCCAGCAGCGCTCGCACTTTTCGCCGTCTGCGTGCCGCACCTCCACCGCAAGGCCCTCTACTTCGCCCGGCACACCGCCGGTCTCTTTGGTCGCCTCCACCTGGGAGACGATGAAAATATCAGGCAGTTCAGCCAAAACACCGGATACAAAGCTGTACACGTCCCCGCTGCAATGCAGAATAACCTTCGCCTCCAAAGAGGAGCCGATCTGCTTTTCGGCCCGGGCGATCTCCAGCTGCTTTTTCACATCCGCCGTAATGGCAATAATGCGGCTCCACTTGTCCTTTTTCTCCATGGGCAGGGTGTAGGTGCCGGGACTGGGCATGTCGTGCAGCACCACATACTCCTGTTTGCCGGCAAACGCAGGCACAAAGGTCCAAATCTCCTGCGCGGTAAAGGCCAAAATGGGCGCCAATATCTGGGTAAGCGCCACCAGAATGCGGAACATAGCCGTTTGTGCGGCGCGGCGCAAGCGCCCGCCCGCCGGGGTGATGTACAGCCGGTCCTTCAAAATGTCGAGGTAGAAGTTCGACATGGACACCACACAAAACCGGTGCAGGTTGTGGTACACACGGTGAAAATCAAACCCGTCGTACCCTTTGCGGCAAATGGCCACCAGTTCATCCAGTTCTGCCAGTGCCCAGCGGTCCAGCTCTTCCAGCTCGTCGTCGGCCACGCTGTGCACGTCGGGCTCAAAATCTTTGAGGTTCCCAAGAATAAACCGCGCCGTATTGCGAATTTTTCGGTATGCCTCCGACAACTGCTTCAAAATGTCCTTCGAGATACGCACGTCCACCTGATAGTCGGACGCGGCCACCCACAGCCGGATGATATCGGCGCCGTAGTCGCGGATGATCTCCTCGGGCGCGATGCCGTTGCCCAGGCTCTTGGACATCTTGCGGCCCTCGCCGTCCACCACCCAGCCGCAGCTTACCACCCCCTTGTAGGGCGCGGCGCCTTTGGTGGCCACCGCCGTAAGCAGCGAGGACTGGAACCATCCGCGGTATTGGTCGCTGCCTTCCAGGTAAAGGTCGGCCGGCCAGCGGTTGTCGGGCCATTTTTCGGCGTTCTCCAAAACAGCCGCGTGGCTGCTGCCAGAGTCGAACCAAACGTCCATGGTGTCCCGCTCTTTGGTAAAGTGGGTGCCACCGCAGGCCGGGCAGGCAAAGCCCTTCGGCAAAATGTCCGCCGCGTCGTACTTGAACCACGCGTTGGAGCCCTCTTTCGCAAACAGGGCCTGTACAGCGCTTATACTCTCGTCGTTGATGACATACTCGCCGCAGTCGTCGCAATAGAACACCGGGATAGGCACGCCCCACAGCCGCTGGCGCGAGATGCACCAGTCGGCGCGGTCTCGCACCATGCCCGTCATGCGCTCGCGCCCCCACTCGGGCAGCCATTTCACGGCGTCTATGGCCTTGTAGGTATCCTCTTTAAAGTCCTCTACCGAGCAAAACCACTGCTGGGTGGCGCGGTAGATGATGGGGCTGTGGCAGCGCCAGCAATGGGGGTAGGTGTGGGTGATGGGCTGCACGCCCACCAGATGCCCGCTCTCTGCCAGGTGTTTTTCAATCACTTTGGGAGATTTGAACACCGAAAGCCCGGCGAACTGCCCGGCCTCTTCGGTCAAAATGCCGTCGTCATCCACCGGCACAATGATGGGCAGCTGCGGGTAGTTTTTGCAAACCTCGTAGTCCTCCACGCCGTGGCCGGGGGCCGTATGCACACAGCCGGTGCCGCTGTCCAGCGTCACATGCTCGCCCACGATGACCAGGGAAGAGCGGTCCAGGTAGCAGTGCTGCGCCTCAATCAGTTCAAGGTCCGTGCCTTTGAATTCCGCTTCCACGGTATAGTCGGTGATGCCGCAGGCCTCCATGGCGGGGCCCAGCAGGTCTTTTGCCACAATGTAGTACCGCTCACCCACCTTGGCCGCAACATATGTAAAGCGTGGGCCAAGGCAGATGGCCACGTTGCCGGGCAGCGTCCAAGTGGTGGTGGTCCAAATCACAAACCAGGCCTTGTTTGCCGGGATGCCCGCTTTCTCCAGCGCGCCGTTGTCTTTCGCCACCTGGAAGGCCACATAGATGGAATCCACCGGCTCCTCTTCATATTCAATCTCGGCCTCGGCCAGGGCGGTGCGGTCCACCGGGCACCAGTACACGGGTTTCAGCCCTTTGTAGATGTACCCCTTCTTCGCCATCTGGCCAAACACGCCAATCTGCGCCGCCTCAAAGGCAGGGTCCAGCGTGATATAGGGGTTGTCCCAGTCTCCCAAAACACCCAGCCGCTCAAAGCTTTGGCGCTGCACGTCGATGTAGTGCAGGGCAAAGTCGTGGCAAATCTCCCGCAGCTCATAGTCGCTCACGCCATAGCGGTTTTCGCCGTGGTGGTCCTGTCCATCGTGGCGACAACCGTCGTCGTGGGTGTGGGTGGTTTTTTCACGCACCTTTTCCATGGCGCGCCGCTCTATGGGCAGGCCGTGGGTGTCCCACCCGGGCACATAGGGCGCCTTGAAGCCCGCCATGTTTTTGTAGCGCACAATCATATCTTTCAGCACTTTGTTCATGGCGGTGCCCATGTGGATATCCGCGTTCACATAGGGTGGCCCGTCGTGCAAAAGATAGGTGGGCTTGCCTTCATTGGCGGCCACCATTTTATGGTACAGCTGCACCTTTTGCCATTCTTCCAGCATGCCCGGTTCTTTGGCGGGCAGGCCCGCCCGCATGCTGAAATCCGTTTTGGGCAGGTTCAGCGTGTTGTTATAGTCGGCCACTGTTGCATCTCTCCTTGGGGTGGTTTCTCAGGCTTCCGGCTCCTCTGTAAGCAAAGCCGCATTCTCGTAAAAGCCGGCCGCAGGGGGGCCTTCGGCCTCGGGGGGCGCCGCGTCGGGTATAGGCGGCGCCTCCGGCTGGGCGGCACTTTGTATGGGCTCCTCGCCGCCGGGGGGCAAAATCTCTATGTCCTTATACTTTTTCGTCTCCTCCAGCACTTCCTCGGCCCGGGTGTTGGGGGCGTCCAGCGCACTAAGAGACTCGATGTGCTGCTTGTACAGGTTCAGTATGGTGGTTTTAAAGCGGTTCACCTCGCCCAAAATGTCCTCTAAGGTGGCGCGCTCACGCACAATCTCCCGCTCGGCCTTCTGGCGCAGCAGTTCGCTTTGGCCCGTGGCCTCGCGCAGCATCTGCTCGGCTTTTTGCTTGGCCTCGTGCACCACGGTCTCGCCCATGCGCTGGGCGTTTATCAACGCGGTTTTCAGGGTGTCCTCCATCCCGCGGTATTCCTCCACCTTCTCGGCCAGTATATACATTTTGGCCTCGGCGTCTTCTTTTGCGGCTATGGCCTCGGTCAAGGCCTCCTGCATGCGGTCGGCCACGCCGTCGCCCTCCAGGCGGGCCATCTCCAGCTCGGTTTGCAGGCGCTCCACCTCGCTTGCTATCTGTAGCAGGAAGTCGTCCACATCCTCTGTATTATACCCCTTGCGCACCTGTGCAAACCTGGTGTTCCGAATATCCTCTGCCGTCATGGTTCCGCCTCCTGTATCAATACTTGTGATACTCTATGATGGTACGGTTCTTCTTGCTTTTTTTGCCGGTGCCAAGCAGCCGGTATTTCCCCACGCCGCGTATAGAGAGCACGTCCCCCGCCTGTAGCGGGGTGTGGGGGCTTTGGGCGGTGCGGTGGTTCACCTGCACACGCTCGGCATCTATCAGCCGCACCGCCGCCGCGCGGTTTGCGGGCAGCACCGCCGCCAAAACGGCGTCCAGCCGCAGGCTTGCCACCGACGCCGCCTGTACCTCCACCGCCGTTTGGGCATCCAAATGTTCCAGATGCTCGGGCCCTGCCGGTGCCACCTGCACGCTTGTGCGGCCCACCGCAAACAGTTGCTGCTGTAGAAACCCCGCCACGCGGCTTTGCACAAACACGGTGGCGCCGGCGTCGTCTGCCAAAATGTCGCCCACGCACTCCCGCGTAATACCCAGGCCCAAAACCGCGCCCAGATAGTCCCGGTGGCCGGGGGCCTGTTGCGCGCCTTGCACGCCGGCCCGCAGGGCCGCAATGGGGAATGAAATCTCTCCCGAATCCTCAAAAACGCAGAGCATTGCACGCTCTGCGCCTTGATAGCCGCCAAAAAATTGGAACTGCCGCCAGCCCTCTTGCGCCAGGGCCGCTTTGGCAAGGGCCTGCTGCCTGTCGCTTAAAAAGGCGGTGTAGCACGCGTTTCGCTGTGCCTGCACGCCACGCACAAGGTCTTTCACGCGGCGCACCAGCAGCTTTTCCTCCCTTGTCTCGGGCGGGTAGCTGCGGGCGGCAGGCTGTTGTGCATCGCTCAGAAGAACACCCCGCTGCTTTCCAGTTCGTCCAAAATGTCGCCCACAATGTCCACGTTGTAGGGGGTGATGATGAAGGTGTTGTTGGCCACCCGCTTAATTTGCCCATTGTTGGCGTAGGCCACGCCGGACAAAAAGTCTATCAGCCGGCGGGACACCTCTTTGTTGGTGGATTCCAGGTTCAGCACCACGGTGCGGCGGGCATTCAAATGGTCGGCCACGGCAGAGGCGTCGTCGAAACGTTCGGGCTTCACCAGCACCACCTGCAGCTGGGTGGTGGCGTTGATATTCAGCACCTTGTTGCGTTTTTCCGGCATCGCATAGTCGTCGTCCGGCATGGTTTGGTACCCGGTTTGGCGCCCGCCGATGAAATCCATTTCCTCCATCTCGAAATCGTCTTCATCGTCCACGCCCATGATGTCCCGGATTTTGCCAAAAATACCCATCGTGTATCTCCTTTATCTAGCGGGATCGCGTAACTTTCCCGGTGTATACCGCATTCCTACCGCGGGCCGAAAAGGTCGGTCCCCACCCGTATCATGGTGGCGCCCTCTAAAATGGCGTAGGGGTAGTCAGAAGACATTCCCATAGACAGTACTTCAACAGTACTATTATCCATTTTTTTGCTTTGAATGTCAACAAACAACTGGTGCATCTGCGCAAAATAGCCACGCACCTTCTCACCCTCAACAAACGGGGGAATGGCCATCAGCCCGCGCAGGCGCACATGGGGGCTTTGGCACACGGCCTCGGCAAGGGGCAGCACCCCTGCGGGGGCAACGCCGCTTTTGCTCGCCTCACCGCCTATATTCACCTCAATCAGCACGTCCAGCGGGGCGGGCGCGCCGGCATAGGCCTTCTCCAGCGCCGCCAGGGTCTCGGCGCTGTCCAGGCTTTGCAACATGTCCACACAGCCGGGCAAAAATTTTGCCTTGTTGCGTTGCAAATGGCCTATCATGTGGGCAGTGTGGGGCAGGTCGGTCAAAAAGGGGCGTTTGTCCAGCAGTTCCTGTATGCGGTTCTCGCCAATATGGTCTACCCCGGCTTCTATCAGGCGGCGCACCTCGTCTGCCGTGCGGGTTTTGGTAACGCCCACCAGGGTGATGTCCTCTACCCTGCGGCCCGCCTTCAGGGCGGCCTGCGCCATGCCCTCGCGCACCTTTTGCACCCGTTCGGCAATGTTACAATATCTTTCTGTCATACAGCTCCACCCCTCCCGCGTCCACCACCACGGTGTCGTACAGTTCCACCTCGTTCACGCCCTGGCGCACCACCGGGCTTACCAGCATGTAGAACTCGTCCTCCAGCAAAATCTCCACCCGGCGGAAGTACACCATGTTGCCAAACTTCACATACACCCCGCGCAGGGTAGTAACGCTGCCGTCCTCGTTTTCCACGTTCACCAGCCGCAGGGCGTTTTTGTCTATGCGTATGCCCTTTTCCACCCCAAAAATAATCTGCGCTTTCTCGGTGCGCAAGTTCAGCACCTCGGGGCTTAAGTACTCACAGTACAACTCCACCACGGCAAGCCCGGCTGCCTCGTCCAGGGTAACGCTCTCCACCACCACAGGCAGGCTCGCGTCTCCGGCGTCGGGAAAGGCGATGTGCAGGCTTTTGTCTCCCACTATAAACTTTTCCGCCTGGCGGGCGCTTACCACAGTGAAAAAGCGCCACTTGTAGTCCGTAATCACATGGCCCACCACGTCCTCGCCGTAGTACTGGGCCGGGCGCTGCAACGCCTGTTGCCATCCCTCGGCGTCCAGGGCTTTGGCAGTGTCGTAGTCCATCATCACAGCATCGTGCCGGGGGCTGGGCGTAAAGTACCCGCCCTCGGGCGCCACCACGGTGGCGGTGGGCTGGGCCATCTCCATATACTGCAGGCGCAGCGCCTCCAAATAACGTATCCGGCTTTCAAAGCTGGCGGTCTCCCCGGTGGAGATCTGTATCTTATTGGCGGCCAGTGCAATGGCGTTTTTGGCGTCCAGCATGGCGGAGTAGTCGCCGCTCTGGGTCAGTAGAATCAGGTCCTGCAAGCCCTCGTGCATCTGGCCCAGCAGGTTGTCCAAATCCCGGCCGTCGGTGGCGGTGCGCTGGGCCTCTTGCAGCAGTTCCAGCTCTCGCTCGGTGGCGGCCAGGTTGCCCATGGCCTGCAGGGCCGCCTGGCTGGGGAACAGCATTGCCACGTCGGTGCCGGCGTTCACGCGCTGGCCAGCGGGCACCGTGTAGTACAGGTGTTCCCCGCCGCCGCTTACCGGCTGGCTGTTCAGCACCACCTGGCCCGTCACCGTGATGGAATCCGTCATGGTGTCCATCATCACCACCTCGGTGCGCATGCGCGGCGCCAAAATGATGAAGATCTGCACCGCAAAATAGACAAAAGGCACCGCCAAAACCAGCCACAGCGCCCAGCGCAGGCGCCGCCACAGCTTGCGCCGCGCCAAAGGGGAGGACCGCTTTTTTTGCCCGGCAGCGCCGTTATTTTCTGCCTGCGGGTGCTGTTCCGCGCCCGGCTGCGATGTTTGGGGCGCGCTTTGGGCGTCTTTGGGGGTTTTATCCGGCATGTCGTTCCTCCTCCTTTCTGTTTTTGGGGGGTTATTCGGGCTGTAAAAATCCCTGGGCCAGCGCCTGCGCCTTTTCAAGCACGCCGTCTTCGTCCACCGCCAGCCAGTGGATGCCCTGCATGCCACCAAACCAGGTAAGCTGGCGCTTGGCATAGTTGCGGCTGGCCTGTTTCAGGCGGGCGGTGCAGTCTGCCAGCGGGGCGGCATCTTCAAAGTAGGGGAAAAACTCTTTGTAGCCTATGGCCTGGGCGGCGGTGGCATACTGCGCGCGGTGGTGCCACACGGTACGGGCCTCTTCCAAAAGGCCACGCTGCATCATTTCATCCACCCGGCTGTCTATGGCGGCGTACAGCGCAGCGCGGGTGCTGTAATGCAGCCCTATGGCAAGGCTTTGCCAGCGGGGTGGCACCCTGCGCGAGGCCGCCAGCCTCTCTTCGGCCGTTTGCCCGGTGGCCATGCATTGCTGCAGTGCCCGCAGCACCCGTTTTTTGTCGTTCACATGCAGCACGGCGGCGCGGGCGGGGTCCACTGCCGCAAGGCGGCGGTGCATCTCCTCGGCGCCGTTTGTTTCCCACTCTGCATACAGTTGTGCGCGCAGTCCATCGTCGTTTTCTTCTGTAAAGCGCAAGCCCATTACAAGGCTTTGGATATACAGCCCTGTGCCACCACAAACCACAGGCACACGCCCTTTTTGGCGTATCTCATCAATGGCCTCTTCGGCATCTTGCAGCCAGGCGGCCACACTGTAGGGCTGCTGCGGGGGCACATGGCCCACCAGGTGATACGGCACCTGCGCCATCTCCCCTGGCGTGGGGGCCGCCGTGCCAATGGTAAGGCCCGTGTACACTTGCATAGAGTCTGCCCCTACCACCTCGCCACCAAGGCTGCGGGCCAGGTGCAAGGCCAGGGCGGTTTTGCCGGTAGCGGTGGGCCCGCACACCACCAGTATTTTACCCAAGCCTGCCAAATTGTTTCTCCAGTTCCTTGCGGGGAATTTCCAGCACCACCGGGCGCCCGTGCGGGCAAAACGGCGGCACCTTCCCCGTCAAAATGTCTTGCGCCAGGGCCAAAAGCGCCCCGGGCGGGGTGTTGTCTCCGGCTTTTACGGCGGCACGGCACGCCATGGAGTGCAGCACCCACTGCGTTTTCGCGTCTATGCTGTCCTTCGGGTTCACAGAAAGGCGGGCGGCAAGCTCTACCACCAGGCCCTCCACGTCGCTGTTCTCCACATCGGCGGGCACCCCGCGCACCAGCACGCTGCCGCCGCCAAAGTCCTCCACCTCCAGGCCCGCTGCGCGCAGCACCTCGCCGTTTTGCAGCAGGGCCTCTTTTTCCTCGGCAGAAAGCTGCACATTCACCGGAGAAAGCAGTTGCTGGCTGGCCGCGCCGTCTCGCTGGGCGGCCAATTTTTCATACAGATTACGCTCGTGGGCGGCGTGTTTGTCTATCAGGCACAGGCTGTCCCCCATCTGGGCCAGAATGTAGGTCTTGAACACCTCGCCTACAAGGCGCAGTTCGGCACCACCGGCGGTGCCCGGCAGCTGCTGCTGCTGGGCGGCCGCATCCTCGTCTTCCTCGGGGTCTATGTCCAGCCCGGTGGGCCACACAGGCATATGCTCCCCCGGTGCCGGGCCCGCCGGAGGCGGCTGGCGCACCGCCGTAGCGGCTGTGGTGTAGGGCAAATATCCCGCGTCGGAGGAGAGGGCCCCCGCCATTTGCGCGGCGCTTTCCACCGTGCTTTGCCAGGCGGCCAGCTGTTGTGGCGCCGGTGTTTCCCGGTGCGGCATGCCACCCATCGTGGTTTGCGTGGTGCTTTGCGCAGGGGTACCGTGCGCCTGCTGTCCAGGCTGGGCAGCGGGGCTCTCTTCGCCGGCAGGCCCGGCAGCGTCTTCCACGCCTTCCCCCGCGCCAAACGCAAAACGGCCATACTGGCCCGCGCCCTGCACCAAAGCGGCCTTCACCGCCCGGTACACGGCGCCAAACACCTCTTGCTCGCGGGCAAAGCGCACCTCGGTTTTGGCCGGGTGCACGTTCACATCCACAAGGCCATAGGGCATGTGCAAAAACAGTACCCCGCCGGGGAACCGCCCCTGCATGGCCATGCCGCGGTAGGCCTGCTCCAGCGCGGCCATCATGGTGCGGTTTTTCACATGCCGCCCGTTGATGAAAAAGTACTGCATGGCCCGGCTGGCCCGCCCCGCCCGCGGCGGGGTAACAAACCCCGTTACCCGGTAGTTGCCGTCCGCCGCATCCACCGGCAAAAGCCCGCGTGCAAACGCCGCGCCCAACACCGTGTATACGGCGCTTTCCAGCTTGCCGTCGCCGGGGGTGGCAAACACCTGCTTTTCATCGCGCACAAAGCGGAAGGCCACCTGCGGGTGAGACAGCGCCAGCCGCATGGCCACCTCGCCCACAAAGGTGCCTTCGCTGGCGTCTTTTTTCAAAAACTTCATGCGGGCGGGCACGTTGTAAAACAGGTTGCGTACAGCAATGGTGGTGCCCGCGGCGCGCGCCGCGGGCAAAAGGGGCCCTTCCACGCCGCCCTCTACGGTATACCGCCAGGCACTGTCCTCATTTTCGTGCTTGGTAAGCACTTCCATTTTGGCCACGCTGGCAATGCTGGCCAGCGCCTCCCCGCGGAAGCCCAGCGTGGCAATGGCGTCCAAATCCTCTATGGTGCGCACCTTGCTGGTGGCATGGCGCACAAAGGCCAGGGGGATATCCGCTTTTTCCATGCCACAGCCATTGTCCTCTATCACAATGCTCTCCACTCCGCCTCGGGTAATGGCGATAGCCACCGTGGTGGCCCCGGCGTCTATGGCGTTCTCTGCCAGCTCCTTCACCACCGAAGCCGGGCGCTCCACCACTTCGCCGGCGGCAATCAGCTCGGCGGTGTGGGCGTCCAGTATCTGTATGGCCATGGGGCACCTTCTTTCGCGTGTTCTACCGTGGGTTTTATTCGTCTGCCAGTGCGGCGCGCAGTTCGTACACCAGCTGCAGCGCCTCCAGCGGGGTCAGGGTCTCGGGGTCCAGGCTGCGCAGGCGGTCCACCACCTCGGCGGGGGCCTGCACGTTGTGTATCTCGGAAAGTGCCTCAAAGTCCAGCTGGGTAACGTTGCCGGTGGCGCGGCTGGTCTTCTCCAGTACCCGCAGCACCTGCTTTGCCCGCTCTATAATGCCCTCAGGCACCCCGGCCAGCTTTGCCACCTGTATGCCATAGCTGTCGTCGGCAGCGCCGCGTACAATGCGCCGCAAAAAGGTGATGTCGTCCCCGCGTTTTTTTACCGCGATGTTGTAGTTTTTCACCCCGTCTACGGAGTTTTCCAGGTCTGTAAGCTCGTGGTAATGGGTGGCAAACAGGGTTTTGCAGCCGGGGCCGGTGTCCCTGTCGGCAATGTGCTCCACCACGGCCTGGGCAATGCTCATGCCGTCGAATGTGGACGTACCCCGGCCTATCTCGTCCAAAATCACCAGGCTTTGCCGGGTGGCATACTGCAATATCTCCGCCACTTCGTTCATTTCCACAAGGAAAGTGGAGCGACCCTGGGCCAAATCGTCCGAGGCACCCACCCGGGTGAACACGGCGTCGCACACGCCCACCTTGCAAAAGGCCGCCGGCACAAAGCTGCCCACCTGCGCCAAAATAACGATGAGCGCGATTTGCCGCATATAGGTGGATTTGCCCGCCATGTTGGGCCCGGTGATAATCTGCATGCGGTTTTCGTCGCAGTCCAGCCTCGCGTCGTTGGGCACAAAAGGCACGCCCAACTGCATTTTTTCTATCACCGGGTGGCGTCCTTCGCGTATTTCCACCTCGTCTGCGCCGTCCACCTGTGGGCGGGTGTAGCCGTTTGCCACCGCCACCTGGGCCAGGCTGCACAGCACATCCAGCCGGGCTATGGCCGCGGCGGTGCGCTGTATGCGCACCAGTTCTTCGGCCACAGCGGCAAGCAATGCGTCGAACAGTTCCCGCTCCAGCACGGCCAGGCGCTCGCCCGCGCCCAAAATACGCAGTTCCAGTTGCTTTAGCTCTTCGGTAATATACCGCTCGCCCCCGGTGAGGGTTTGCTTGCGCACAAAGTGCGCGGGCACCTGGTTCACAAAGCTGCGGCTCACCTCTATGTAGTATCCAAACACCTTGTTGTAGCCTATTTTCAGCGTGCGGATGCCCGTTTCCTCTTTCAGTTTGGCCTCCATGCCGGCCAGCATGCCCTTGCCGCCGTGCATCACATCGCGCAGCTCGTCCACTTCGGCATTGTAGCCGCCGCGTATCACCCCGCCGTCGGCCAATTTAGCGGGCAGTTCGTCTGCCAGCGCGGCAGAAAGTGTGCGCTCCACGTCCTGCAGGGGGTCCATCTGGGCACGCAGCTGCTGCATCTCCCCGCTTTCAAACGGGGCCAGTTGCTGCAAAATATCGGGCAGGCGGCGGCAAGTGGCCGCCAAAGCGGCGGCATCGCGCGGGGCGGCGTTGCCGTACACCACCCGCGTCATCAGCCGCTCCATGTCAAACACGCCGCTCAGCGCCTCGCACAGCTCCAACCGGCCCACGTTGTTTTGGTACAGCTCGGCCACGGCGTCCAGCCGGCCGTTTATGGCCGCCGGGCTCATCAGGGGTTGTTCCACCCAGTTGCGCAGCAGGCGTTTGCCCATGGCGGTAACGGTTTGGTCCAGCACCCACAAAAGGGTGCCCTTCTTCTCCCGGCCGCGCATGGTCTCGGTCAATTCCAAATTGGTGCGCGTCACCGGGGAAAGGTGCATAAACTGCGCCTCGGCATAGTGCTCCACGGTTTTCAGGCGCCCGGTGCCTTTTTTCTGCGTCAGCTGCAGATAGTGCAACAGCGCCCCCAGCGCGGCATACTCGGGCGCATCCTCTGCCAGGGGCACGGCGCCCGCCTCGGCAAACTGGGCGTCTATGCGGGCCTTGGCAGCCGCAGGGGCAAAGTCCTCGTCGTCCAATAGCTCCACGCTGCAGTCCAAATGCTTTTTGATAAACTCGGTAATCTCCCTGTGTTCCAACACCGCGCCGTTGAACAATACTTCTTTGGGGGAATACCGCGCAAGCTCGGCTATCACCTGCTTGTCAAGGTCCTCCCCTTTGCGGCAGGTGGCATGGGCGTTCCCGGTAGAGATATCGGCAAAGCACAGGCCCGCAAGGCCCTGCCCCAAGTAAATGCTGGCGATGTAGTTGTTCTTGTCGTCGCTCAGCATAGAATTTTCGATGATGGTGCCGGGGGTAACCACCCGCACCACTTCGCGCTCCACCAGGCCCTTTGCCAGGGCGGCATCCTCGGTTTGCTCGCAAATGGCCACCTTGTAGCCTTTTTCTATCAGCCGGGCCACATAGGCCTCCACACTGTGGTGGGGCACCCCGCACATGGGCGCGCGCTCCTCTTGCCCGCACTCCTTGCCGGTCAGGGTCAGTTCCAGCTCCCGGGACGCAAGCACCGCGTCCTCGAAGAACATCTCGTAGAAGTCCCCCACGCGGAAGAACAGGATGTTGTCTTTATTCTGCTGCTTGATATCCAAATATTGCCGCATCATGGGGGAAAAATCCGCCATTGGCCCACCCCTTTGTGTTTTGCGTGCCGTGTTCGTCTCGCCTGTTCTTATGCGAAAAGGTGTTCGGCTTTACGGCGGCGCTCGCGTGCAAAAACCGCCTGTCTGTGCCCTGTTTTCGCCGCCTTAGGAAAACGAGCCCCGCTTAGCGAGGCCCGCACTTCGTCTGCCGCGGGGTGTGGGCTTTTTCAGCCACAGCCCGAACAAGAGGCACACCCGTCGGCACAGCAGTCCTCGGGCTGTTGCACCTGCATGGGGTCGTCCCCGTCTATAGCGGCGGCAATGATAGCGTTGATATACTCCACCAGCGGCTTTGCCTCCTGCTTTGCGTCGTTGTACTCCAGCATGGCGGCGTTGTTCATAATCTCGTTGTACAGCGCGTTGATGCGGGTGTTCAGCTCTTCAATCTTCGCGTCGTCCCGCTCATATTTCTCAATTTCGTTGTTCAACTCCAGGCGCACTAAGTTGAACTCCCCAATTTTGTCCTGCAGCTCGGTGTTGTCGTCGTTGGCTTTGCGGGCCGTGGCCAGCCGGCGGCAGATATCCTCTTGCTGCAGCTGCACGGCGGCTTCTTTAAACATCGTAATCGCGTCCATAATTTCTCTCCATATTCAAAATAAGCCTGTTATTTGGCGTGCTCGCCTTCCAGCATGGCTCCCTTAACGGCGGTTATCTTCACGGGCACAATGCGGCCCAAAAGTGCTTCATCGGCGGCAAATTCCACCAGCATGTTGTTGTCCAGCCGGGCCTGCATGGTGCCCTCGGCGCGGCCGGCATCCTCTACAAGGCCGGTGAAGGTTTGGCCCACCCACGGCGTGGCAATTTGGGCCACCATCTCCTCTTGCAGCACTTGCAGGCGGTGGATGCGCCCGGCTTTGTCGCGGTGGCCGGTGTTGTCCGGCTGCTCTGCCGCCTGGGTACCCGGCCGCTTTGAGTAAATGAAGGTGAACAACTGGGTAAAGCCCACCTCGCGCACCAGGGCCACGGTTTTCTCAAAGTCCTCCTCGGTCTCGCCCGGGTAGCCCACCATCACGTCGGAGGAAAACGTCATCTCCGGGCAGCAGCTTTTGGCATAGTTTATCAGCCCCAGGTAATCCTCGGCGGTGTAGCGGCGGTTCATGCGGGCCAAAATCTCGTTGCTGCCGCTTTGCACCGGCAGGTGCAAATGGCTGCACAGCTGCGGGTATTTTGCAATGGTATCTATCATCTTGCGGGTGGCGTCTTTGGGGTGGCTTGTCATGAAGCGTATCTTAAAGTCCCCCGGGATGGCACACAGCATGGCCAAAAGGTCGCTGAAATCCACCTTCTCGCCCGTGCCCTTGCCGTAGGAGTTCACGTTCTGCCCCAGCAGGGTAATCTCCTTGTAGCCGGCTTCCACCAGCTGCGTCACCTCGGCCAGCACATCGGCGGGCATGCGGCTGCGCTCGCGCCCGCGTACATAAGGCACGATGCAGTAGGAGCAGAAATTGTCGCACCCGTACATGATGGGCACAAACGCCCGGAAGGCAGAGTGCCGCACAAGCGGCACTTCCTCCACAACGTCCCCGCGCACAGCGGGCAGGCGCAAGGCCTTTTTGCGGGTGGTCATTTTCTCCACCAGGGCAGCCGGCAGCTGGTGGGCCGGGTTTGTACCCAGCACCATATCCACATAGGGGTAGCTGGCGCGCAGCTTTTCTATGGTGGTTTTCTCCACCGCCATACAGCCGCACAGCCCCAAAAGCAGGCCCGGCTTTTGCTGTTTCAGGCTTTTCAGCGCACCCAGGTTGCCATACACGCGCTGCTCGGCGTGCTCGCGCACGGCGCAGGTGTTGAACAAAATCAAATCCGCCTCTTCGGGCGCGTCCACCATCTGGTAGCCCAAATCCTCCAAAACGCCGCGCATGCGTTCGGAGTCGTTCACGTTCTGCTGGCAGCCGAAGTTGCGGATGAACGCATACGGCTGCCGCTTGTAGTGGCCGGCAATCACCTCGGCCGCATATTCGTCCCGGATATACTCTGCTCTATCCACCCTGTCTCCCTTTTCCTTTGCCGCGGTTACACCCTCTGCCGGGGCGGTTGTGCCTTGCGGGCCGTGCCCGCCCACCCCGCTTTATGCTGCGCATTTGTGCCAATTTGCAGATGATGCAAAAAACAGTTCTGAATCTAATTTAGTATACACTTTTCCCGGCAAAATTTCAAGGCAAAACCAAAGGCGACGGCCCGGCTCAGCGCCGGACCGTCGGTTTTTGTAAAGCAGCTACAGATGCTGGTGGCGGTGGGTATACAGCAAAACGCTCTCGTCGGCCAACAGCCTGCCACAACCGGTGCACTCCGTCGTCTCGTGGGCCCAGGCACTGCACAAATCCTCGCCCGGGTGGTGGCACTCGCCCAGCTTTATCGTCCGCACCAGGGTGTTGGGCTGGCAGCAGGTCAAATTGGTTTTGGGCGGCGCATGTAGAAAACTGCCGTCCCCCGGGGTTTCCACCGTTACAAGCCCGGCCTCCTCGCCTTGGCTGGCGGCGCCCGCATACACGGGCAGGGCGAAAAGCATGGCCAGCAAAAGCGCCAGCAGTAAAACAGGTTTTGTGGGTTTCATACGCAGCCTCCTCTCCTGTGGCAAACAGCGGCAGTTGTGCCTCTTGCTTTTATGTTACCACGCCTTGCGCCACACTTCCATTCACAAACCGCCCAAACTTTTTTGCGCATCCGTACACGGTTCAAAAATTGCACCCGCTATTTCCTCCGGCATCCAACACAAAAAAGAAGGGGGCTATGCCCCCTTCTTTGCCGCCTTCTCTTTTGGTTTTGCGGCTTTTCCCTGCTGCGCGTGTTTTTTCAGCACCTCGGCCAGGTACTGCCCGGTAAAGCTGGCCGGGTTTTTGGCCACTTGCTCCGGCGTGCCGGTGGCCACCACAAGCCCGCCTTCGTTGCCGCCCTCGGGGCCAAGGTCTATAATATGGTCTGCCTGCTTTATTACATCAAGGTTATGCTCTATCACAATCACCGTGTTGCCCGCGTCCACCAGCTTGTTCAGCACCTTCAGCAGCTTGCGCACATCCTCTGCGTGCAGGCCGGTGGTGGGCTCGTCCAGTATGTACACCGTCTGGCCGGTCTCGCGCTTGGCCAGCTCCAGCGCCAGCTTTACCCGCTGGGCCTCGCCGCCGGAAAGGGTGGTGGCGCTTTGCCCCAGGCGGATATACCCCAGCCCAAAATCCACCAGGGTCTTTATTTTGCGGTGGATTTTGGGCTGGTTTTCAAAGAACACCGCGGCTTCCTCGGCGGTCATCTCCAGCACGTCGTGGATGTTTTTGTCCTTGTAGCGCACTTCCAGCGTCTCGCGGTTGTAGCGCGCGCCCTTGCACACCTCGCACGGCACAAAAATGTCGGGCAAAAAGTGCATCTCTATCTTCAAAATGCCGTCGCCTTCGCAGGCCTCGCACCGCCCGCCCTTCACGTTGAAGGAAAAGCGCCCGGGGGTATACCCGCGCATCTTCGCCTCCTGCGTTTGGCTAAACAAGGTGCGGATATCTGTAAACACGCCCGTGTAGGTGGCGGGGTTACTGCGCGGCGTGCGCCCGATGGGGCTTTGGTCTATGCCGATAACCTTGTCCACCCACTCCTCGCCCAAAAGGTCCTTATGGTCTCCCGCAAGGCCGCGTGCGCCGTTTAAATCGTGCGCCAGGCGCTTGTACAGTATCTCGTTCACAAGGCTGCTTTTGCCGCTGCCGGAAATGCCCGTCACCGCCGTCATCACGCCCAGGGGGAAGGTAACGTCTATGTTTTGCAGGTTGTTCTGCGTGGCGCCCAGCACCTGCAACGCGCGGCCGTTGCCGCCCCGGCGCTTTTCAGGCAGGGGTACCTCGCGCCGGCCGCTTAAATACTGGCCGGTGATGCTCTTCTCTTCGTCCATCACGTCCTGCAGGCTGCCACAGGCCACAAGCTCGCCCCCGTGCACGCCGGCGCCGGGGCCAATGTCCACCACAAAATCCGCCTGGCGTATGGTCTCCTCGTCGTGCTCCACCACAATCAGGGTGTTGCCAAGGTCTCGCAGGCGTTTCAGGGTGGCAATCAGCTTGTCGTTGTCACGCTGGTGCAAGCCGATGGACGGCTCATCCAGCACATACAGCACACCGGTAAGCGCACTGCCTATCTGGGTGGCCAGGCGAATGCGCTGGCTTTCCCCGCCGGAAAGGGACGCCGCCCCCCGCGCCAGGGTAAGGTACCCCAGCCCTACCGACTGTAAAAACCCCAACCGCTCGCGTATCTCTTTCAGCACCCCACCGGCAATCATGTGTTCCCGCTCGGTCAGTTGCAGGTTTTGGATGAAAGCCTGCTCCTCCACAATGGTGCCGGCGGTAAGCGCGCTGATGTTTTTGCCCCCCACCGTCACCGCAAGGGACGCGGGCTTTAGCCGCTGGCCGTGGCAGTCGGGGCACTCCACCCCGCTCATCGCAAGGGAAATCTCTTCTTTTACCCACTCGCTGCTGGTCTCGCGGAAGCGCCGCTCCAGGTTCGGGATGATACCCTCAAAATCGGTGACATAGCTGCCGCTGCCAAACTCGTTCTCACGGCGCATCTGCAGCTTTTCGCCGCCGGTGCCGTACAAAATGGCGTGCACGGCCTCTTCGCTCATGTCCTTTACCGGGGTGTCCAGCGTAAAGCCGTACTTTTTTCCCAGGCCTAAGTAGTACATCTCGCTCATGCTGCCCTCGGCATAGTACCAGCCGCTGGCCTTAATGGCTTTCTCGCGGATGGACAAATTGCGGTTGGGCAGCACCAGCTTCGGGTCCACCTTCATGAAGGTGCCAAGGCCGGTACACTTTTCGCACGCACCAAAGGGGTTGTTGAAGCTGAACATGCGCGGGGCCAGTTCCTCTATGGTGCTGCCATGCTCCGGGCAGGCATAGCTTTGGCTGAACTGCATGTCCTCGCCGTCCACCACGCTGATGGTGACAAGCCCGCCTGTCAGGCCAATAGCGGTCTCAATGGAATCGGCCAGGCGGCTGCGCACTTCGTCGTTTTTCACCAGGCGGTCCACCACTATATCCACGCTGTGCCGCTTGTTCTTTTCCAGCGTGATCTCCTCGTCCAAATCGTAGATATTGCCGTCTACCCGTACACGGACATAGCCGCCGCGCTTTGCGGCCTCCAGCTCCTTTTGCTGGGTGCCCTTGCGCGCGCGCACCACCGGCGCCAGCACCATAAAGCGAGTGCCCTCGGGCAGCTGCAGCACGGCATCCACCATTTGGTCCACCGTTTGCTGGGTAATTTCGCGCCCGCATTCCGGGCAATGGGGTATACCAATGCGCGCGTACAACAGCCGCAGGTAGTCATACACCTCGGTAACCGTACCCACGGTGCTGCGGGGGTTTTTACTGGTGGTCTTCTGGTCTATGCTAATGGCCGGGGAAAGCCCCGAGATCTCATCCACGTCGGGCTTTTCCATCTGGCCCAAAAACATGCGGGCATAGCTGGAAAGGCTCTCCACATAACGGCGCTGGCCGTCGGCGTAGATGGTGTCGAACGCAAGGCTGCTTTTCCCGCTGCCGGAAAGCCCCGTCATCACCACCAGCTTGTCCCGGGGTATCTCCAAATCGATGTTCTTCAGGTTGTGCTCGCGCGCACCCTTGATGATAATTTTATCGTTTGCCAAAATCTTTGTCCTCTTATGTGTTGGGTTCATCGTCGTCTTGTTCTTATTTTGTCTGGTGGCCCTGCCGCCCTTGGCAAAGCAGTATGCCCGCGGCACAGCTTTTCCGCATTTTACCTGCGCTGCTGTCCCATAAACCGGTCCGCTCGGTGCCAGCGCCCTGGTCTACTCTTCTTTGGGCGGCTTTTCTTCGGCATTGCGGCGGTTCAAAATCAGGTCCCTGTCCTCGGGTATGCCGGTGGGGCCGCGCGGGCGGGCTTTCTTCTGGCTTTCGGGCAGGCCGCGCTTGGCCCCGCCCCAGCGCCCGGCCCGTCGTTCAGTACCTTGTTCAGGCTCGTTCACAATGCTCTCGCCGCGGCGCAACTTCTCAATGCGGTCGCGCAAAAAGGCGGCGTGCTCAAACTCCAGCATCCGCGCGGCCTCCTTCATCTCCCGCGTCAGCCGGGTGATGATCTGCTCGCGCTCGCCCTTGCTCATGCGGCGGCCCTTCTTGCCGCCGTCGTCCACCTCTTTCGATATCTCGATCAGCCCGGCAATCTCTTTCACAATGGTGGTGGGGGTAATGCCATGCTCCGCGTTATACGCCTGCTGTATGCCGCGGCGACGCTCGGTCTCGCGCAGCGCGCGCTCCATGCTGGGGGTCACGGTGTCTGCGTACATAATTACCTGGCCCCCCCGCGTTGCGGGCCGCACGGCCTATGGTTTGCACCAGGGACGTCTCGCTGCGCAAAAATCCCTCTTTGTCGGCGTCCAGTATGGCCACCAGGCTCACCTCGGGCAAGTCCAGCCCCTCGCGCAGCAGGTTGATGCCCACAATGACGTCCACCGCCCCGCTGCGCAAATCGCGTATCAGCTCCATGCGCTCAAAGGTGTCTATCTCGTGGTGCATATAGCGCACCTTCACGCCCTGCCCATCCAGGTAGTCGGTCAAGTCCTCAGACATCTTCTTGGTCAGGGTGGTTACCAGCACACGCTCGTTTTTCGCCGTGCGCAGGTTTATCTCGCTCAGCAAGTCGTCTATCTGCCCCTCCACGGGCTTCACGGTTACCTGCGGGTCCACCAGGCCCGTGGGGCGTATCACTTGTTCCACCACCTGGGCGCTTTGGCTGCGCTCGTACTCGCCCGGGGTAGCGCTTACAAACACCAGCTGGTTCACCTTCTCCATGAACTCCTCGTACCGCAGCGGCCGGTTGTCGAAGGCTGAAGGCAGGCGAAAGCCAAAGTCCACCAGGTTCTTTTTGCGGGCGTAGTCTCCCCCATACATGGCACGCAACTGAGGCAGCATCACATGGCTTTCGTCCACAAACAGCAGCCAGTCCTCGGGAAAGTAGTCTATCAGCGTGCTGGGAATGGACCCCGGCGCACGCCCGCTAAGCACCCGGCTGTAGTTTTCTATGCCCTTGCAGGTGCCCACTTCGGTCAGCATCTCCATGTCGTACTGGGTGCGCTGGGCTATGCGCTGGGCCTCTATCAGTTTGCCCTGGGCGGTAAATTCCTTCACCTGGGCGTCCAGCTCGTCGCGGATGTTGGCAAGGCCCTCTTGCATCTTGTCCGGCGTTACAATGTAGTGGCTGGCCGGGAAGATGGCCACATGGGCAAGCTCCCGCTTTTTCTCCCCGGTCAGTGGGGTAATCTCACTCAGCCGTTCTATCTCATCGCCAAAAAACTCCACACGGAAGGCCGTCTCCTCGTGGTAGGCGGGGTACACCTCTACAATGTCCCCTTTTACGCGGAACTTGTTGCGCACAAAGTTCAAGTCGTTCCGCTCGTACTGCAGGGCCACCAGGCGGGCCAGCAGCTGGTTGCGCTCCATCTTCATGCCCGGCCGCAGGCTGATGACCGAGGCGCGGTAGTCTATGGGGTTGCCCAGGCTGTAAATACAGCTTACGCTGGCCACGATGATGACGTCCCGCCGCTCGGAAAGGGCGCTGGTGGCCGAATGGCGCAGGCGGTCTATCTCGTCGTTGATGTCGGAGTCCTTCTCAATGTAGGTGTCGGTACTGGGAATGTACGCCTCGGGCTGGTAATAGTCGTAATAGCTCACAAAGTACTCCACCGCGTTGTTCGGGAAGTACTCGCGAAACTCCGTACACAGCTGGGCGGCCAGCGTTTTGTTGTGGGCCAGCACCAGGGTGGGGCGGTTCGTGTTGGCTATCACGTTTGCCATGGTAAAGGTTTTGCCGCTGCCCGTTACCCCCAAAAGGGTTTGCCCGCGGTAGCCCTTCTCCACACCCTCGCTCAGCGCGGCAATGGCCGCGGGCTGGTCTCCGGTGGGTTTATAGTGGGACACAAGCTCAAATTTGTCCATGCTCTGCCTTTCTGCACTTTTGTCCTGTTGGTGAATGGCTTTCCTCCCGGCGCCGGGCGGCACACTGCCGCTATTTCCGGTCGCAATTTACTCGCATCTTTGTGGTTTATCTTGTGTTTTTTCATGTTGCATACGGGCGGGGCGCCCGACCGGGCACCTGTTTTTGCCGCAGTATATTATTATACCACATTTTCTACATTTGGGTAGTGTTTTTGCACAATCACCCTGCGCTTTCTTTGCTGGTGCCGCACCGGCCTTCCCGGCACGCCGGGCCCCTTTTTCCACACGCAAAAACGGCAGGCGCCCCAAAGGAAGGCCACCTGCCGCAAAACTGTATGCAAAGCGGAAATCAGCCGCTTACCACCCAGTGCTTCTCGCCGTCGGCGTCGGTCACTTTGCGCAGCGACGCCCCAAACGCCACCAGGTCTACCCCCTCCAAAATGATGTAGAAGCCCAGCAGCCAAGCCAGCGCCAGGGCAGACACCGCCGGGTGCAGGAAAGAGTAGATGCCGAGGCCGATCATCAAGATGCCCAGCACCAAAAACCAGCCCCAGCCGCTGCCGGGCACCTTGCGCGCGCGCACGGCCCCCACCAGGCGGATGACGCCGCTTGCCACCATCCACACACCCAACATATAGATGGCCACTACGTCGGTAAACAGGCGGGCGGGCTGGTTCACCAGCAGCAGCACGCCCATCGCGGTGGTTAAAATGCCCAGGAGCAAGTCAAACCCCGTCACAAGCCCCAGCTTGTGCAGCGCCACATAGTCGATAATCAGGCTCACACCGGCAATCAGCAGCATCAGGCCCACCAGCCAGCCGATGCTGAGCAGCGTTGCCCCCGGGGTGAAAAAGCACACAAAGCCTACGATAACCAGCAGCACACCCATAAAAATGGTAAATATTTTCATGCAAAACAACCTTTCCTTTTTGGGATAGAACGCCCTGCCCCAAAGGGCCGCGCCTTCTTCTGCGGCCAGTATACCCTTTGGTGCGCACATTTTTTGTCGCAAACAGGGGCATGGCTTTGCCCAAAATAAAGGCGGGCCACATGGGGTGTTCCCCGCATGGCCCGCCTGCCTGTTGTTTTGTTTTATCCAATCGTGTCGCGGCGCAGCATGTCGATATAGCCGGAGTCCGCCATCGAGACAAAGTCCTCGTCGGCCACGATGATATGGTCCAGCAACTGCACGTTGATGAGCCGCAGCGCCTGATAGGCCTGGTAGGTAACTTGCTTGTCCCCGGTAGAGGGCAGGGCAATGCCCCCGGGGTGGTTGTGCGCCAGAATCACCCCCGTGGCATTGGTGTGCACCGCCTCGGTAACAATGCGCTTCACCGTGATGCGCACGGCATTCACGATGCCTTCGTCGGACAAAAGCGTGCAGCGGATGACCTTTCGCTTGTCGTCCAGGGCGGCAATATACACCTGTTCGTTGCTTTTGCCAAAAAACTTGGGCAAAAAGTAGGCGCCCGCCTTCTCGGTAGAGTCCAGCACAGTACCGGGCGCGGTGCGGCTGTTCAGGTAAAAAGCGCCCAGGTCCGGCACCAGCTTCAGCAATACGGCGCTGGTCTCCCCCATGCCCTCCACACGCATCAGGGCCTCCACCGGTGCCTCCAGCACGGCGGCAAAGCTGCCAAACTTCTTCAATAAAACATGCGCCAGTTCGTTTGTGTCGCACCGGGGACGGGCGTAAAACAGCAGCAGTTCCAGCGCGGTATGCTCCTCAAAATGGCTCAGGCCCTCCCGCAAATAACGCGCACGCAGCCTTTTGCGGTGCCCATCGTGTAGGCTGCTCATCTTTCACCTCGCCTTGCCCCGTTTCGCCTCTTGTTATATACTGGTATTGCCACCACAGGCGCCAAACCGCAAACTGTACACGCACAATTATACACGGTTGCACCCAAAATGCAAAACATTGTTTGCCCCGGCTGCGTCTTGTTTTCCGGGGCCACCACCGGGGGAGAAATGCAACGTTTTACCGCCACTTCAAATGATGACGGCATGCGCCTTTCCCGTTTTGTACAGCGGGTTTGCCGCGGCTTGCCCGATGCCGCCATGTACAAGGCCTTCCGCAACCGGCGCATTAAGGTGAACGGCCGGCGCGCCGCGCCCGATGCCCGCCTGGCCGCCGGCGACGTGGTGGAACTGTACCTGAACGACGAATACTTCCCTGACGGGCCTTCCAGGGCCTATTTGCCCACCGCGGCGGGCCCTTTGCCCCCATATGGCACCGTGTACCAGGACGGCGGCATTGCCGTTTTGTATAAACCTGCGGGGGTGCTTTCCCACCGGGATGCCAAGGCCGCCCCCACCCTGCTGGACGCTTTTGCAGACAGCCTGGTGCGCACCGGCCAGTACACCCCCGGCGAGGAAAACGCCTTTGCCCCGGCCCTGTGCAACCGGCTG
>JAJDGD010000029.1 GCA_030265505.1 Ruminococcaceae bacterium OttesenSCG-928-O06 | reverse complement strand
CTGGGCATGTACACGCTGCTGTGCGGGTTTTTCTCGCTTTTGCAGGTGGTGGGTATCACAGACTTTACGCTGCCCGCCATGGTGCTGAACATTGTGGCGATGGACGCCGCCGTGGTGATGCTGTATTTCTGCGGGCGGCGGCTGTTTGGGGTGAAAAAGGCGCTGTTTTTGCTGGTGGCCTGCGTGTTTACGCTGCCGTTCACCCTGTATGTGCCCATTTTGTACACCCACACCCTGATGATGCCCTTTGTGGTGGGGGTGGCGCTGCTGTGGATAGGCGCGCGCAGCCACTGGCGCCGGGGCGAGAGCGGCAAGGTGTTCCGCAATTTCTGCATTTTGTCCGCCTTGGCGGCGGTGGGCGCGCTGATAAAGCTCACCGTGCTCATCATATGGATTGCCGTGGCGCTGGATTTGTTGATTCTTTTGTGTGGCAAAGGCCGCCTGCGCGTGCTGCTGGCAGGGCTGGCGGTGCTGGCGGCGGTGTATGTGGGGGGCAGCTTTGGTATGCGGGCCCTGCCCATGGCGCCGGCCATCAGCCGCGAGGACGGCATTCCCCCGCAGGCCTGGGTGCTTTTGGGCCTGGAAAATGAGGGGGGCTTTAGCGAGGGGGACTTTGCGGCTATTTTGGAGCACGAAGGCCGCGAAGAGCGCACTGCCTATGTAAACCGGGAACTAAAAAACCGCCTGGAGGCCCTGGGCCCGGTGGGCATAGCTTTGCATCTGGGCGAAAAAATTGGCTATACCTACGGCGACGGCACCCTGGGCGCGCCGGCCCAGCTGGCCAAAACCCCGGTGCAGGCCGGCATGGCGCAAAGCTACTTTTTGCCCACGGCAAACGGGTATGTGCTGGTGGGCTATGCCAGCTTTGCCCTGCTTGCGGCAACACTGTTTTGGATGGCCGTTGCAGGGGCCAAGGCCTTGTACCGCAAAAACGATGCGCTTACCTTTGGCCGCATAGCCCTGTTTGGGCTGGCGCTGTTTTTACTGGTATGGAAAACCGCCCCGGCAGAACTGGTGGGCTTTATGCCGCTGTTTTTGCTGTGCGCGGTAGAAGCCGCCCCTGTGCCGCTGCTGGCGCTACAAAAGCAGCGTGCGCGCGAGGACGCGCAGAGTATGGCGCTGTTCGACGTGCAAGACTTTGCTCCCGTCCCCTTGCCGGAGGAAGAGGCGCCCGCCCCGCCACCGGCAGAGGAGCCCCTGATTTTAGACGACCAGCCGCTGCAAACACTGTTTCCCGCCCAGCAGGACGAGGAAGACCTGCCCCTGCTGGACAGCCAGGACACCCCCCTGGCCCCCATAGCCAACCCCAATTGGCTGCAGCAAGAGGAGCTGGGGGACGTGCCGGGCCAGCAGGTTTGGCCCACCCCACAGCCGCAGGAAGGCATTTGGCCCGCCGGGCAAGCGCCGGAGGGTGTGCCGGAAGACGCAACCCCATATGCCGGGGATGCCACGGCCCCGCTGCTTGCCATGCTGGAAGAGGCGGCAGCGCCCCAAGCCCAGCCCATTTTACCCGAGGAAGCCCCGCCGGCGGTGCCCTTTTTCCCGCAGGAGGGGGAGGGCGTACTGGATGCTTCCCTAAGCGAACCGTTGCAGCCCCTTGCAGAGGTGCCCTTACAAACCACGCAAATACCGGAGGATACCACAGTGCCCGACACAGCAGTGCCCCCGCAAGGCGTGCCCCCCAGCGGGGCAGAGGAATGGGCCCAACCCGGCTGGCAGGCCGTAGCTGCGGCAGGCGAGGAGCCCCCTGCGATAGCGCAGGAAAACGCCGCCCCCCAGGCGCAGCCGGTGGAGTGGCGGGCGATAGAGCTTTCCATCCCGGCTGCGGCGCCCGAGCCGGAGGAGACCGCCCCGGTTTTGCCGGAAGTGGAAGCCACACAGCCATGGCGGCAAGCCGCCCCGGCGCCATTTGCCCAGCCGGTGCCCACACTTCCCACAGAGGAAACTTCTGTGGTGCTATCCGCGCCGCAGTACCCCGCAGCACCCGTGGAGGCTTCTCCCTGGCAGGCAAGTACACCGCCGGCCCCGGCAGTGTTGCCTGTGGAAGAACCCGCGGCGGCGCCTGTTCCGCATACGGTTTTTGAAGCACAGATCCAGCCGCAAGACCTTTTGCAAACCATTGCCCGGCAGGAGGCGGAGATGAAGGCCGCCCCCTATGGCGGCCCGTCGGCAGATGATCCGCTCACGGCGTCATCGCAGCCTTTGGAGGAGTACCCCCAGGCCCGGTTGTACACCCCCGCCGGGGAGGCTGCCCAGGCGCATGCCCCAGTGGATGCCACAGTGCAGTACCCCGTGTACGAAGAATACTTGCCCCCGCTGCAGCCGCCTGTAGAGGAGTATGCCCAGGCAGAGCTGTATGCTCCTACGGAAGAGGGCCAGCAGGTATATCCACCTGCTGATGCCGCGACACAGTACCCCACATATGACGACACCCCGGCTTTCTCACAGCCGCCAGCGGAGGAATATCCCCAGGCCCAGGCGTACGCCCCCGCAGGGGAGGCACAGGCCTATGCCCCGCCACAAAGCGCCGCCAAAACAGAGGTGGTGGGTGTGCCACTGTCACCCCCGCCGCCCCCGCAAAGCGTGTATACGGCCCGCCCCCAGCAGCAGGATATCATCTTTGTAGACCAGGACGCCGAGGGTGAACTGAATACCATCCAGGGGGAGCAGCCTGGCGAGGTGATTTGGCATGTGGAAGATGGCGAGTGGGAGCAGCCGGTGGATATAGCCGTATGGCCGGCTGTCCCCGGCACATGGCAACCCTTGGATTTGCCGCCGGAAGAGTGATGGATCGACAAAGAAATCAATGACAGACAGTTTACTATGTGAAATGAGTTCTATTTATAAATATTGACGAGGATGGCTGCAAGCGCGCCAAGGAGGAACCGATGGCAGAGAAAAAACCTGTTGTAACCCCGGCAAAAGCCGCGCCAGACAGCAAAAAGCTGGCCCTGGAAACAGCCCTGGCCCAAATTGAAAAGAACTACGGCAAAGGCGCCGTGATGAAAATGGGCCAGAACGTGGCCATGCAGGTGGATGCTATTTCCACCGGCTCCATTGCGCTGGATGCCGCGCTTGGCGTAGGGGGGCTGCCCCGTGGGCGCGTCATCGAGATTTTTGGCCCCGAGAGCAGCGGCAAAACCACCCTGGCACTGCATGTGTTGGCCCAGGCACAGAAAAAAGGCGGCGAGGTGGCTTTCATTGACGTGGAGCACGCCCTGGACCCG
Organism: Ruminococcaceae bacterium OttesenSCG-928-O06; assembly: GCA_030265505.1. GTDB lineage: Bacteria > Bacillota > Clostridia > Oscillospirales > Ruminococcaceae > JAAYCI01. Next base: position 14,293 of record JAJDGD010000029.1, on the reverse strand, counting down.
GACTATGCGCGGGCGCTGGGGGTGGACATTGACAACCTGCTGGTAAGCCAGCCAGATACCGGTGAACAGGCGCTGGAAATTACCGAGGCGCTGGTACGCAGCGGCGCCATCGACGCCATTGTGATAGACAGCGTGGCCGCCATGGTGCCCCGGGCCGAGATTCAGGGCGAGATGGGCGATTCCCACGTTGGCTTGCAGGCCCGCCTGATGAGCCAGGCCCTGCGCAAGCTGACCGGTGTGATAGGAAAAACCGGTACAGTGTGCATTTTCATCAACCAACTGCGCGAAAAAGTGGGCGTTGTGTACGGCAACCCCGAGGTGACCGCGGGTGGCCGCGCGCTGAAATACTACTCCTCCGTGCGCATCGACGTGCGCCGCATCGAGGGTTTGAAAGATTCCTCCGGCGGGTTCATCGGCAACCGCACCCGCGCGCGGGTGGTAAAAAACAAGGTGGCACCGCCCTTCAAAGACGCCGAATTCGATATCATGTTTGGCGAGGGAATTTCCCGTACGGGCGAGCTTTTAGACCTGGCTGTAGAACTGGGCCTGGTGCAGAAAAGCGGCGCGTGGTTCAACGCGGGCGAAATACGCCTGGGCCAGGGGCGCGACAACGCGAAAATGTACTTTGCCGAGAACCCGCAGTTTGCCGATGAGATTGAGGCGAAAGTGCGCGAGCATGCCGATGAACTTGTGGCCAGCGGGAAAAAGAAAAAGGGCTTGGGCGGTAAGGGCAACCTGGACAAGCTGGCCCCCGCCGCGCCGGAGGCCGCCCCCCCGGCAGCCGCTGCCCGCGGGCTGGATATCAGCGCCGACGAAGAAGAATGACCATTACGGAAATACGGCGCACAAAACGGGGAAGGTTTGCCCTTTTTTGCGATGGAGAATTCCTTTTTTCGGTGGATGAAGAAACCTTGGCAACGCATCATGTGCAAGAGGGCTCCTCGCTGGATGACGGGGAGCTCTCTGCGCTGAAAGAACACAGCGACACCCGCAAGGCGTGCGACGCCGCGCTGCGGTACCTTTCCCTGCGGGCTTATGGGGAGCAGGAATTGTACCAGAAGCTGTTGTTGCGCCACGATGAGTACAGCGCGGCCGCCGCTGTGGCCAAGATGCGGGAACTGGAACTGTTGGATGACGCAGCTTTCGCATGCGCAAAGGCTGCGGGAATGGCAGAACGCGGTAAGAATAAAGCAGAAATTGTGCGAAAAATGCAGCAATTGGGCATAGACAAAGCCCTTGCCGCCGAAGCAGTGGCAGGCCTTGAGATGGATGGCACTGCCCAAGCCCTGCGTCTTTTGGAGAAAAGTTATATGGATAAGCTAAAAAGTGGACAAAGGGACAAAGTGATGGCCGCCCTGGCCCGCCGTGGGTTTTCCCACAGGGAAATTGTGGACGCTATAAAAATAGTTATGGAAAACATGCAGGATAGGGATGAAATTCTTATATAGCCCTAGAAAAGTGCGAATACAGCCATAAATGTACCACAAAACCCTTCAAATATTCAAAGATCATGCGCAAGCCGGTGGATGCACCCGGCCGTGCCCGAGAAACCTTGCCCACAGAGAGGATGCTGAGATGAAACTGGCCGTTGTGTCGCTGGGGTGCCCCAAAAACCAGGTGGATGCCGACCGGTTTTGCCGCGCGCTGCTGGAGGCAGGCCACACCACTGTGGCTACCATAGAGGAAGCCGATGTTGCCATCATCAACACATGCGGGTTTATTGAGAGCGCCAAGGAAGAAGCGATAGAACATATTTTAGACGCATGTGCGATGAAAACACACAACCCAGACCTGCGTGTGGTGGTAACTGGCTGTTTGGCCGAACGCTACCGCGAGGAGCTGGCCCGGGAGATCCCGGAGGTGGATGCCGTTGTAGGCATTGGCAGCAACGGGCGCCTGCCGGCCATTTTGGAAGAGCTATGCGCGCGGCAAGCGGAGGCACCACCGCTGGAATGTTACGCCGCAAAGCAGGGTTTGCCCCTGGAGGGGCCCCGCATCATCGGCACACCGCGCCACTATGCCTGGTTAAAAATAGCCGAGGGGTGCAGCAACGCCTGCGCGTATTGTGCCATCCCGGCAATACGCGGTGGCTACCGCAGCCGCCCGTTGCAAAATGTGGTGGAGGAAGCCCGCTGGCTTGCGGCCCAGGGGGTGAAGGAACTGGTGCTGGTGGCCCAGGATGTGACGGCCTACGGGGAGAATTTGGGCCAAAACCTGTTAGTGTCGCTTCTGCGCGAACTGGACAAACTGGAAGGGGTGCGCTGGGTGCGCCTGCTGTATGCCTACCCGGAGAAGATCACACAGCAGCTGCTTGTGGCCATGGCAGAAAGCGAGAAAGCACTGCCCTATATTGACCTGCCGATTCAGCATTGTAACGAGGAAATATTGCGTTCCATGGGAAGACGGGGCGGCAGGGCCGCCATAGAGGAGGCCTTGCGCCTGATACGGGAAAACTTGCCCGGGGCCACCCTGCGTACCAGCCTGATTGCCGGCTACCCCGGGGAGAGTGAGCCCCAGTTTGAGGAGCTGTGTGCCTTTGTGCAGCAGGCAGGGTTTGACAGATTGGGCTGCTTTGCCTATTCTGAAGAGGAGGGCACCCGGGCAGCGCGGATGAAGCAACTGCCCATAGAGGAACGCCAGCGCCGGGCCGACGCCGTGATGCGCCTGCAGAGCGGCATTTTGGCCCAAAAGCAGCAGGTCCAGGTGGGCTGCACGCTGCAGGTGCTGTGCGACGAGTACGACCCCGAGGAGGACGTTTGGCTATGCCGCACCGCCGCCGACGCCCCGGAGATAGACACCAATGTTCTGGTGCCGGGCGCCCAGCCTTTGCAGGAGGGGGAATTCTTCCTTGTAAAAGTGACCGATACCGACGGCGCCGACTTATACGCGATTTTGCCTGATTCCGAAACTTCATAAACACAGGAGAAGGAACATTGAACCTTCCAAATAAGCTCACGGTTTTGCGCATACTGCTTATTCCGGTATTCATCGTGTTTGTGTCCCTGCCGCAGCTGCCGGCGGGGCATCTGCTGGCGGGCATCGTGTTTTCCATCGCCAGCTTTACCGACTATTTGGACGGCCACATTGCCCGCAAACGCGCCATTGTGACAGATTTTGGCAAATTTGCCGACCCTCTTGCAGATAAAATGTTGACGACGGTGGCCTTTTTGTACATGATGCAGGACGGGGTGTGCCACCCGCTGGTATTGGTTGCCATATTGGCGCGGGAGTTTGCGGTGTCTGGCCTGCGCATGGTGGCCTCTGCCGCGCCGGGCGGTGCCGTTATTGCCGCCAACATCTGGGGCAAGGTAAAAACCGTTGTACAAATGCTGACTATCATTTTTTACTACGCAGCTTCGGGCATTATGCGTCTGTACTACACGGGCATACAGCCCCTGCATGCTTACGGCGCCTGGCTGTACACCTTCACCAATGTGCTGTGCTGGGTGGTGGCGGCCATCACGCTGGTTTCGGGTGTACAATATCTGTGGGCGAACCGCAGATTTATCGATACGACGAAATGAGAGGTATCATACCGCGGGGCTGGGCCCCGCCCGCGCGCCGTATCGGCGCAAGGCTCCGCCGCTTGCGGCGGAGTATTCACTCTCCTGTCCTGCCTCGCTTAGTTATGCGAATGCAAACTTTTGCATAACGCTCGCTTCGTTGGCCAATACATTACAATCACACAAGGAGTATCCATGAAGGTTTACAACACCATGTCCCGCGAAAAGGAAGAGCTTGTTCCGCTAACCCCCGGGGAGTACCGCATCTATGTGTGCGGCCCCACGGTGTATAATTTTATCCATGTGGGCAACGCGCGGCCGCTGTGCGTGTTCGATACCCTGCGCCGTTATCTTACCTACCGTGGCGCAAAGGTGCTGTATGTGAGCAACGTGACCGATATTGACGACCGGCTGATTACCACGGCGAACGAGCAGGACACCACCGTGAAGGCCCTGGCAGAAAAATACGAGGCGGAGTACCTGAAGGATGCCGATGGCCTGAACGTGCTACGCCCCAGCGTGATGCCCCGTGCCACCGAGCATATGGATGAAATAATCGCGTTGATACAGGATATATTGGATGCAGGCTACGGCTATGTGGCGAAGAACGGGGACGTGTATTTCCGGGCGCTGAAGTTTGAGGAGTACGGCAAGCTGAGCCATTTGGTGCTGGATGAGCTGGAGAACAGCCGCGAGCTTTCCACCAGCCTGGAGGGTGGCCTGAAAGAGGACGGGGCCGACTTTGCGGTGTGGAAAGCCGCAAAACCCGGCGAGCCTGCGTGGGAGTCTCCCTGGGGGCCGGGGCGGCCGGGCTGGCACATAGAGTGCAGCGCCATGGCCAAAAAGCACTTGGGCGCAACGTTCGACATCCACGCCGGCGGGCAGGATTTGATTTTTCCCCACCACGAGAACGAGATTGCCCAAAGCGAGTGTGCCAACCACGCGCCCTTTGCGCGCTACTGGATGCACAACGGGTTTTTGAACATAGATGAGCGGAAAATGAGCAAGTCTTTGGGCAACTTTTTCACGGTGCGCCAGGTGGCACAGCAGATGGGGTACGAGCCGATCCGCTACTTCATGCTAAGCGCCCACTACCGCACCCCGCTGAACTTTACCATGGACATACTGGAGCAGTGCAAAGCCAGCCTGGAGCGGATGTACACCTGCCGGGAGAGCCTGGATTTTGCCATCTCCACGGCGGAACAAGGCGGCACCGGCCTGCTGCTGGAGCGAGCAAAAGAGCAGGAGGAGCTTTTCCAGCAGCGAATGGACGACGATTTAAACACCGCCGATGCCTTAGCAGTGCTGTTTGATTTGGTGCGCGAGGTAAACACCCTGATGCCCGAGACCGGCAAGGGGGACTTGCTGGAGACGGCCGAGATTTTTGACCGTTTGTGCGACGTTTTGGGCCTGCTGTACAACCGCAAGCAGGAGGAAGTACCCGCCACGGTGCTGGCCCTGGTGGAAGAGCGCACCCGTGCCCGTGCCGAGAAAAACTGGGCGCGTGCAGACGAGATACGCGACGCGCTGGACGCCGAGGGCTATGTGGTGGAGGACACCCCCCAGGGCCCCAAGGTGAACCGCAAATAAGGGAGGATAGGGAGGCACCATGGAGCTGTTTTTGAATGGCTGCAGGGCTGACGCCGGCGCCCGCCCCACCGGGCAGGACCGGATGATATGCATCCTGAAAGCGGGCGAAGAGGACGAAAGCCTGCCCGGCGTGCAGGACCTTTTGGCAATTCGCCGGCGGGAGGGCGCCGCCACACGCTTTGAGAGCCACGACGGATTCGACTATTTTTCCGTGGTGGCGGCCGACCCTGCCGCCCCGGACGCGGAACCTTTGCGCGCCGAGATATGGCTGGGGGCCGCTGGGCTGCTGCTGGTGCACCAGGGCCTGCCGGCCGCCCGCCGCCTTGTGGAAGAGCTGGAGAAAACAGGGGAGGAAGTGCTGCCGGCAAAGGCGCTGTTCCTGTTTTTTGCCCAGCTTACACGGCCAGACGCCGCCGCCCTGGAAGACATTGAGGAAGAGATAAGCGCGCTGGAAGAGGCCCTGGCAGACCAGATTCCCGAGGGCATAAGCGGGCAAATTGGCCAGATGCGCCGGCGCCTGCTGGTGCTGAAGCGCTATTATGAGGGCTTGTTCGATGCGCTGGAGGACATGGAGGAGAACGCCAACGGCCTGCTGGACAAAAAGATTCTGCGCCTGTTACACCTGCAAACCAACCGGACGGACCGTTTGCGCATTGCAGTGATGAACCTGCGGGACTATGTTACCCAAGTGCGCGAGGCCTACCAGAACCAGGTAGATTTGTCCCTGAATGACACGATGAAGCTGTTTACCGTTATAACAGCGGTATTTTTGCCCCTGGGGCTGATAACCGGATGGTATGGTATGAACCTGGCGATGCCGGAGTTTGGCTGGAAATACAGCTACCCGGTGGTGATTGTGCTGAGTGTGGCGGTGGTGGTGGCCTGCCTGTGGGTGTTTAAGCGCAAGAAGTGGTTTTAGCAGACAGCGGCGATGGATGTTGCGGTGCCTTTGCTCGCCTTTGGTATAAACGTGCCGTGCACAGATGAAGATGAGACAAGGCCACAAAAAAACTTGCCGTACAATAAAAAGAGTTGCCATCTGGCGCCTATCGCGCCTGTGGCAACTCTTTTGCTATATCTATCTGCGTTGGTATTCTTCCATGCTTGGAGGCATCAGGTTACTAGTGGCATGGTCTATCTAAATTGGCTTGATACCGGTTTTTAAGGCAATAACAGGGACACGGCTACTGCATGCGGAAGGCCGTGGGCAAATCAAGGCCCTTCGCCCGTCTCCTCCTCATCGCCTTCGGGTTTTTGCACCTGGTGCACCAGCAGCGAGAGAACACGGTGGCGGCGCACCTCCTCCACCGTGAGGGAGAGGCCCTGGTAGTCGAACCGGTCCCCTTTGGTGGGAATTTTGCCCAGCTTCTCGGTTACCCAGCCGCCCACCGTCACCGCGGTGGAATCCTCCTCACCCAGGGAGAAAAAGGCGCAGAACTTGTCCAGGCTGGCGCCGCCCAAAACCCGGAACACATCGGCCGAAAGCGGGGCGATGTCCTGCCGGGCCTGCTCGTTCTCGTCCCAAATTTCGCCCACCAGCTCCTCTAAAATATCCTCCACCGTCACAATGCCGATGGTGCCGCCATATTCGTCTACAATAACGGCCATGTGCAGCTTGTTTTGCTGCAGCTGGGCCAGCAGCTGGGAGATCTTCACCGTTTTTGTAATGAAAAGCACGGGCCGTATGGCTTGCTGCAGCGTTTTTGTGCCGGGCAGCAATTCGTTGTGGTAGTCCTTCTCCAGCAGCACGCCCAAAATGCTGTCCAGGCTGCCCTGGTACACCGGCAGGCGGGAATGTCCGGTGGCCCGGTACACCTCGCCAATCTCCCCAAGGCTGTCCGCAATGTCCACGGCGTGGATATCCACGCGCGGGGTGGCGATGTCGATGGCCTGTAAATCATCAAAATAGATGACTGATCGTATCATTTTTTCTTCCTGCTGGTTGATGCCACCCTCCTGGCGCACCTCGCCAACATAGGTGAGAAGCTCTTGCTCGGTGGCAGCACTGCTGGCCTGGATGCGGAATAAACGCAGCAGAAGGCGCTTCCAGGCAGAGAACAGGGCGTTCACCGGTGTTAGGATGAACATGAAAACCTGCAAAAAGGGCGCGGCAAACATGGCAAAGCTTTCCGGGCTCTCTTTGGCCAGTGTTTTGGGCGAGATTTCCCCAAAAACCAGGACCAGCACCGTCATGCAGATGGTGGACAGGGTGACCCCCAAATTGCCGAACCATTTTACGAACAGCACCGTGGCCATGGAGGATGACGCGATGTTGACGATGTTGTTCCCGATGAGGATGGTGGAGAGCAGGTTGTCGTATTTTTCCCGCAGTACCAGCGCCCGCGCGGCTTTTTTGCTGCCCTGGCCGGAAAGGCTTTTCAGCCGTATCTCGTTCAGGGCGGAATACGAGGTCTCGCTGGCGGAGAAAAAGGCAGACAGAACAAGCATCACCCCAAGGGCTATCAGGTACGGTAAGCTGGCAGCATCTTCCATGTTGGCCGTCACGTTCCTTCTTTCAGTGTAGTTGGTGCTTTCAAAATTAGGATGAACGTACTAAAGGCTGTAACTTGCCTGCCGACGTGTGGCGGCGCAGCGGGGTACAATGGGAACGCCACGGCTACTCCACCGTTACACTTTTGGCCAAGTTGCGCGGCTTGTCCACGTCGCACCCGCGCAGCAGGCTCATGTAATAGGCGAACAGCTGCAGGGGCACCGCCAGCAAAAGCGGCATGAACACCCCTTCAAAGCAGGGCAGGCGGTAGATATAATCGTAGGTGTTTTCGGGTACATGGGCGTCCTCTTTGCAGAAAAGCACCACCTTGGCCCCCCGGCTTTTCACCTCTTGCACGTTGGAGATGATTTTGTCGTACACGTCGTCCTGGGTGGCCAGGGCCAAAATGGGGGTGCCGTCCACCACCAGGCTGATGGGCCCGTGCTTCAGCTCTCCGGCGGCGCAGGCCTCGCTGTGCACATAGCTTATCTCCTTCAGTTTCAGGCTGCCCTCTAAGGACAAAGCATAGTCTATACCGCGGCCCATAAAGAACAAATCATCGCTATTCATCAGCTCACTGGCGAAGTACTGCACCTCTTCGCCACGGGCAAGCAGCCCGCGTATCACCTCGGGCACGCGCAGCAAATCGTCCACCAGGTGGCGCACCACTTCCTCGGGCAGGCGGCCCTTCACCAGCGCCAGCCGCAGGGCAAACAGGTATAAACAGCACAGCTGCACCATGTAGGCCTTGGTGCTGGCCACGGCAATCTCCAGCCCGCCGTAGCTGTACATCACCCAGTCGGCACTGCGGGCAATGCTGCTGCCCACTACGTTCACAATGGCAAGGGTTTTGGCGCCGCGTTCTTTGGCCATGCGCAGGGCCGCCAGGGTGTCTATGGTCTCGCCGCTTTGGCTGATGATGATGACAAGGTCGCTGGGGCTTAAAATGGGGTTGCGGTAGCGGAACTCGCTGGCGATGTCCACCTCCACGGGCACCCGGGCCATTTTTTCAATGGCGCTTTTGCCCACCATGCCGGCATGCATGGCAGTGCCGCAGGCCACAATGTGAATGCGGGAAAGGTTTTTTAGGTACTCGTCGTTCAGCCCCTCTACGTCCAGGTGGGGCAGGCCATTTTGCACACGGGGGCGCAGGGCGTTCAGTATCACCTCGGGCTCCTCGTAAATCTCTTTCAGCATAAAATGCGGGTAGCCGCCCTTTTCAGCTTCCTCCACGCTGAAATCGGCCGTCAGCACCTCTTTGCGGGTGGGCATGCCAAACGCGTCGTACACCTTGATGGCCTCGCGGCTTAAAACGGCGATCTCGTCGTTTTCCAAAACGCTGTAGCGTGCAGTGTAGGGCAAAATGGCCGGAATGTCGCTGGCCAAAAAGTTTTCCCCCTCGCCATAGGCGATGATGAGGGGGCTTTCCTTGCGCACGGCGTAAATTTGGTCCGGCTTGTCTGCAAACAAAATGGCCAGGGCATAGCTGCCGTGCACCTGCTGCAACGTGGTAAGCAAAGCGGCAATGGGGTCGCCCTTATAGTGATAGTCCAGCAGTTTTACCAGCACTTCGCTGTCGGTCTGGCTCACAAAGTCGTAGCCTTGCAGGGCCAAAAACTCTTTCAGCTTCGAGTAATTTTCCACAATGCCGTTGTGCACAAGGCTGATGCGCGCCGAGGAGTGCGGGTGGCTGTTGATGTCGCTGGGCACGCCGTGGGTGGCCCAGCGCGTGTGGCCAATGCCCATGGTGCTGGCGGGCAGCTGGGTTTGTGCCAGCTTTTGCACCAGCTTTTCCAGCCGGCCCTGCGCCTTGTACACTGTAATGCCCTGTGCGCCGAACAGCGCCACCCCGGCAGAGTCGTACCCGCGGTACTCCAGGCGTTTCAGGCCGTCCATCAGCACGGTTTGGCTTTCGCGCTGGCCAACATATCCAACAATTCCACACATGGGGCAGGTTCCTTTCCAAAGGAGGATGTATGCCGCAAACAAACGGCTATTTGCGGAAAAAGTGCTTGCGCAGGCGCAGGCAGTACACCAGGCGCACCTTGTCTAAAAGCACGTCGTACAGTACAAAGGTGGCGTTGCCCATTACCAGCAGCACCACCCAAAACCCAATGCCGTGGCCCGTAAGTTCCTCGCGCAAGGCACTGCTGGTGAACAAAAACAACAAAAGGCTGTACACGGCGGCCACCACAGCGTTGAACAGCCCCAGCTTTGCCAGCCAGCGCCCAATTTTGTTTTTGATTTTGTTCAGCGTGGGCTGCAGGGTGGGGTAGTAGCCCAAAAGCAGGGCGAAGAACAGCACCAGCTCTATGTCCGGCACCAGAAAGCCCGCCAACAGGCTTACAGCCACCCAGGAAAGCAGCGCCCACTTGGTGCCAATGTCCATGGCAATGGGCATAAGGCAAATGCCCGCGAAAATGGGCGCCGCAAATGTGCCGATGGGGATGAGCCCGCCCGCCAGCAAAAAAAGCAACGCCAAAGCGCAGCATATGCCACAAATGGCAATGCGTCTTGGCGGGCTGCTATGTTTTTTGTTTTGGCCTTGCACTAAAAGCCCCGGCACATGCCGCACAAGGCGTCCATGCAGCACATCATGGTGCAGGTGTTACAGGCGCAGTTCATGGCGGCGGCGCTTTGGTCTTGCTGGGTGTAGGGGCTGCCCTGCATGTTGCCGTCGCTGCTGTTTTGCAGGTTTTGCAGCGCGGCCTGGTATTCGCGGTTGTTCGGGTCCAGCCGTACGGCCTGCTGGAAAAACAGCAGGGCTTGGTCCAACCAGCCCTTATGGTAATAGGCGCTGCCCATCAAATAGTTCCACTCGGCGTCGGCGCCGCCGTTCTGCACGGCAGAAAGCTCGGCCAGCGCTTCGTCCACCTTGCCATTGGCCAGCATCTGGCGAATGGCCGCGTAGTTACCGCCATAGGCGGTGCTGCCGGCGGGTGCGTCCACCGCGGTGGTGGTGCTGCCGGTGCGCAGATAGCTCATCAGCGCGTCGAACGCGAGGTTGATCTCGTTCATCCTCGCTTCGGCGTCGTCACGCAGGGGGCCGGCATCGTAGCTGTCGGCGCTGTATTTTTTGGCAAGGTCCCTGTAGGCGCGCTTTACGTCTTCCTCTCCGGCGCCGTCGGGCAGGCCCAGTGCTCTATACGCTTGCGATTTGTCCATGTCCGCTCCCTTGTTTGTTTCGCTTTACGCCGGCGTGGATGATGCCCACCGGCAGGCCCAAAAAGAAGATGTTGTCTAAAATATCGCGGTACTGCTGCAGGGGCAACAGGTTGTAGCACAGGGCAATTTCCCCGGCGGCCATGCGGCACCGCCGCTGGGCGGCCTCTACGGCCTGCTGTTTGGAAAGCCCGGCGCGCAAAAACACATTGTAGCTGCCGCTTTCCAAGTCGTCCTCATAGTCCTCGGCGGCGTCCAGTATATATACAATCTGCCCCGCAAACAACCCCAGGCGGCTAAGCACACGGGCCTGCTCCTCGGTTTGGGCTGCCTCGCGGAAAATGGCCTCGCACATTTTGGCGGTGGGCTCACACGCTTCGTCCAGTATGGCGCTGTCCTTTTCCTCCAGCTGCAACTGGGCGTCCATCTGCCCGCCTACCACCGCGGCAAGGGCGGGGCGCCGCGCGGCGGCGCGGCGTGCCATATGCCCCACAAAGGGCTTTGCCAGGCGCCAGGCCAGGCGCTTCAAAAACGTTTCGTCCTGCAAATTGTCCCGCAGTTTGTGCCAGCTTAAAATTACCAGTGCGTCGGCCGCAAGGCCCAGGCCCCCGGTTTTGTACAGCGTGGGGCGCTTGGCCAAAGGGTTGGCAAAGCAACCTTCGCAGGCAATTTCGCCCGCTTCTCCGCTCAAAGCATCGGCCAAAACAGCCACCAACACAAGGTCATAATTCAGCATAAAGCGGCTGAATATCCCGTACTGTTTGCCCAGCTCTTTGCACAGGCCGCAGTACACGGCGCGGTAGCTTTCAAAGTCCCGCACTTTCATTTCGTCCTTAACGGGAAGAACGTATCCGAACAAAAGGCGGGCCTCCTTTGCGGCGGGGCAGCCGGCGCACAAGCGCAAATGGCCACCCAAGGCGTTTTTGCCGCGTTGCGGCGGGTTTCAATTATCATACACCATTTGCCGGCCGCATGCAAGAAACTGCCTGTGAAGAAACGGCGAAATTTGCCGCGCCGCCGCCCGCTTCGCCAACTGACAAACCACCCCGCAGCCCCTATCATAAACGGTATAGTACAAGGAGGGCCCCCTATGAAAAAGCCGATTGTTACGGGCGCGGCGCTGGAGGAGATTATCCGCCAATACCCCACGCCCTTCCATATTTACGACGAAGCAGGCATTCGCGCCGCGGCGCGCCGCCTGCACGCCGCCTTTGGGTGGAATAAGGGCTTCAAAGAGTATTTTGCCGTGAAGGCTACGCCCAACCCCGCCATTTTGCAGATTTTGAAAGAAGAGGGTTGCGGGCTGGATTGCTCCAGCCTGACGGAGCTGATGCTGGCCGAGCGCGGCGGCTTTGCCGGGCACGACATCATGTTTTCTTCCAACGCCACCCCGGCCGAGGAATTTGTGTACGCAAAACGGCTGGGCGCCATCATCAACCTGGACGACTACACCCACATCGACTTTTTGGAACAGGCCGCGGGCATTCCCAAAACCATCTGCTGCCGGTACAACCCCGGTGGGGACTTTGCCATACACAATAAAATTATGGACAGCCCCAAAGACGCAAAGTACGGCTTTACAAAACAGCAATTGCGGGACGGCTTTTTGCGCCTGAAAGAAAAAGGCGCCGAGCGCTTTGGCCTGCACGCCTTTTTGGCCAGCAACACCCTGGGCGGGCAGTACTACCCCGTGCTGGCAAAGCAGCTGTTTGCCCTGGCCTGCTGGCTGCAGCAGGAGACAGGCATCGCCGTATCGTTCATCAACCTCAGCGGGGGCATCGGCATTCCCTACCGCCCCGAGGAAGAACCCAACGACATCGCAGCCATAGGCGCAGGGGTGCAACAGGCCTTTGACGAAGTGCTGGTGCCCGCGGGCCTTGGCGACGTGGCCATTTTTACCGAGCTTGGGCGTTACCTGCTGGGCCCCTATGGGCAGCTGGTGGCCACGGCCGTGCACGAAAAGCATATTTATAAGGACTATATCGGCCTGGACGCCTGCGCCGCCAACCTGATGCGCCCGGCCATGTACGGCGCCTACCACCACATCACCGTGGCCGGCAAAGAAAATGCCCCCGCCACCCACAAGTACGACGTGACCGGCAGCTTGTGCGAAAACAACGACAAGTTTGCCGTGGACCGTATGCTGCCCGAGGTGGAGATTGGCGACCGCATTGTGATACACGACACCGGCGCCCACGGCGCCGCCATGGGGTACAACTACAACGGCCGGCTGCGCAGCGCAGAGCTGCTTTTGCGCGAGGACGGCAGCGTGCGGCTGATACGCCGGGCGGAGACCCCCGAAGACTATTTTGCCACCCTGGATGTTTTGGGATAGCGCATGGAAACGGCAGGGCCCGCAAAGGCCGCCGCCCGCCCCAAAGAAACGCCAAAACGCCCAAAAATAGGAGGAAGCATGGAAACTGCCCTGTTGCTGGCAACCCTGGCTGCCAGCCTGGCCGCCCTGGTGCTGGGCATTGTGAACCTGGTGCGTACCCCCGCCGCGCCAGACACCGCCCCGCTGGAGCGGCGCATAGCCGAGGAGATGCGTGCCTCGCGCCAGGAGATGGCCGAGAGCCTGCGCGCCGCGGCCCAAACCCAGGCCGAGACCCAGCAACAGCTGGGCGCCCGGCAGGATGTGCGCCTGAAGGAACTGCGCGAGCAACTGAGCGACAGCCAGGTGCGGCTGCAGCGGGCCGTAACCACGCAGATGGCCTCGCTGGACGAGCGCATCGGCGCGTTTTCCGTACAAAACGAGCAAAAGCTGGAGAACGTGCGCCGCACCATGGAGGAACGCGTGGGTGCCATGCAGGCCGGCAACGAGAAAAAGCTGGAAGAAATGCGCGTTACTGTAGACGAAAAGCTGCAAAAAACCCTGGACGAACGCCTGAAACAAAGCTTTACCCTGGTGAACGACAGCCTGGACAAAGTGCAGCGTGGCCTGGGCGAGATGCAAACCCTGGCCGCCGGCGTGGGTGATTTGAAAAAGGTTTTGAGCAACGTGAAAACCCGGGGCATTTTGGGCGAGATACAGCTGGGGGCCATTTTGGAGGAGATGCTGGCGCCCGAGCAGTACCAAAGCAACGTTGCCACCGTACCCGGCAGCAGCGAACGGGTGGAGTATGCCGTGAAGCTGCCGGGTGACGGCGAGGGCCAGGCCGTGTGGCTGCCCATAGACGCAAAGTTCCCCTACGACGCCTACGCCAACCTGTTGGACGCCTACGAGAGTGCCGATGCCGCCGCCGCAGAGGCCGCGGGCAAGGTGCTGGAGAACCGCATCCGCGTGTTTGCCAAGGATATACGCGACAAATATGTGCAGGTGCCCTACACCACAGACTTTGGGGTGATGTTCCTGCCGGTGGAGGGGCTGTATGCCGAGGTGGTGCGCCGCGGCCTTGCAGACCGCCTGCAGACGGAGTACAAAGTGGTGATAGCCGGGCCCACCACCATGGCCGCCCTGCTGAACAGCCTGCAGATGGGCTTTCGCACCCTGGCCATACAAAAGCGCAGCGGCGAGGTGTGGCAGGTGCTGGGCGAGGTGAAGGCCGAG